>NZ_CP136051.1:2871000-3190000 GCF_032999765.1 Imperialibacter roseus | reverse complement strand
AAATGTTCACAGTGAAAACCGCCTTGTCGTTCAGTGCCTTTTGAGTAAGGTTCAATCGACCATTAAGTTGCTGGAAACCAGAGTTGATACCCACACCTTCGGCATCACGCACGTTTAGCGATGCACGGTAGGTAGTGCTGCTTGTTCCTCCACCAAGTGACAGGTTGTGCACTTGAGAGTAGGCGGTTTTTGTGAGTACATCGAGCCAGTCGGTGTCTGAGCCAAGGTCGATGGCGCCAGGAAGCTTCTTGTACTCCGTTGCGTCCATCACAGGAATTTTTCTTGCAACATTTTCCATAGCAATGGATCCGTTGTATTCAACAGATACTTTACCAGCTTTACCAGACTTGGTCGTAATAAGAATTACTCCACTGGAACCTCTCGTTCCGTAGATCGCAGCTGCAGATCCGTCTTTCAAAACGTCGATAGAAGCAATGTCGTTAGGGTCAACTGTGTTTAGCGAACCGCCGATCACACCATCGATAACAACAAGCGGTTCAGCGTTGGCACCTACTGTTGACACACCTCTCAGGCGAATTTGAAACCCACCGTTGGGGTCACCACCAGGTCTTACTACGTTCAAACCAGCCACTTTGCCCTGTAGAAGCTGAGCGGGGCTGTTTACTGTTCCTTTATTAAAGTCTTCGGCTTTTACACTAGTTACTGAACTAGTGATCTCTTTTTTGTCCTGAGTACCGTATCCCACCACCACTACTTCACTAAGTGATTGCACATCAAGCTCAAGGGCAGCATCAATGACTGCTCTGGAACCCACAACAATAACCTGCGGGGTGTAGCCAACAAAAGAAAAAGAAATAGAAGCATTTGCACCCACACTAATAGTATAGTTTCCATTAATGTCTGTGACTGTACCATTGGAGGTTCCAGCCTCCAAAATGTTAACACCCGGTAGGCCTTCTCCGGATTCCGCATCTGTTACCTTTCCGCTGACTTGCCTGTCTTGTGCCAGCACCTGACCCACTGTCAGTGCCACAAGACAAACCACAGGGAAAACGTACTTCAGTAGTCGTTGTCTCATAAAAATGTAGTTTAATAGTTGTTTGGTAAAACTTGTTTAAAGTGATCTACTCGTCCGTTTCGGGACTGCCGAAATATAGCCAAACATGCAGAAGCATGAAGAGCAAATGTTGCGATAGTCCTTTTTAGACGGGTGAAAATCCTTACAATTTTCTTAAAAAAAATCAATTTAGCTAAAATATAAGGCTAAAAAAATTCAAACAAAAACGTTTTTGTTGTCATTATAATAATGTAATCGTTTGCGAAAACGTTTCCGTAAATGCCCCGTGAAATCTTGGAAAAGTATAATTGGCAATAGAACTTATGCTTTGTTGAGTAATTCTCAAAGAGGATTTTGATTCATTTGAAAAACCTCAACTTTTTGGCTTTCTACGCCCTCAAAGGCGTGGAATTCGAGCGGTGCCATCGGCAGATACCTGGAAAGGAGATGGGGCAATTACTTTGTGTGCGATTGCCTGCGTATATCGCTACCGATGGTTATCGCAGGTTATGTGCTGCTGATTGAAAGAGTTGGATCGACCTCCTTTATCCACCGGATGGATAGTTCAGGTGGATAAAGGAGATGGCGATGTTGGCTGTCCACCGCTACCCAATGTGTTTTATTCAACAATTAGTGTGCCTCTCATGCTGGCAGCATGACCGGGAAAGGTACACACATAGGTGTATCTGCCTGGCGCTGTAGGTGCTTCAAAATAGATAACATCTTTTTCGCCAGGGCCTATTAGCTTGGTATGATAAAGAACTTCCTCTGCCTCCGGAATATAAGCTTTGCTTTGTCCTTCCAAACCAAGGTCAATGGCCAACTGAGCAATTTTGTCGGCAGCGCCTGGTTTCACAATAACCATGTTGTGAAGCATATCGTCAGGATTGTTGAACTCCATCTTGATCTTACTTCCGGCCTTTACGGTTATTTCAGATTGGTCAAATTTGAGGCCTGGAACAGGCTCCAACGTAACGGTCTGATCTGGCCCGTTAGTCCAGGATGCAGGCATCTCAACTACTCGTTTGCTACTTGTCACATTGGTAGTGCCAGCTGCTGACGCCTTGTGGTCAGAATGATCGGCCGATTCGCCACTTCCCCTTACCCGGCCAGGCACATTGTTCATGGTGTAGTAGCCGGTGTTGTGAAGCAGGGTTTGTCCTTTGCTGTTTTTCACTCCTGCAGGCTTCACTTCATATATATAGCCATCCCTTACCTGATCAATGACAAGCTTCACTCTTAGTTGGTCGGAGCTAACTTCCACACTGGTTATGTTTCTTTTTTGAAGGTCGGTTACAGGGCTGCCATAGTTGTGATGGTACAGATACGTAAAATCCTGAACTGAGTAGTTAGACGGATTGGAAGCTGTGGCGAGATCCACTTTCTCAGTGAATTCAATGCTAAAGCCGTCTTCCAATGCTCGAATTGTCTTCATCTCAAATGGAAGCTTTCCGGTGTACTGAAGTTTTTCCAAACCGAAGTTGTCCTGTCCGGTTGAAGACCAGCCTCTGCTCGTCATGCCCACGTAAATAACATCTCTTTTCGGTGACCACTGCATGCGAAGAATACCAGATGAAAACCCCTCCCTAAAAGGAAAGCAAACGCCCTGGTATTGGCCATTTACTTTTTCCTGGTACACCCTCATGATTTTGCTATGCCCCTGGTCGCCAACAAGAAACTGATTTTTGAAAGGCCCAAAATTGTCGTTGTCGATTAGCAGAATGTCGGAAGTAGAGATGCCCATCAGCGTATGAGGGAACCAAACGCTCGGAGCTTTCATCTCAGGCACAATCTGGGCATATTCATGCAGGGTGTAGCCAAGCGTGTCCACGATGTCCTCCATTTTCAAGCTGATAGGGGAGCCTTTTTCCCCAGACCATTTGAGCCCTTCAGGGTGCCCAACAAAATCGCCCGACTCTATGTGGGTCATTCTGCCAGAACCCACCCAGTCGCCCTGGTTTTCTGCATAGAAGATATCTCCTTCGGCATTGACATTGAAACCGGCCGGTGAACGCATGCCCACGGCAATGGGGGTCATTTTTCCATCGGGAGTAATTTTTACCATCCATCCATGCCATTTTGAAAGACTGGCACCACGACCAACCCAACCAAGGTTGAGCGTTACTATCATGTCGCCATTTGGCAAGATCAGCGGGCCATAAGAGTATTCATGGTAATTGGCAGCAAGCGGCCAGCTGTAAATCGTTTCATATCTGTCGGCCTTACCGTCTTTATTAAGGTCGGACAACCTGGTTAATTCGCCTCTTTGAGCTGTGTAAAAAATACCGTCTCTGAATGCCAGCCCCAACGGCTCATGCAATCCCGTGGCATATTTTTTAAATATCGGAGTGCTGCCAGACGGGTTTTCAATCAGCCATATGTCGCCTCTTCTGGTACTTACTCCAAGCTTCCCATTGTCATCAAAAGCCAGACCACCAACTTCTAATACGATGTCAGAGGGAATGGGAACTTTTGAGATGCTAAAATGAGCGGCCTCCTTTTTTTGGATATCCGTTTGGGCCTGTACGCTAGCAGACAATCCAATAAACAGTATAAGAAGTATATGCGAAGTTGTGTTTTTAAATTTCATAACGTTGGATACAATTCAATTACCATACAATAGAATAGGTGAGACTCGATTTTTCAGGAGCATTAGGTAGTTGAAGAATGAGCTCCTTATCGAACCTGTTTGTCACATTGGCGTCTGCTTTTTCGTCGACTATGATGTAGTAGCTTCCGTCTACGCAATACCAGCCATTAGACAATTGGTAAATATTTTCTCCTGAGGCAATCTGGAACCAATGGAGGCCATTGGAGTCCGGATTTGTAAAGTTAATTTCTCTTGAGATTCCCTTAAGGTCACTAGAAGGCCTGGTGGAATCTTCAAATTTAAGCCCATTCATTTCGTAGCGAACCACAGGGTATCCTTGCTCATTGATGTCGTAACCCAACATTTTAAATCCCTCGGGGTTTTCTAAAGGCCACTTGTCACTAGGTGTTACCAGCCTGGCTACCGGAATCTGGTCGGAAAAGTCGATGCTAAAGTTGAGCGGTTTCAAAAGCTGAGGTTCACCACGTCCCCGCCACATTTCGCTTGCGTCGGCGTAAGCGCCTTTCCACCCCTTGATGAGGGCACCATTTAGCAAATCATACGAATAATTGACCCTTTCACTGGTCACTACAGATATTGGATGAGTCTTTCGGGTGTTTTTGTACTCGAGAAAACTTCTTACCAGCCGGGGCTCGGTTTCAGGTTTAACGACCATCGGCTCCTGCTTTCGCCCTGAACCACCGTAAGGGTTTACCCCGAACGATTGCCTGGAAATCTCAGGGCCTTCGTAGTAAATCATCAACATGGAGCTCCACACATCCTGAAAATACGAGCTTTGAAAGGTGTGTACCCCTTTTTCCAGCGTGACAAGCCCTTTGACGGCACCAAAACCGGGCTCTCCGTCATTGTGCACAACAACTTGCCCGTCAATGATTAAGTCCCCACCATCATCAATCAAAGTTTCAAAAAGGTAGTCGCCAGAATTTGGCACCGAGAGATTGCCTTTGAAAATCACGCCATAGTGGTCGTTACCGTCAGCCAGACCGACAATAGATAGCTCATCTACTTTGCCGGTTTTAGCCGGGGTCATTGTGGTAAAGTCGGGGAGCTTGTCCCACGTGCCCTGATAAAGCGAATATTCAAGGTCACTTAGTGTAAGTTTTTCAAGGCCAAAAGATTTGTACTTAATGTCCTTCAGAGCAACTGAGTTGTTTGCCGCAGTAAAGATAAACGAGCCAGAAGCCGACTCTTCGTTGTCAGGCGAGAGTATTGACTCCTTCACTTCTACGCCGGATTGAATGAGAAACCCGTTTAAATACACTTCGGAGAATATAGCGTTTTTAGTTTTCCGCCCGTCGCTGCCAAACCGAGGCGCTTTGAACGTTATCCTCAAAGTTTGCCACAGGCCGGGCATTTTTAAGGCGTTGACAGTTGTACGCTGAGTACTGTCAATTCGTACTGGAATGCCTCCGCCAGACTTTTCGGTTTGTTGCCCATTGGCAAATTCTGACACGATAAGTGGGTATTGCTCCAGTAGAACTACTTTTAAATCTGCCTCCTCTGATAGAGCAAAGCTAAATTCCAGTTCCAAATCAGCGTGCTTAATTCCGCTGGAAATTTGTCCAGAGTCTTTGCCGCTTTTTACCAGGCTTCCGCTTCCTGCTTTCGCTTCGAAGCCACCTGGAACGGCCAGCACCTCGCCTGCAATAGCCCACTCTTTGCCAATATCAGTGAACCCGGATAAGTCCGATAGAGAAACAAGCTTCATTGGAAGGGCGTCGGGAACCTCAACTGACGCACTTTCTTCAGCTGAATGATCAGAGCAGGAGGTTAAGAAGAAGGCAGTTAGAACGGCTAGCGTAAAATATCTCAATATTCTCATATGTAGTAAGTATTAACCTAACGGAAGATTGATCCAGTCAAATATTCTTGCAAGTAAACAGAACTAAGCAAAATTTCCCGGGAATTAATGTTTGAATGGCGTTGGCCGTCAACCTTCGGGCGGAAATCGCAGGTATCTCTATCCAGCGATATGAAAGGACTAAGTGCCTATTGGACTTAATAAAACAATATTGTAGCCGGACTTGATAGCAACCTCCCCGTCTCTTACCTCTCCAGTTTGGCCGCTATAATAGTCTTTTAATTGGGTTCCGTTGGGAAAAACCCCACCAACCGGTATTAGTTTTTCACCCTGCTGCGCATCCAGTGCAATTACAACCCGGTCTTCTAGTACACTGTTTTTGTAAATGCGTGAAAAAACATAAGGCATTTCACTGATTTGCTCATGGCGTCCGGCACCGACGGCCACATGGTCTCTTTTGAACGTGCCGAGTTTCCTCCAATGATCGAGAATGCTTTGCGCACGCTGGTCTCCAATACTCGCATTGTCAGAGATTTGTTCCCAGTTCATGAAAGACCTAAGCACTGCGTCGCCCGATGCTCCCTCGTATTGTAGAAGGCGCCCCGATTCATCGCCATAATAGATCTGGGCGGCACCAGGGGTTAGCAAGAGTTTGGTTCCCGCTTCTATAGCTCTTTGTCTGGTCGCATCAAATGGCTGCCCATCGTCATGCGAACTTAAATAATTCAGTGCTCCTTTGCCTACGAGGCTCGTGTGTAGCAATGTATCGTACTTTTTGAAGATAGATTCATAGTCCTTCTGTGCATCATACTTGAACTCAAAATTGATCAGGCTGTGAAACCCCTTGTCGAAGTAGTCGACTTTTCTATCGCCGAAATCATACCAACGACCACCGCTGATACCGTAATTGTACACTTCGCCCACCATGTAAAACACATTGTCGTCGAGCACCTCATCGGGGTGGGAGCGCTTCCAGTCATTAAAAGCGATTATCACTTCTTTGTACAACTCGCTCCAAACCGATTCTTCTACGTGTTTGGCAGTGTCCACCCTGAAACCATCGATACCAAATTCCCTCACGTAGTCAGTTAACCACTTGATGATGTAATACCTGGGTGCTCTAGGATAGCCTGTGCGCTTAAAAAAGTCATCAAGTTCGGCCAGCTCTTGCTCGTATCGACCTTCAACTTTCCATTTCTCTACCAAATGAGGGGGAAGCGCCACTTCCTCATCGCTTCCACTCAGCAAATCTGGCAGATTTTTTACGAGGGTGCACGCTACCGTAGTTTCATAGTCCTGGTAAACGCACTGTGGCTCAGTTCTTACCCAGTTTGTCCAAACTGGATCTACTTCAGTAACTGGGCCGGTGTGGTTCAGCACCACGTCCAGCACCACCCTGATTCTTTTTTCATGAGCTGCCTTGACCAATGCTGCCAAATCTTCTTTCGTACCGAAGTTGGGGTCAAGGGTTGTCCAGTCTTTGGCCCAGTAGCCATGGAAGCCATAGTTGTTACCAAAGCCTTCATCAACTGAGCCGTGAATCTGCTCGACAACAGGCGTAAACCAAAGCGCCGTTACCCCAAGGTCGGTGAAGTAGTTGTCCGAAATTTTTGCATTGATTCCTTTGATGTCGCCGCCCATGAACCCTCGCAGCGGTGCAGCTTCACCGGTTCTATCGAAATTAACATCGTTAGTTGTGTCGCCATTGTTGAAGCGGTCCGTTAGCAGAAAATAGACAGTAGCATTCTCCCAAAGAAATGGGGCTTTTACCGTTTCAGGGGCCGACGCCTCCTGTATGGGGCTTTGGCAAGAAAAGAGCCCCGCCAACAGAAAAATAAGAATTATTCGTCTGGTCATAGGAGTTAATTTTTGCCAGTTAGCCGATATATTTTAAAGGAATTCGGTGCCATTTCAAAAGACAACGCATTCGACGAATCTTTCGATGTCAGGTCATCGGTCGGCACAACAATCGCTTCGCCTTTGTCGAGGTAGCTAGTAAAGGTGATCGATTTTTTCTGATGCATATTAAAAGCCCTTAGCGCATCAGTAGGTATTTTTAAACGCACTTGCTCGCTTCCTTCCTTGTTGAAATTAACCGCTATCAGAAAGGCGTTTTTGTCGCTGTGGCGCAAAAAAGTGAATACATTGTTGCTGTGCCCTGTAAATTCAGCGCTCCGGTTGAAATAGTGCAGATCGTAAAAGCCGCCTGATGCAATGATTGGTTCTTTTGAAGAAAAGGACAGAATAAACTGATAGAATTCTCGTAGTTCTTGTTCTTCAGCAGACAGGTTTCCACTATCAAACTTACCACCATTCATCCATGCCTGGTGATTGGGTACGCCCCAGTAATCAAAAATGGTTGTTCGGCCATCTTCTCCCGAAAATCCTTCACTGCCAGTAGCTGGCTCACCTACTTCCTGACCGAAGTAAACCATGACTGGCCCCGTGTGCATGGCGGCCGTTAGTACCATGGCCGGTATAGCATATTTTGCGTTGCCAGCAAAAAAAGGAGAGGCGATTCTTTGCTCGTCGTGGTTTTCAAGAAAGCGCAGCATGTGTTGGGCAATACCTTCCTGCCTTTGCCACACAGTGGTAATGTGGTCTGTGTTGGCTTTGCCTTCAATGATGTGCCGCAGCGTATCGTAAAGCTCTACCTTGTCGTACAGATAGTCAAAATGCCCCTTTTCGATGTAGTTTCTATATTCGTTGGGGTTGTAAATTTCTGCAATGAAAATGATGTCAGGATTGATGGCCTGCACTTTCGGAATGACCCATTCCCAAAATTCCACGGGCACCATCTCTGCCATGTCGCACCGGAAACCATCTACCCCTTGCTCAGTCCAATAGGTCAGAATCTCCAGCATTTTGTTCCAGGTGTCTGGAATAGGATCGAAATGTCTTTCTCTGAAATTGACGTAGTCAACCCCATAGTTAAGTTTTGTCGTTTCAAACCAGTCGTTGATGGATGGAGTAGGGGAGAAAACGTCATTCCCCGTGGCTTTTGCGGGCGACTCCATGTAGAATTGGTCTTTGGTAGGGTGCTCATGGCCGGGCAAGGGATCATACCCCGCCGGAATCTGAAACGGCTGGCCTGGAATGTAGTAGAAATTGTTAGATGCTTTAAATGCTACCGACACATCGTCGTCAGCACCAAATCCTTTTACACCTTCAGGTGCGGCATCGGAGGAATATCCCCTGGCCACATGGTTGGGCACAAAGTCGATAAGCACTTTCAGTCCCTCTTTGTGGGTTCTGTCGACAAGAGCAAGGAATTCCTTTTTCCTATTTTTTGGGTTTACGGCTAAGTCTGGACTGATGTCATAGTAGTCTTTGATGGCGTAAGGCGAGCCTGCTCTGCCCTTTACTACATCCACATCGTCAAGCGCAATGCCTATCGAGGTGTAGTCCGACATCGTGGCATGCTCAAGCACACCGGTATACCAAATATGTGTAGCGCCAAATTTCTTTAGCTCTTTGAGCGCTTTGGCATTGATGTCAACCATTTTACCAACTCCGTTTTCTTCAATGGTGCCATACCGCTTATTGGCATTGACCTTGTTACCAAAAAGCCGTGTCATTATTTGGTAAACGATTATTTTATCTGATTTACCAGCCATAAAAGAGGAGTCTAG
The DNA here is from genome assembly GCF_032999765.1 of Imperialibacter roseus. Classification (GTDB taxonomy): domain Bacteria; phylum Bacteroidota; class Bacteroidia; order Cytophagales; family Cyclobacteriaceae; genus Imperialibacter; species Imperialibacter roseus. Next base: position 3,180,938 of record NZ_CP136051.1, on the reverse strand, counting down.
GGTGGAAGAAGATTGGTGACTTTCAGGGGTTGAGCATTGGATAAGAAAACAAGAGACGACTACAATTGCCGTCAGTTTAACTACTTCCAATAACCTGAAAGTCACCAAGGCAACTAAGCGTTACGATTGATGCAATTCAAGTCTTCGAACGATTGCTTCAGGCGAGCTACAAAAGTTTTTTCACCCTCTCTGAGCCAGGCTCTTGGGTCGTAGAACTTTTTGTTCGGCTTGTCGGAGCCTTCAGGATTGCCAATCTGCGACTGCAGGTAGCCTTCGTTTTTCTTGTAGTAGTCTTTCACACCATCCCAATATGCCCATTGCATGTCGGTGTCGATGTTCATTTTGATGGCTCCGTAAGAAATAGCCTCACGGATTTCAGCTCTGCTTGATCCTGATCCGCCGTGGAATACGAAATTAACTGGCAATGGGCCAGTTCCATGCTTTTTGATGATAAACTCCTGGGAGTTTTTAAGAATTACCGGCATCAGCTTCACGTTGCCTGGCTTATATACGCCGTGAACGTTGCCGAAGGCAGCGGCTACTGTGAAATTGTCGGAAATGGCTTTCAGCTGTGTGTAGGCGAAATCGACTTCTTCGGGCTGTGTGTAAAGCTTTGAGCTGTCAACGTCGGAGTTGTCGACACCATCCTCTTCTCCACCAGTCACACCCAATTCGATTTCAAGTGTCATGCCCATTGCTGCCATTCTCTTGAAGTACTTGGTGCTTATTTCCATGTTTTCTTCAATCGACTCTTCGGATAGGTCGAGCATATGGCTGCTATACAAAGGCTTTTTGTGTGTTTCGTAAAATTTCTCACCAGCGTCAAGCAGTCCGTCAACCCATGGCAAAAGTTTTTTAGCGCAGTGGTCGGTGTGAAGAATGGTTGTAACACCGTATTTTTCTGCCATTAAATGCACGTGCTGAGCGCCTGAAATACCGCCCGCAATAGCAGCGAACTGGTTGTCGTTGCTCAGGCTTTTGCCTGCAAAGAAAGAAGAGCCTCCGTTGGAGAACTGTATGATAACGGGTGAATTAACAGCCTTTGCTGTTTCAAGTACTGCATTCACCGTGTTGGTGTTGATCACATTGACCGCAGGAAGGGCGAAGTCGTTTTTGTTTGCATAGTCAAACACTTCCTTTACTTCGTCGCCTGATATTACGCCTGGTCTGAATTTCATAGTATTATATTTTATTGAATTTGTTATTTACAGAGGGAAAAATCAAAATTATCCCTAAAAGACAAATAAGCAAAGAGGGAGCTAAGTTTAGACTTGGCAAATAGCCTAAATCGGTTTTTAGTTGAAAAATTTATAACTTCTTAGCCAAGTTTGTAGAATTTGATGCCTACTTTTAATTTCGCTCTTCGCCTTGCGGATAAACCTTGATATAAATGAAGAACCCACCGGTAACCATTAAAGACATTGCAAGGGAGTTGAACATTTCTCCCTCTACAGTATCCAGGGCGCTAAAAGACCATCCGGACATAAGCAAAGAGACAAAAAAGGCCGTTAGCGAGTTGGCTGCAAAGCTGAATTACCAGCCTAATTTGATTGCCCTCAGCCTAAGAAAGAGTAAGACTAACACTATTGGTGTTATCATCCCTGAGATAGTTCATTTCTTTTTCTCTACCATCATCAGTGGAATTGAAGATGTTGCCTATAAGGCTGGTTACAACGTAATCATCTCACAAACCAATGAGTCTTTCCTCAGAGAAGTGTCGGATACCAACGCCCTGGTCAACAGTAGGGTGGATGGCATACTTGCATCTGTAAGCAAGGAAACAGTTTCGTATGATCATTTTAAAAACCTTATTGACAGAGGAATTCCTCTTGTCTTTTTTGATCGGGTTTGTGAAGAGCTGAATACCAGTCGTGTGATTGTGGATGACTACGATGGTGCTTTTCAAGCCACCGAGCATTTGATCAGCATAGGTTGCAAAACGATTGTGCACCTCGAAGGGCCAAAAAACCTTGATATCACAAAGAACAGGAGAGACGGGTATTTGGCGGCTTTGAAAAAGAATAATATACCGATAGACGAAAACCTTATCATCCACTGTGAGCAAACAACCTTTGATGAGGGGAGTCGGCAAATAGCCACCCTGTTTGACAAAAAGCTGACTTTTGATGGCATATTTGCCAACAACGACATGGTGGGGATCGGTGCAATGATAGCGCTGCGTGACAGAGGCATTTCTGTTCCAAAGGATGTGGCTATCGTTGGCTTTAGTGACTGGGAAATTTCTTCCCTTATGCAACCGTCACTATCAACCGTATCGCAGCCTGGTTTTGAAATGGGCCAGAAGGCGGCTCAGCTTTTTATTGAGCAAAGTGAAGCAGATGAGGATGAGTTTGTGCCTCGTACTGAGGTGTTGAAAACAAAACTCATTATCAGAAAATCTTCAATGAGATAGTCTTCAAACAAGCGTATTACCATCCCGTTTGTTTGTATCCGGCTGCTCCAATTTGAGCTCGGAACATTATAACCGAATCCGATATGTTTGCATTTCGGATTTTTTGATTTTACCTACTTGCTTAAACAACATGGAAAAACCCCGTCTTAGTTTTTGGCAGATTTGGAACATGAGTTTCGGTTTCCTGGGCATCCAGTTTGGATTCGCTTTGCAAAATGCCAACGTGTCGAGAATCTTTGAAACACTTGGTGCAGAAATTGACAATATCCCCATTCTCTGGATCGCTGCGCCGGTATCGGGCTTGATCATACAGCCTATTATTGGCCACATGAGCGATAACACTTGGACCAGGCTGGGCCGAAGACGGCCTTATTTTCTGGCGGGTGCTATTATGGCTTCGCTGGCGCTCATAATCATGCCCAACTCGCCCACTCTGTGGATGGCAGCCGGCATGCTCTGGATCATGGATGCATCCATCAATGTTTCCATGGAACCCTTTCGGGCGTTTGTTGGCGACATGCTTCCTCCTGATCAACGTACCACAGGTTTCGCCACGCAAAGCTTCTTCATAGGTACTGGCGCTGTGGTTGCTTCGGCACTTCCCTATGTGCTTACTAACTGGTTGGGAATACCCAATACGGCAGCCGAGGGAATTATCCCGCCCTCTGTTAAGTACTCTTTTTATATCGGGGGAATCATATTTATGATGGCCATTGTGTGGACGGTGCTGAAGACAAAAGAGTATCCGCCGGATGAACTTGCTCAGTTTGACAACGATGAGGGAGCCAGCTTGGCCCAGCCAGAACAGGGGGTCGCCAAAGTATCAACTTTCCTCAACGTGGGGCTGGTTTTGCTGGCGCTTGGAATCGGTTTGACCCTGGCGTTGGCGTATGTAAATGCAGAAAAGGAAGTGTACATACTGGCCATTGGACTTATCGTTTTTGGGCTTATAGAGGTGATAGTTGGCTGGATGTCAAAATCCGGTATGAGTAATGGGCTTACATCTATTATTACGGACCTGAACAACATGCCAGTTACTATGAAACAGCTGGCTGTTGTGCAATTCTTTTCCTGGTTTGCCCTATTTGCTATGTGGATTTACAGCACAGCCGCCATCACTTCCCACGTTTACGGCACACAGGATGCCACGTCTCAGCTGTATAATGATGGAGCTGACTGGGTGGGAGTGTTGTTTTCAGTTTACAATGGTGCGGCGGCTTTGCTGGCTTTCGGACTTATCTGGCTGGCAGGCAAGACGTCAAGAAAAATCACTCACACGATTTCCCTGATCATAGGGGGCGTGAGTTTTATTTCAATTTCTTTCATAAAGTCTCCTGAATTACTTGTTATTCCTTTTTTAGGCGTTGGCCTGGTTTGGGCAAGTATTTTGGCCATGCCTTATGCTATTCTTGCAGGCGCTATACCAGGCAGGAAAATGGGGGTTTACATGGGGATATTTAACTTCTTTATAGTTATCCCGCAAATATGTGCCGCCTCTCTTTTGGGGTTTTTGGTTAAACGGGTCTTCGAAGGGGAAGCTATTTACGCACTTATCATTGGGGGAGTCTCGTTTATGGTTGCCGCTGTCATGGTGCTGCTGGTTAAAGACGAGAACTGATTTGTTTTTTGCAGTGGAAAGGGGCCTTCCGAGTAAGCAATCTTGAAACATCTATCACTTGATATTCTAAAAAGGAAGGTGATACAATGAGGCTTGTCCCTTTATATTTGCGGCTCTTGATCGCCATGTTTTAATTGCGTCGGGATAATTTAGACCAATACGATAAAAAAAATGCCAACAAGGTGCATCGATTCGTTTCATTTTACTTCGGGAGGCCGTTCCACATATTTTGATTTGTATGATTAAAGTAAGGTTCAATATTGACTACAGAACAGTTTGGGGCCAACGCCTTTTCATTTGTGGTTCGGCGAAAAGCCTCGGCTCCTGGAACGAGGCCAAGGCTGTCCCTTTGCTGCCAACTGGCGGCGACCAGTGGTCGATAGCGGTTGAAATGGATCAAGCTGAGGGTAAATCCTTTGACTATAAATACTACCTGCTTGATGAGAGATTTGGCACTACGGAATGGGAATTTGGTGACAAACGAAGACAGAATATTGACGAAAGTCTGTATGAGACTGTTGAGGTGCGGGACTACTGGAGGCCTACGACTGATGATCAGAATTTATTGAACACTTCGCCCTTTATGCAGGCGTTTTTTAAGCAAAAGGGGAAACCAAAGAAAAATGTAGTTGGTGGCCCTGGTTTGTCTTACAGACTGCAACTTCGTTTGCCCAGGGTTGCAGAAGACTACCAGGTGGGATTGATAGGAAGCCATAAAGCTCTCGGTGAGTGGGAGGAAGAGAAGGTGGTGCTCATGGGCAATGCTGAATTTCCGGTATGGGAATTGGACGTAAACTTTGCTTTGGAAGAGCTTCCCGTTGAGTATAAATATGTCCTTTACAATACGAAGACCAAACGAGTTGAAGAATGGGAGGGGGGTGAGAATCGCTACCTGCCACGAAGTGCTTCGGCGCAAGAAGGTGGGCTTACCATTCAGGCCGATGAGCACTTTCGGTTCCAGTCGGGCAACTGGCGGGGCGCTGGGGTGGCCATTCCCGTTTTTTCATTGCGGTCAGAGTCGGGCACGGGCGTAGGTGAGTTTGAAGACATCAAAAAGTTGGTCGATTGGTCTCTTAAAACGGGCAACAAACTTATCCAGGTACTTCCTGTTAACGACACCATAGCTTCTCACACCTGGGTAGACTCTTACCCATACGCCGGCATTTCAGTTTTTGCTCTTCATCCCATTTATGCTAATCTCCAGTCAATGGGAGCGCTCAGTGACCGTAAGCGGCAGAAGGAATTTGATAAAAAGAGAATAGCGCTGAACCGTCTCGATCATGTTGATCATGAGCAGGTGATGAATACCAAAGCTGAGTATTTTAAGCTTGCCTATGCTGAACACAAAGAGGTCGTTTTGAAAAGTAAGGAATTCAAAACATTCTTTGCTCAAAATGGACACTGGTTGCTGCCATATGCGGTATTCTCATGCCTGCGAGACCGATTCGGCACGCCGGACTTTAGTCAATGGCCCCAATATTCGGTCTATTCCGAAAAGGAAATAGCCAAATTTGCTGACCCGAAGCAAAAGCACTATGATGATGTTGCTATCCACTACTTTATCCAGTTTCATCTCGACAAGCAGCTCAAGGAGGCCACTGCCTATGCCAGGCAGAAAGGCGTGGTGCTCAAAGGTGATATTCCTATCGGGATATTCCGAAATAGCGTGGATGCATGGATAGCACCCAGGCTCTACAACATGGACTGCCAGGCGGGTGCACCACCGGATGATTTTTCTGTTACAGGGCAAAACTGGGGCTTCCCAACCTACAATTGGGAAGAGATGGCCAAAGATGACTATGCCTGGTGGAAAGAGCGTTTGAAGAAAATGGCGGACTACTTTGATGTATTCCGTATCGATCACATCCTTGGCTTTTTTAGAATTTGGGAAATACCCATGCACGCAGTGGAGGGGCTTTTCGGGCACTTTAACCCCTGTTTGCCGTTCGGCGTTGACGAATTGGGCAATTGGGGCTTGCAATTTAACAAAGAGCGTTATTGCGAGCCATTTATCAGGGCTTATATGCTCTCAGAAATTTTCGGTGCACACAGCGACAAAGTAAAGGAGACTTATCTGGATGAATTTGAAGAGGGTAAGTATCGGTTTAAGGAGAAATACACTACTCAACGGAAGCTCAGTACTCATATTGAGGAAATAATGCAGAGCGGCAATGCTGATAGTGAGCATTTGATTTGGTTGCGAAGTCAACTTTTCAGGCTGCATGCGGAAGTACTTTTCCTGCCGACGGATGATGCAAGTCTGTTCAATCCCAGAATTGGATTTCACAGTACCTATAGCTACAGAGATCTCGACGATCGAAGCAAAGAGGTAATGAACAGGCTGTATGTTCATTATTTCTACAAACGCCACAACGATTTTTGGAAACACCGGGCCATGGAAAAGCTCCCTGCGCTGAAGGCAGCTACTAATATGTTGATATGTGGCGAGGATTTGGGTATGGTCCCTGAAAGCGTTCCGGGCGTTATGGCCGAAATGCAAATTCTCAGTCTTGCTGTGCAGCGCATGCCCAATAACCCGGACTGGGAGTTTTGGCCTCCCTCTCAAACCCCGTATTTGTCGGTTACTACTACCTCAAGTCATGATACTTCTACTTTGAGAGGCTGGTGGGAAGAGGACAGGCAGGAGGTTCAAAGATTTTTCAATTCCATTTTGAGGCAAACCGGCGAAGCGCCTGTTCACTGCGAGCCATGGATTGCTTCAGAAATTATCCGGCAACATATGGAAGCACCCGCCATGTGGGCAATCTTCCCTATACAGGATTTGCTGGCAATGGATGAAAGGCTTCGAAGATCTTCCCCCAGCGAGGAAAGGATTAATGTGCCGGCAAACCCGCAGCATTATTGGAAATACAGACTTCACCTTACACTTGAGGAACTGCTTAAGGAAGATGGTTTTAGCACTTATTTAAGAAAACTTGCCGACGAATCGGGGAGAATCCGCTCATACTAGCATTTTAAGGCCAATACTCGTACCTTTTGTTCAAACTCTTTTTCTTAGTTTGTGAGAGTGTTCTTTGGCTTTTTTAGCGTCAATGGTGTCTTTCCGGCATTCAAAATATTTCAAACTACCCAATTTGGCAAAAGGCAATAGTTGGGTTGGAATAACTTAAAAGAATTTGTTTCAGCAGAAAACACCAAACAGGGTGGGGCGATACGGCTCCATTAACTTGTTAAAAAAGGGAGATGTTCTGACTACCCTTTTTTAACAAGTAAATTTTCAGCAATATGTATTATTTGCCGCCTCCTACCCAGCCACCCTGTCCACCATCGTCTGTTTTAATAATTCGCAATGATTGCTTTGGTTTTTTGGTAGATGAGGATGAAGTTGTTGAAGGCGAAGCAAAATAGAGGCCTAGAGAAAGAATCAAGAAGAAAACATACTGTGCCATAGTCTCATTGGTTAAGTTAAGTGAATTACACGCCTCGAAGATGGTGGAATACCTACTACCCATTTACGACAGTTTGTAACATTTGCTAACTATAAAAAATTTAGTAGTTTACGGTATAAAGTCGGTGAAATTCCTCCTGAAGCTTAAAATTTGAAGTGTTCACTATGAATGAGATCAAAAAAATAGTCAGAATTGTAACAAACAGAGTCAAAAAAAATGTTTCTCTTATCGATGTTGTAAATAATGAAGACAACCCAGGTAAAGAGCAGCAACTGTTTAATAGCATACAAAGTGGCGTTTACACGACAGATGATGACGCTGCTTTTGGGATGTATGGCACAAATGGCACAGACCAACGCTATAGGATGCTTAAGTCCAGATTGCGTACCAAGCTGAATAACCTTTTGTATTTTGCTGATTTTAATGACTCGAGGGGTAACATTAGTTTTCCTTTTGAGCAGGAGTGCCACAGTCATATTTTCAGAGCCAAGATACTTTACAAGGAAGGAGAATACGAGCTCGCTGAAAAAAGTATAAAAAAGGCACTGACCATCTCTAAGGAATCAGAGTTTACTGACCTGACACTGATCGGTCTGAAGATGCTGAGAGTAATATACTCAGAGTCATTTCGCCCGAACCACTTAAGGAAAGCCATTGGACAGATAAAAAAATACGAAGTGATCAATCGACTAGAGGAGGAGTCGCTTGATATTTTTTATTTAAAATGGATGCAATTGGGCAAGTCTGTCCATTCGAGGAAAGTACACCTGGAGTCTACTATTAAGGCGGTGGAAGTTCTTAGGAAATTATGGGAGAAAGGAGGATCATACGCACTTTTTGAAAATTACTACAGGCTTCGGTTGTGGACAAATGAGCTTTTGGGCGACTACGGAAGTGTTGTTGCAATTGCCGATGAAGCTTATGATTTGGTGAATAAAGGTGCCGTAAACCCGTTGAGGTTTGACATGCGTCACCACGTTTACACTCGTACCTATGCTTGTTTGAGAGCCAAGGACTACGACAAGGGCATTAAATATGCTGAGGAGGGGATGAACCACATATCAAGGTCTTCGAGGAACTGGTTTTCTCACATGGAGAATTACGTACTGCTGGCGCTTCACAATAAGAACTATCTTTTGGCCGATGAAGTGATTAACCAGGTAACCAGAAACCCCTATGTGGACAAAATTAGCACTCAGTCGAAGGAAAGGTGGGAGCTATACAAGGGATATTTATATTTTATAATGCCTGATCGGAATGTGGAAGATGTGCTGAGTTTTAAGGACATCTATGAACGACTCCCTTTCTACAGCCAAGACAAGCAGGGATTCATGGTAGCGATTCTCATTTTAGAGTTTATGGACTTTCTTAAGAAAGACAGGCTTGATCTGGCATTGACCAAGTTGCCCAACTCTGAGCGCTACATTTACAGGTACTTAAATCAGAATCCGGAAAGTCAAAGAGAGAAACTATTTCTTAAACTGATCTCCATTATTGTGCAGTGTAGTTTCAATCCCGACATGGCAGCCAAAAAAGGCAAGCGGTATTTGGAACGACTCAAAATTACCCCTGAGCCGGGTGACGCTTTTGCTGAAGTTGAGATTGTTCCTTACGAGCAGCTTTGGAATATTTTAATGGGATTCATGACAAATGCACATGTGAAGCTAGACTTTGCCAAGAAATAGCCTGTTAGTCAGGTGCTTATGAAAGTGGGGGGCGAGCTGACCAAGACGGGCTTTTAGCTGATCATCATAGACGCCTAATTTTTCCTTTCTGTTACGTCAAGCACAGCGTGTTTTGATGCTTTACTCGCAAGGTTCCTGTAAAGCACCATCAACGCAGACAGAATAATCAGATTTTTGAAAATGTACTGTCCCACGATTGAAAAGCTGAAAGGATCCTGATTAAATGCATACTGCGGGAGTAGTACCAGCGGCAGAAAAGTGCAGCACATATGCCAGATAGTTACTAAGATGGTTGCCCTGGCTTTAAAGTTGACAATCAGGGCCACTCCAATGAGGGTTTCCATAATTGCAAGAACGATACATGCGGCATTCCCCGAAAGCACATCGAATGTGATGATACAGATGGTGTCGGCAGCGAGCTGCTCAGCGGGACTGTATTGTGGAAAAAACTTGAGCAAGCCAAAAATAAGGTAAATGAGCCCAATGCTAATTCTCAGGCAATCGTAAGCATGCTTATCCAGCCACTTTACCCAAATTCTCTCCACATCTTCCAGTGCATCTAATAGCCTTCTCATATACCTTGTTTAGTTCAATTTTTTGAGGCCTAATTTAGTAAAAGATATAAAAGTACACTTTTATCTCGCCATGACTTTGGTCAGTCGGGCTCAAACTTAAAAATTTGCCGTTCACAACTTTCTGGTGGCCTAAGTAAATATTTAGTGGCGGTAGTGAGAACGGGGGCGTAGGTTGATACTAAAATTGAATATGGCAGGCAAACTTGAAGGACTTACGGCTGATTCCCGTCTTGTATCACTTGACGCACTGAGGGGATTTACCGTCTTGGCTATGATCATAGTGAATGTACCCGGCTCGTGGAGCCATGTTTACTCACCATTGCTCCATAGCCATTGGCATGGTGCTACGCCAACGGATCTCGTTTTTCCTTTCTTTTTGTTTATAGTGGGTGTTTCTATTGCGCTGGCTTTTGAGCGGCAGCTAGATCAGGGAAAGAGTAAAAAAGAACTGGTGAAAAAAGTGCTTGTACGGGCCTTGAAAATATTTACACTGGGTATTTTTCTGTGGATGTTTCCAAAATTTGACCTGGGAAATATTCGGATTCCCGGCGTCCTTCAACGTATCAGTATCGTTTTTCTCGCCTGCTCACTGCTGTACATTTACGGCGACTGGAAAGCTCAGGTAAAGTGGGCGGTTGGTCTCCTTGTGGGGTATTGGGCGATAATGACTTTTGTGCCTGTTCCAATCGATGACGTGATTCAGCAGGCGCTCAGCACGGGTGAGACTTTGCGAAGCGGGGGTATGGTAACCGTGGACGGAATAAGGAAGGTTGGCGAGGGGCTTATTGCAGCTAATTACGAACCTGGCACAAACATGGAGTCCTGGCTTGACCGAAGGCTTGTGCCTGGCAGACTGTGGGAAAAAACCTGGGATCCTGAGGGCTTCCTGAGCACATTTCCTGCTATAGGAACTGGCATTGCCGGTATGCTGACCGGAAGGTTGCTGCTGAGTAAACTGGATTCGGATAAAAAGGTAATTTGGTTGTTTGTGGCAGGATTCAGTGCCTTTGTGGCCGGTAACGTATTTGATTGGTTTTTTCCCATCAATAAGCACATCTGGACCAGCTCTTATGTGTTATATGCCGCTGGTCTGGCAGCGATGTCTCTAGCCTTTTTCGTCTGGCTGGTAGATGTTCAGGGCAAGGTAAGCTGGACAAAGCTTGGTGTTATATTTGGCTCCAACGCTGTGGTGGCCTATGTCCTTCATGGTGTGATCTTGAAATTGTTGGCATTAGCCAATATTCCATTGAGAAGCGGTTTTTTTGACGGCCTGGTCGCAGTGGGAGTTCCGGAAAAGCTTTCATCCCTTATTTGGGCGTTGTTCTATTCGCTCGTCATTTGCTTCATACCCGTCTATTTTCTCTACAAGAAGAAGGTTTTCATTAAGCTTTAACCGACGGCACGCCGAAAGTAAAGATAATGGCTGTTCGGTGGCACCTTATTAGACTGCTATAGCGGCAGCCAAATAACTCCCCACTATCTTACGCTCACACCGAGACCCATTGAGAGAGTGTTGTATTTCTGGACTGTGTAATCTGCATTGATAGTAATGATTGCCAGGTTTAGTTTGGCGCCCACTGTTGCTCGTGGACTGAAATTGCTAAACTTAAAATCAATAGGATTTACCAGCGGTTGCAGCGAGCTTTCTATTTTATAGCTGCCGTCGAGCCTCACTCTTGTAAATGCTCCGTTTAATCCCACGCCACCGTACAGTGTGATAATTTTCACGAAGTCTTTGCTGCCGAGCACTTGTATTGTAGCTCCTTTCACGCTTAATCTGGTCACGTTATCAGGGGTGTTAATATCAGGCGTTGTTTCGACAGAAATTCGGCTGAAACCAGCAAGAATAGACAGTTCGAAAGGTGCAAATGCGAAAGCAGGCACGTGTTGCTTCATGTCGTGCAGAATACCGAAACCGAGCATGCCTAGTTTTACTTCTGTGTCACCGTTTTTATAAGTGTAGGTTGGTATCGTTCTGATTTTCAAATCTGTTTCTTTGATCAAGCCTAATCCGGCTTGTATCATTGGGGCCGGAACCGCATTGAACCCGATAACTTCTTCCATGCCAAGGCCGGTTGGGCTTGTGAATTTCACTTCACTTTCTTGCTTGCCCTCATTGAAAATAATTTCCGGGATATCATCTGCATCCAGATTGGGTCCAAAAATTGTTGGCAGTTGATCTTTGTTTGGATCGGCCAGTGTCACGTTTGAGTAGTCGTTTGGCTTAAATGTGAAAAAAGTGGCTTTTTCCGGTACATAGGCGACCGATAGCGACAGTGTAATATCGAATCCCAGGGGTTGATGAGGCTTGGCGGTATTAGCCCAGTTGTTGGTAAGCCCATAGCCGAAACCCAAAAAAGCAGGCTCAAAGTAATTTTTCAACAACTCTTCTGCATCATCTACCCCCCCCTCGATGAAGACGTCTAAGCTTTGGGATTGGCTCAAAAATGGGGCATACACAAGAGCAAAAAATAGTATTAGCTTTTTCATAACCAAGTTGGTGATTAATACCTTACTCTTAAGGTAATGTTGTAGTAAAGTGTAAAAGTGAAGTTGAGATCGGAGCTGGGCACCTCAGCGAAATCAAATGTGAGTGTGTTGTCTACTTCCTTGTAGGTTGTAAGGATTTGTTTAATCGTGCCGGCCTCGGCATCACTCACGCCAGCAGGTTTTTCTGAGGTGTTTTGAAGCTTACCAGTGATTGCTAAAACACTACGCTGTTGAGTGACTTGCGACGCTACACTCAGACTTATTTCATCCAGTTCTACCTCTTCCTCATTTGAGACATCGGTGATGGTATAGGTAACGGAATTAACGGTTACTGCATCAGACTCAGCCAGGTCAGATAAAGCATCCTTGAAAGCGCTGACGTCGGACAGCCTGAAAGTCTTATTGAATGCCGGAGGGTCTATTTCGATGCCTGGATCATTTCCGGGGACGGCTATTTCGAAAATAATGGGAACATTCCGTGTAATATTGAAGCCAATTCCAGCATCGCCGCAGCCTGCAAACAATAGAAGCAAGAACGGGATTGATGACCAAGAAAATCTTTTCATTACATTCTGATTAAAAAGACGCTACTAGTAAGTTAAAAAAAGGAAATAGTTAAGCGAATATACTAAAATATCCGATTCCGTAACGTAGTGGTGCTTTTGACCAGATATATATTTTACAGACTAGTCACCTAGATTGATACGAAACCAGTCTTCAATAGAATTCGCTTCTCTTTCTGCGGCCACCTTTTGATCAAGTTTTGACTGGAGATTGCTGATTGCTCGTGTAACCATGGAATGGGAAATAGACTCGTCCGCCTTGACCCCAAGGCGTGCCACAAGAGCCTTTAGTTTTTCGCCTCCCATCTTCGTGAAAATAGGGCTGTCAAGATGAGATAGCGTCTGTACGCTGGTCTTTGAATTTTGCTGAAGGCCGTTGATGAGGTTGGTATATGGGCCTGATAGAGGGTAAAGCTCGGCAACATACACATTGCCCGATATCATCTTCTTATCAGCACCTTTCCAGTTTAATAACTTTATCTCCTCAGCCCCAGCCGCATCAAGAAGTGCTCTTAGCTCATTGCCGGTTTCTTCGGAGAAATAGAAAATAGTAGATGGAGATTGCACGGCATCGGCTATCAGCCATTTGTATAGCTGTACTTTTGCGGTGAATACCATTATCGCTGGTAGTTCTTTGCTTTTCTCTCTTTTGAAAAAAGAAAACATCCTCTGCAGGGTTTAAGGGTTGTAGTATTTGTGAATGATGTCTGCCACAAGTCCTGTCCAACCAGTTTGGTGACTGGCACCAAGACCTCTTCCATTGTCTCCATGAAAATATTCATAAAACAGAATGTAGTCCTTGAAGTGAGGGTCTTTTTGAAACTTTTCGTTGTTTCCAAACACAGGTCTATTGCCGTTTTCATCTCTTTGGAATGGCTTCATCAACCTTTCTGCCAACATTCCAGCCAGATCTTTAATGGTAACATATTCTCCGCTCTCGATAGGATATTCGACTTTAAAGTCGTCACCATAATAAAAGTGAAATTTGTATAACGACTCAATAACGAGGTAATTCAGAGGGAACCAAATCGGCCCCCGCCAGTTCGAATTACCACCAAAAAACGAAGAGTCTGACTCTCCGGGAAGGTACTCAACAACGAATTTTTCGCCCTCCATTTCAAGTACGTACGGATTTTCTTTATGGTATTTCGATAAGGCTCTGATGCCATAGTCGGATAAAAACTCATTAGGGTCAAGCATTCTTTCCAGGATCTTCTTCATCCTGAAGCCACGAAGAAGTGAGAGTAGCCTTCTTTCTCCCCGCCCCGGATCTTCCCATCGGGCTACCAGCGAAGCGAGCTTTGGGCGTTGCTTCATGAAAAAGTCCAGCCTTTCTCTGAATTCCGGCAACTTTTCGTAAGTCGACAACCTTAGCGTTTCTACTGCAAAAAGCGGAATCAGACCAACCATTGAACGAACCTTCATTTGCTGAGGATCCTGGCCTTTTACATGCATCACATCATAGTAAAAGTTGTCTTCATCATCCCAGAGGTTCACCGTATCATCATCAGAGCTGTTCATAGCACTGGCGATGTAAAGGAAGTGCTCAAAAAACTTGTTGGCCATGTCCTGATAGGCGGGATAAACTTCAGCCAGTTCCAGCGACATGCGAAGCATATTGAGGGCAAACATGGCCATCCAGCTTGTGGAATCAGCTTGTTCGAGTGAGGAGCCTTCCGAAAGTGGACGGTTGCGGTCGAACACTCCGATATTGTCCAGCCCAAGGAAGCCTCCCTGAAAGATGTTTTTGCCATCGGCGTCTTTTCGGTTGACCCACCAGGTGAAGTTCAGCAACAGACGATTAAAGGCTTTTTGAAGGAAATCAAAATCACCTTTGCCCTGCATTTTCCTGTCCATTTTAAATACTCTTAAAACGGCCCAGGCATGAACAGGAGGGTTAACGTCGTTGAAGTTCCACTCATAGGCGGGAATCTGTCCGTTGGGGTGCATGTACTCATCTTTGAGTAACAGCAGGAGCTGATTTTTGGCAAAATCAGGATCCAGCCTCGCTATAGGTATGCAATGGAAAGCAAGATCCCATGCAGCATACCAGGGATACTCCCAAGTGTCGGGCATTGAAATGACATCGGCACTGTCCATGTGTTGCCAGTCGTGATTCCTGCCATGACGACGTTCCTGAGGTGGAGGTATTCTTCCGGGGTCACCACCAAGCCACTCTCTAATATTATAGTAATAAAACTGCTTGCTCCACATCATGCCGGCGTATGCCTGCCGTTGGATGTTTCGCAAGTCCCTGTCGGCTACTTTGTATTGCAAAGAACGGTAGAACGAATCGCATTCCGCTTTTCTAAGCGACATCACAGCATCAAAATCCCCAAATGGGTTATCGAGTTTTTTTCTGCTTAGCCTAACTTGCACCTTTTTGCTGCTATTGGCTGCTATGCTAAAGGTGTAGATTCCACTCGCTTTCGAGCCTCTTTTTTCTTTATTAACGGCCTCTTTTTTTCCATCAACTATGTAGTCGTTGATGCCGTCTTTCAAAAATTTAGCCGTATTGGAAATGCCGTATAGCTTCGATCTGTTGGTTTCGTTGTCTGTAAAAGCTTGCTCTTCAATATTTTCGTCAAAATAGACGTGGAAGTCGTCAAGTAGGTGGTGAGACAAAAACATATGCTGCTTGTCAAATTCTTCCAAGGAGGGGATGAATTTGTCCTTACCAGAGGACCATGTGTTGCGAAACCAAAATGTGGGTAGTACTGTGATTGGGGCTTTTTTATTGCTGCGGTTAATTATCTCAACCTCAAAAAGGAAGTCCTCAACATCAGCCTTGGCATAATGAAGAAATATGTCAAAATACTCGTCTTTGTCGAAGATACCGGTATCCATGACCTCGTACTCAGTTTCGAGCTTGCTCTTTTTCTGATTTTTCTCAAGCAGGCTTTTGTAGGGGAACTCTGCTTGAGGATACTTGTAAAGCATCTTCATGTAGGAGTGGGTAGGAGTGCTGTCCAGGTAATAGTACAGCTCCTTCACGTCTTCACCATGATTTCCCTCGATACCAGACAGCCCGAATAGCCTTTCCTTTAGAATAGGATCCTTGTGATTCCAAAATGCCCATGCAAAACAAATTCGCTGATCCTCGTTGCTGAAACCGCCGAGGCCATCTTCCCCCCACCGATAGGCTTTGCTTCTGGCATGGTCGTGTGGTATGCTTTCCCAGGCCGAACCGTATTTGCTGTAGTCTTCACGAACTGTTCCCCACTGCCTTTCTGAAAGATAAGGGCCCCATTCTTTCCAGCGAACTCCATTTCGGCACTCTTCAAGTCTTCTCTTTTCTACAGTCATACACTACACATTCAATTTCCAGATACATCCTAATAAAAGGCGGCACCGAATATACAATTTTGACTTTGAAATTGGCAGTTGAACCAGTGCTACGAATACTTTTGTAGAGAGAAGGCAGTTTTCAATCGTTTGAAACCGGAAAAATTTTATCCGGAAAAATTACGTCAAGTCGGTAATGACAAAATGCTGCCCCCGGAATTCATATTTGTCTCCTTTTTTCAGTCCGGCAATCGCATCATAGATAGGAGACTGTGTAGAAATGACAAAGATATCCTGTGAGTCAAAGGTGATTTTGCCGATGCTTCCTGCAATAAGGAAAATCTGCTTGTCAGTAACTACGAGCGCACCCTGTCCAATTTGGCTAAACACCGCATTTGGATTGATTCTTTTGAGACCTGCCAAAAGCTCACTGCTTTCCGCCAGCTTGTTGTTGTACATGCTTCGCTCTTGCTGCATCTGCTCTCGGAAGGAATCCTGGCTGTCTTCCGAACTGCCACTTTCGCTCAGCGCACTTTCAATGGCAGCCTCAATGGCTTCTTTCAAGCTCGCTATTTGCTGTTCCTGGCGCTGAATGCATTGTTCCAGTACCTCCCTTTTGAACTTCGCTAAATCTGCTATTTTCGTCATGCTTATTGAAAAAAGAATCGCAAATGTAAATGAAAAAAAGTCAATAGTGCGAGAATAATATTCACACAACGGCAACCTTATTCCGTTGAATAACGACTATAGGGGAGTAAGCGGTAAAAATTACGCAATTAACTATTATGAAAACTGTATTGACACATTGGCGATTGGTGACTGTTTTAGCTTTTGGCATCGCTAGTCAGGGATGTAGTATCGTAGATGGCCCTTGTGAGAGGGGTAAAGGTGATATTGTGCGAAGAGCTCTGGACATAGAAGCGTTTGCAGGCATAAACATGACCATGGCAGGCACCGTAACCATAGAAAGAGGGGAGACGCTGAGCGTTGAGATTGAGGGGCAGCCCAACATTCTCGACCTCATCAGCACCGATGTGGAAGATGGACAATGGACTATCTATCCCCGAAGCTGCATCTCCAATCACAAAGACTTTTCGGTGTTTATCACTCTGCCGGAGCTTGAAAACATTATACTTACTGGTTCGGGTAGTATCACAACGCTGGACTCGTTTGACGATGACGTAGATATTTTATTGTCGGGCTCGGGTAAGATAACCTATGCAGGGCAAGGAGAGAAGGCAAATGTGGCACTAACAGGCTCTGGTAAAATCACTTTTACAGGAGATTTTACCAATGTCACGGTTTCTCACTCTGGCTCGGGAAGTGTTTTGTTAAGCGGGGCAGCTGACTTCTTGAAAGCGACTTGTTCAGGATCGGGTGGTATTGACGCCTATGAAATGGCTGCCACAAAAGCGCAGGTAGTTAACTCGGGAAGCGGGTCGTCCAAAGTGCACGTGACTGATGAACTTGAAGCGGTTGTGTCCGGCAGTGGATCTATTTTTTACCGAGGCGATGCCGTTGTTGATGAGACCGACAATGGCTCAGGGTCGATTGTCAATGACAATTAAGAGAGAGTGGGCGGTTCAATTATTAGCACCGCCCTATTTTTGTTTTTAGCTATTCGGAGAAGGTGCTACAGTAAAACTGAATACAAGTTTTTCCCAGTGATAATTTACTGTGCCGTCGGATGAAACTTTGAATTCAAGCCTTTCTTTGAAATCGTCCACCATGGATGGCGTGACTGTAACCCTTAGGGCATCTTCAGACTCTTTGTAATCGTAGGCACCCCATTGCTCGGCCTCTTTGTTGAAAATAAGTGTCCAGTCAGTCTCTGTTGGAATACTGAACAAACTGTATTGGCCAGCGGGCAGCAGCTCTCCATTTATCAAGACATCCTTGTCGACTGAAAACACAGTGGCTTCATTGGCTCCCGTTCTGTCTACCTTACCATAAGGAACCAGCTCGCCCCAAATGGTTCTGCCTTTCACGGCAGGGGCACTATAGTCTATAGTTACGTTTACTCCACTCACGTTGGCAGTTGTTGATGCCGGAGGGCTCGGTCTTTGCGATTTGTCGTCTTCGGCATCATCTTCTGTTTCCACAACGGTTTCTGAATCAGAAAATTCGCTTTTAGAGGAAGAGGAACAACTTGCGAACGTTAGTCCGCAAAGTACAAGTAATCCAATAGCGCTCAACTTAGTCAAAAGGTTAGAATCTGGCGTTTTCATAAGATATTATTATAATTATTTCAAGTTCGTAAATAAACAAAATTCTTACTTCATTCTACCATGGGATGGGTTTAACGGCGTTATTAGCTGATTCGTTGTAACGAGCGGCGTTATTTGCTGTGAAAACTGCAAACCTACTCTTTCAATATCAATAGTGGCTCAACTAACTCTTTAAAAATGAACACTTTATTGTCCTGAAATCGTTCATTTTCATTTTGCACCAATCAATCAAATAATTGATAATCAGTAATTTAGTATACAGGTATGTTTTTTGATGTACACCTGATGCAAATGAAACATATTATATGGCAGTTATTGGTATAGAGATTCCCCGCACTTTAGAAGAGCAGGAGATCGAAGTTGAAGTAAGAATCAACGGAATCAAAAAACAGTATCATTACAGGGTCGAGATTTTTTATTGGGAAGAATGCGAATTTCCAACCCATGACCGGGTCGAATGTATTAAGCGCCTCATTAGCGGATACAACCCTGAATGGGATTTGGCCCACATCGGCATCCCGACCGACGATTTCATTCCAATCACGTTCAGGAAGAAGAGGAAATAAATTATTGATTTTTATTTCTAAGCGCCTGTTCTTTGCTTTCTTTTTAACGAAAGCATTATGGAAGATCTTTGTCGGAAGTTTCTGGTAGCGGTGATTTTGTTGGGTTTGGTATCAGAAGGTTATGCGCAGTGCACTGAGTGTGAATCGAAATTGGCCTATGTGGCAGATTTCTGTTTCACGGACAGTAAGTTTGCAGGCATATGCGTTCAGTTTTCGGAAACGCAGCCAAACTTCCTCATTCAAAACGGAAAGAAGGGGAAATACATCCCATCAGTCAATAAAGCCACAGAGGAGTACCTCATTTCTCTGGCTGCCGATTCTAAGTTGAAGCTGTCTGCTTTGGAGATACTCTTTCTCCAGAAGGCACTGTCGGCATGGGAAATAGAAAGAAGAAATTTTGGCTACACCTATAGAGACAGCGGCCTCGGAGTGAAGATGCTTGTAGAAGGCACTGGTGACTTGCCTAATGTAGGCGACAGAGTCACGGTTCATTATACCGGCTACCTTGAAGATGGGACAAAGTTTGACAGTTCGGTTGACAGGGGTAAGCCTTTTAGCTTTGTGCTGGGTGCCGGCCAGGTAATCAAGGGATGGGACGAAGGCATAGGGCTGCTAAAGAAAGGCTCCAGGGCTTACATCCGGGTGCCGGCCAACCTTGGTTACGGAAGCATGGCCCGTGGCCAAATTCCTGCCAATGCCACTTTGGTTTTCGAGGTCGAACTCATAGAATAAGCCAGTTTCATTTCGCCGTTTCCCGGATCCAGGCGAGACCTTCTATTTTTTTTAACGCAAAGTTGTAATCTTTTCGATCTACAAGAGTACTAATACAAAGCGTTCGATACTGTGATCAATAACTGTACGCTATTGGTCACTAAGTAGTAGAATGAAAATGTAACTACCTGTAAAATAGGTTTTTATATAATTGGCATCAACTTTGTATTACAACTAGTCATGCAACAGGCAAGAAATAAAATGAGCACTACATTAATTACCCTCGGGGTGATAGTGGCTCTGCTTGCTGTTTTGTTAACCCCTGGCTTCCTTGATCTTTCATCTCTGGTGATGTTTCCAAATGAGCTTCCTCAAGATCAGCCTTTGGTAAGCCAATCCACTCTTCAGGAAGTTGGTAGCCAGTCGGTTGAAGCTGTTTCTTCTTTCCTCAAAAAGGTAAGCCTTTCTCAGTAAATCCCAACCATTTTGGGCTGGATACGATAACCTTGTCAGCTTTAAAGATTGAGCCAGTAGGTCGCTTTGAAAATTAGTGAGCGGTTTCGTGAGTAAAATGTTTCTGGCAGGTAATTCTCTGTGTAAACGAGGAAAATGTCGGACACAGGTTTGAAGCGCCACTGGAGCCGTGCATTGACATTAATGTTATCGATCTGGTTGTTGTATTGGAAGTAGGTGGTCAGAAAGAATGACTTGCTGAGCGTGACATCAAACTTTGGCCCAATCAGGAGCAGGTCGGCATCGTTGTAAGGATACGGAAGCCGCAGCCGGTTGATATTAGTGACCAACGAAATAATCCCATAGGGTTGTATCCTGTATCCAATTTCCGAGTCAAGGTTCACTCGTGTTCCGTTGAAATAGCCACCAGATCTTGTATTAAGGCTGTAAAACAGTTTTTTTCTTGCGTCAGAGTCATAATTGGCAATAACCGAGTAGTAACCGTACTCAGAGCTTTCTGGCAGCTCTATGCCGCCGGTATTTGTCGGGTCGAAAGAGAAATACAAGAACACATAATCATGCCTGAGCCGCATATTGAACATTGAGGTGTTTTTGAACTGTATCCGGTACATCAGGTTGATGTCCCTATCGGTGGCGCCATATGTACCGTTCCATATATTGTCGGTGTCAAAGCCGGGCCCATGCCTGTTCACAATGGTTGAGTTTGGGTAGAAGTTGTACCAAATACTCTGCGACGCACGGTTGTAACCGTTTCTGCGGGCAAAACCGGTTTCAGGGTCATAATTAGCGCCTATGGATTGTAGCCTTCCTGAAATTTCCCAGCGGAGTGAATTGTATTCTATTTCTGAAGACAGAGCAAAGGCATCATTGAGGCCTTCATTGCTAAAGGTTCGATGAGCGAAGAACTTACCATTCCATTTGTTGTCGGCTGAAGCGAGGTTGTAGTCAATTCCCAACACTCTGTTGTAGGTGCGTATGCTATCGCTGCCGTCAGCCGCTTGCAAAGGCCCCGTGGGGTCTTTGTTCACGAAAATCATTCCCACATTGGAGCGGGTAAATAGTTTGCGCTGAAAGCTGGCTACAGAGTAGTTGGTGGAGGGGAGTCCCAGTGCATCATCTTTAGCAGCTAGCATGTCCAGCAGTCCCACCCGCCAGTTGTTGTTAATCTTGCCGCTAAGGCGGGCACCTGCGTGAATTTTGTTTTGCAGATTTTGCCCGGTGCTCTCGTCTCTGGTTACGCCAATGCGACGGGAAAAAAACGGACGGAGGTTCTGAGTACCAAAGTCAGCAAAGAGATCGGCATTTTCCAGAAAGAACTGCCTTTTCTCTGGGTAGAAAATTTCGAATCTGTCCAAGTTGGTAACCTGATCGTCAACCTCCACCTGGGAAAAGTCGGGATTGAAAGTCAGGTCCAGGTTGAGCGATGGGCCAATACCTATTTTTGCATCGCCGCCAAAGTCAGCTGATTTGGCTGGCGACAAGCCTTCTTCCTGGTCGTGTTCATATGCCGCCGCTACAAAGGGAATAAGTGAGATGTTGGCTCCCGGTTTTTTGAGTGGTTTATCAAAGACTACTTCCCGGTTAAATGCCAGCGTGATGAGGCTGAAGTTTCGTGGTATGCGAGCCCATGATGATCGTTCGCCATTTTCACTATCGATCCGGTAAAAGTTCATATTCCACTTTTGTGAGTTCTCCTTGAACCGGATGGTTTTGAATGGTATGGCCAGCTCTGCTATCCAGTATCCCTCGTACTGCACGGCCTTCGTGTACCACTTGTTATCCCACGACAGACTGAGGTTTTGCCCGCCTCCGGAGCCGCCATTGGCAATAAGACCTTCTCTTTGAACTCCAAACGGGTTAACGCCGAATTGAAATGAATTAGTTTTGTCCTGAAATGGATCCAAAATAAGCGTGATTCCATCGTTGGCTTCTCCCCGGTAATCTCTTCTTAAGGAAGGGGTCACATACTTTCGGTCTTTCACCTGGTTGTACATTTTGGCACCCATGTACAGAAACTCGTCGTCGTAAGTAATCCGGATTTCAGTTTGCGAATTGGCGAGAGAAGTGTCGTAAGGGAAGTACTGCATAAAGTCTCCAGCGACTTCTGCACTTTCCCAATCTGCCTCATTCAGAGCGCCATCCAAAATTATTTTTCCCTTTGCCTTCTGTATATGTAACGATGGAAGTGTATTTTGTGCCTTCGTTAGTTGAATAGAAATACCATAAGCAAAAATGGTCAGTGTTGTTAGTAGTAAAATTCCTCTCATGTAGTCCTCCTAACCCCGAATATAGAAGGATGCTTCAAACACTTCGTTTTCGTAATTGATGAATGGTATCAAAGTTTGATGATAGAAAGGAAAGCACAATAAAAACGTAAAGACTCAAAAGTGGATTTTAAAGAATTAGAGATTTCTCCTGAGCTCAAGGATGCTGTACAAGCGATGGGCTTTGAGAAAATGACTCCGGTACAGGAGCAAGCCATCCCTGTGATTTTATCTGGAAGAGATATCATTGCCTGCGCACAAACGGGAACTGGAAAGACGGGCGCCTACCTGATTCCGGTCATTAATGACAATCAGAAGAATGCTGACGGAAAGATCAAGACGCTGATATTGGCGCCGACAAGGGAACTAGCTATTCAGATCGATCAGCAGATAAATGGACTGAGCTACTTTGCGGGAGTGAGTTCGTTTGCTGTTTACGGTGGCTCTGACAGCTCGAGCTGGGATTCGCAGAAAAAGGCTTTGCAGGAAGGTGCCGATATTATTGTGGCTACGCCCGGCAGGATTATCACACACATGAGTTTTGACTATGCCGACTTCAGCAACCTCCGGCACCTGATCCTTGATGAGGCAGACAGGATGCTGGACATGGGTTTCATTGACGACCTGGTGAAGATCGTCAACATGCTTCCGGCTAAGCGCCAGAACCTGATGTTCTCTGCGACTATGCCTCCAAAGATCAGGACGCTCACGGCTCAAATGCTGAACAACCCTGTGGAGATAAGCATAGCTATTTCGAAGCCAGCTGAGAAGATATTTCAGGCCGCTTTCTCAGTCTACAATCCTCAGAAGAATTTGCTGCTTAGCCACATATTGGACGCCAGACAGCTGCCCCGGATTCTGATATTCTGCTCACGAAAAACCACTGTGAAAGAGCTGGACAGACAGCTGCGAAAAGACGGCAGAAAGGTGGAGTCGATTCACTCGGATCTTGAGCAAAATGAAAGGGAGTCGGGCCTGCTAAAATTCCGTAACAAGGAGATCAATATTCTTATTGCAACAGACGTGCTGAGCAGGGGTATTGACATAGAGAATATTAACCTTGTGATCAACTATGATGTGCCCCAGGATCCGGAGGATTACGTGCACAGAATTGGCCGGACAGCGAGGGCAGAAACGGATGGCATTGCGTTCACTCTGGTGAATGAAGATGACCAGAGAAAGTTCAGCCGAATAGAGAATCTTATTGGCAAGAGCATACGCATGGTGAAGCTTCCGTCATCGATAGGCGAGGGGCCGGTGTACGATGCCAAGCACCCTAAAAGTTCTCCAAGAGAAAGAGGTGGAGGAGGCGGGGGAGGCCGAAGGAAGGTAAGAAGATAACCTTAAAACGGAAGATCGTCGTCTTCTGATGAGGCACTCAGCCATTCCGGTTCTTCTGCTGGTGGGGGTGCCTCGCCCGAAGGAGAACTACCCGCTGAAGTCTGGGCACCGACTGGCAAAATCCTCCATGCCTGAAGCGAATTAAAGTACTTTACTTCGCCCTTCGGATCAGTCCATTTTCTGCCTTTCAAGTTAAAGTGTACTTCAATTTCCTGACCTGGCTGAAAGTCGTTGAGTAGGTCACACTTGTCCTGGATTAGCTCAAACTTAACGTACTCCGGATACTGAGGATTCTCCGCAAATTCCACAACAAATTCACGCTTTTTGAAAGAGGCTGTCACGTTAGTTGTTTCACTTTTCTCGAGAAGTTTTCCCTTGATATCCATAAGTTAGTCGTGTTTAGGCTTCAAAGGTAGCCACTATCTTCAATGAGGCCAATTTGAATCGAAAAAAATGAGCTTTGTCATTATGTCATATATTAAAGCTTAAACTACGTTGGGATAGTATAGTAATTTAGTAGCGAGTGAATTAGCAGTGGTTATTTCAAGTCATTTAGAGGATATCTTTTTTTGATTTTTACTTACTAATGCCCCTTTGAGGAGGTGACCTTTCTCTGATTGTTTGACTAAAATCATCAGTTTACGGGCGCTTTACTGATCTTCATCAAGGTTAATGATAGGGCCACCCTTTAACTTCGGTTTCTGAATTATATGAACAATGGCCATGATAGAGGGCGGATCCAGCGAGATGATTTTTGTGTACAATAGCAAGCGTGATCTTGACAAGCAGGCGCTTGCCTATATCAGTGTTTTTTCTGACAAAATTGTGAAGCTGGACGTTCAGTCTTCTGCGCTGGAGTATTCATTTCTAGCTGACCTGTCAGGCAGGCTTGGGGTGGGGTATCAGGACCTCGTCGATCATGACTGCGAGCAGCTGAAGAGCCAGGAATACTACCTGCACCTGAGCACCCCGAAGCAGTACATCGACCTGATCGTGAAGCACCCCGATTACCTAAAAACCCCGGTGTTGATTTATGGTGATAAGGCTCATTTTATCTCAAAGGAAACTGACCTTCTACAGCTTTCATTTCTCTGAACCTTTCTGAATCTTTTTGTCAAGTTGACTAACTTTGAACATTCAGTGTTGGAATGAAGTTAATCACAGCAAGAGGTAGGCATGAGTAAATCGAAGAAAATATTTCTGGTGGTGGCGGCTGTCTTTATGGTCATCATGATCATCATCGGTTGGGACATTTCGAGGCGGACGACCTTCCCAGGATCTAAGTCTCATCTCAGAAATGAAGTAGCTCCGGGTGATAATAAATAGCACAAAAATGGAAGCGGGAAAGAAGATTGATATCGACAAGATTGACATGGAAAAGGAGGCTGAGAAAGTTGCTGCCAATCCGGGAATTCTTGCCTATCCGCATCACGCCGGCAGTGCCCTGGTAAAGCCTGAAGACCGGGGCAAAATAAGGGGTAGATCGGTGGCTGCTATGTACGAGCAAACCGACCGGGAACTCAGCCAGATTTACGAGCAAATGCAGCTGCTTGCCAGGCAGGCAAAAGACATACAATCCAGGGTAGAAGTGTCGGAAAGAATCTACAAGGCTCAGGTTAGTTTTGAGCCCATCATCGGGAAGATTTACTATCTGTATTCCAGGGCCGATGGGGATGATGTGCTGTCGATGATTGCTCCGACGGAGTGGGGAAGAAGCAAGCCGTTTCAGCAATACCTTTCAAAGGTAAAACTCTTGAGCGATCACACCTGGGAAATTTTGGAGTCTCATGTTGGCTAGTTTTTTTCACTTGTTGTAGGTTGCTGTGATATGTTTGTTGTTGTATTGATGACCACCTTCAAGAGATGTTTTATGCCAGCCGGGGAGTTAATAAGTAGGCTGATGTTTGGATAACCGGGGTGGAAAAAGCAAATGAACTATGACCACCTTGTTTAGACTTTTTTTTGCTGCCTTTTGCTTGTGCATTTTTGTGATTATGATATCAGGTTGCGGACGCAATGATGACATGACCGTCAACTGCTCAGTGTCCGGCCCGGCAATAAGTGTGGAGTCCACGGCAGCCCCTACCTGCAGCACTCCGGGAACTGTTACCGTCGCTGTTTCTGGTGGAACAGATCCTGTCACCTTTAGCATCAATGGTCTCGATTTCCAATCAAGCAGTGAATTTAGCGGTCTCGCCCCCGGAACGTATACTTTGACTGTAATGGACGCCAACGAGTGTACAGCTACTACCTCGGTTGGGTTGGCAGTGAAGAATGATTTAACGCTAAGTTTTACAGCAAGTGTAGCTGGTTGTGAGGGCTCGGAAGGCTCAGTTGAGTTGTCGGCAACGGGCGGTAGCGGCACATACTTATACAGTATCGACGGTAAAAACTTCGTAGAGTCTTCGGTTTTTAGCGGCCTGGCAAACGGAGAGTATTCAGTCGCCGTGAAGGACGGTTTTTGTGAGTTTCACACCAAAGCTATTGTGCCGTCCGGTTTAAGTTTCGATACAGCAATTGCTACAATTATTAAAAATAAGTGCGCTGTAGATGGTTGCCATGTCACAGGAAGTCAGTTTCCGGACATGACGAGCTTTAAAGGCATACAGGACAACGCAAAGCAAATTGGGCTGAGAGTAGGAAACAGAGGAATGCCTCCCATGCAGGAGGGAATTGCTCAGCTGGAAGAAGATGAGATCAACAAGATTGTTTGCTGGGTGACAGATGGAGCCCCAAATAATTAGGTTTGAAAAAGTAACTAGTTTTGTGTTGATCAAGAACAAATCTGTGCATGTCTAATATCGTGTTAAGGAGAATAAAGGCGTTTTTAGAAGGTGAGAAACTCTCAACTGAGACAGAGGTACGATCTGGGAATCGGCAACGCCTGTGGAGAAGTGATTTTCGGCCACAAGTAGACGACATCTACAAAAAACTTGGAGGCCAACTTACTGGAGGTATTACTGAAATCGAAGTACCAGCTTACCCGATTGTGTTTGAAGGGAAGGTGATTGTTGGAAACGACGAGCTGGCCTACAACCGCTATGCCGCCGTTTGCCTCCGGGCGCCATTTTATTCAGACATCGAAGGATTTAACGTGGAGGCGTCTCTTCGACACTGCCGGCAGTTTGAAGTGGGTTGCAAGAAAGTTGGCCTTATTGCCGGTGTTTGGAGCAATTCCCTCAGCAACAAGCATTTTGGGGAGGCATCCGATCCAGGGGATTTTTTTGGAAACGGTAGCTCTGGCTGGAAAATGCTTGCTTTTCGGAACATGTTAAGAGACATGCTGGCCAAGCTGGAGGGGTATGAAGTTTTACACTTTTCTATTTACGACCAAATTATGTCAGGAGGGAAGCTGCTTACAGTAGGAGAGTTGATAAAATCTCCCTCAGGAGACCACTATGTGTCGTTCGTTAGGTATTTGAGAAGAAGGCTTGGCTTACCGGCTGTCGCCGCTGAAGAGCCCGTGTAATTCCAGGTCTATTTGGTTTACGACGTAAGAAAAATCCTCCACTTTCGATACGAAGTCCAGGTTGTTTACATCAATTACCAGTAGTTTGCCGAGTTTGTAGCTCCCAATCCAATCTTCGTAGTGTTGATTGAGGGTTTTTAGGTAATCTATCCTAATAGCATTCTCGAAAGACCTGCCTCTTTTCTCGATTTGTGAAACAAGCTTGCCAATGTCTGATTTCAGGTAAATTAACAAGTCTGGTGGTTGCACATAAGTGATCATTAGCTCAAAAAGCTTGAGATAGCTCTCATAGTCTCTTTCCGAAAAATGCCCTGAGCTATACAAGCTCTTAGCGAATATGTAAGCATCCTCGTATATGGTGCGGTCTTGAACAATAGACACCCTGGAGTCTCTTAATTCGTTAACCTGTTTGAAACGGCTGTTCAAAAAATGTATTTGGACATGAAATGCCCACCTCTTCATATCGCTGTAAAAATCCTCGAGGTAGGGGTTTTCCTCCACGCTTTCAAGCTGCACTTTCCAGTTGTAGTGCTTACCAAGCTTCTCAGCAAGGGTGGTCTTTCCGGCTCCGATATTTCCGGCTACTGCGATGTGCATTGGTGTCATATGCGTGCAAAAGTAAAGGGTTGGCAGGCACTCATAAAAACAAAAAGGCCGAAAATACTTCCGGCCCTTTTCTGTATGTGTAAGGATTCTTGTTTAAGGCGTTTCAAACTCTTTCCATACCAGTGCTGCTGCGCCGAGCACGGCCGCATTTTTATCCATAAGGCCAGATGGAATGAGTTTTAATTTATTTTTGAAGACAGGAAACATGTTTTTTTCCATGTGCTCCAGCGTTGGTTTGAAGATGTAGTCTCCAGCCTTTACCAGTCCTCCAAAAAGGAAAATGGCTTCGGGGCTGGTGTGCACCATGGTGTCGGCCAGTTTGATGCCGAGTATTCTGCCGGTGTACTCAAAGGCAGCAATGGCAATAGGATCCTTGCGCATAGCTGCCTGGGTAATGAACTCGGCGGTGAGATCATCGAAGGCAATAGCACGCAGTTCGCTTTTGTAGGTATAATCAGCCAGGAGCTTGAACACTGTGCGTTTGATACCGGTAGCAGACACATAGGTTTCGAGGCAGCCTTTTCTGCCACAGCCGCAGTATCGCCCGTTGGGGTTTACTATTACGTGGCCAAGCTCTCCGGCAAAGCCGTCGTGGCCATATACCAGCTGACCGTTAACAACGATGCCGCTTCCTAAACCTGTGCCTAACGTAATGACGATAAAGTCCTTCATCCCCTTTGCAGCTCCATACACCATTTCGCCAATAGCAGCAGCATTGGCGTCGTTGGTCATCACCATCGGGTACTTGAAGTATTTTTTGAAAATTTCACCGAAAGGGACAATAGTTCCCCAGCGGATGTTAGGTGCGTGTTCTATCGTTTGCTTATAATAGTTGGCGTTGGGAGCGCCAATGCCAACACCTTTTATGTCTACATCCGGGAAGTTTTTGAGGGCTCCCTGAATGCTTTCCTGAAGGTCTTTAAAGAACTCATTGACATCACCTTCGGCTCTTGTTGGGATCGATTTTTGAAAAAGGGTCTCTCCATCTTTGTCCACTAAACCAAACTTGGTGTTCGTACCGCCAATGTCAATACCGATGGCAATTTCTTTCATGAAAAGGGGTTGTTAGAGTTAAATTGCTAAGCAAATAGTTTTGAAAAATATGCAATGGAGGGTTCTTATAAAAACCTCTTCATGTATTTTTAAGCCGCAAACGATTTAGATGAGATAATTAGATGCCACTAATTTCCGAAAGTAGTTACAAGCGGCGACCGGCTTATCTTTTCAGCCCACATCTGGAGACTGTTGTGCCCTCTGTTTTCAGAAAGGTTGAAGGGGTAGCCTATGGAAGGGAAAAGGTGGAACTTGAGGACGGAGATTTCTTAAATGTAGACTGGTTGACGGGAGGTAACGACAAATTGGTAGTGTTGACTCACGGGCTCGAAGGCAGTAGTCACAGGCCCTATATTACCGGGATGGCAAAGTACTTCGCAGCCAACGGCTGGGATGCGCTGGCATGGAACTGCCGAACCTGTGGCGGTGAAATGAACAGACTGCCCAGGTTGTATCACCACGGGGCCACCGAGGATCTTTCGGCTGTGGTAGAGTACGGTTTGAAATCGGGCCGATACAGCAAAGTGGCGTTGATAGGATTCAGCATGGGAGGGAGCATGAGCCTGAAGTACCTGGGCGAAAGAGGGGCGCAGGTCAGGAAAGAGATAATAGGTGCTGCCACTTTTTCAGTTCCGTGCAATTTGTGGGACAGTGCTGTGCAACTCACCATGCGAAGCAATAGGTTTTATAAGGATCGTTTTCTCGATAAGCTTAAGATAAAAATGAAGGTGAAAGCATTGAGGCATCCGGAGGTGGTAGATGCCACAGGTATCGACCTCATCACGACCTTCGATGAGTTTGATGATAGATACACCGCACCTCTGCATGGTTTTAGCAGCCGGGATGATTTTTATCTGAAAGCCACTTCTGACCAATTTTACCCTGAGTTGAAAAGGCCTTCCCTGGTGGCCAATGCCCTTAATGACCCGATGCTGGGTGACAAATGCTACCCTTACGAAATGGCAAGAGAGAGCGACTACTTGTATTTAGAAACCCCAAAAGTTGGCGGACATGTTGGGTTTACCCAGACGGGTGGCGAAATTTACTGGGCTGAAAAGAGGGCGTTGGAGTTTTTGGAAGGTATCAGGTAATTGATATAATGCGGAGTAAATCATGGCCGATCACGCTAGAGCAACTGGACAGTTGTGGAGTTATGTCAAAGTTCATTTTATGTAAATAGCCTTTATGTTGCGATTGTTGTTTGCAATGACCTTTCCAGTTATCGTTGGCTCAGTCGAATTGTCGGCCCAGAATTGCAAAATTACTGTTTCAGGGCTGAGGAATGACAAGGGCCAGGTTACCATGTATGTTTTCGATAACGCTATCGGCTTTCCAGAAGAAAGGGAGAGAGCGAGTCAGGTGGTTTCTGAAACGATAAGCAATAAGGAGTCAGTCTTTGTGCTGCAGGTAACCCCAGGAGACTATGCAGTCACTTTCCTGCACGACGAGAACCTCGATGGCGAGATGCAGTATTCATGGATAGGTATGCCGACTGAGGGCTTTGGGTTCTCCAACGACCCAAGGGTAAAACTTTCTGCGCCGAGTTTTGATGCTTGCAGGTTTCGAGTGACAAAGGATGGCTGTGCCCTGACGGTGAAGGCAAAGTACTTCTAGACGAAAAAATGACAACCACTCTGGCTGTCATTTCTCAGTTACTACGGAAGCCGTGGGTTACAGCGCAATGATTTTATCCATCAATTCGCTGATTTGTTGCAGCCGTTTTCTGTCGCCGCCGTTCACTTCGGCACTCATCCAACCGCCTTTGTAATCGATAGATTCCAATGCCCGCATGACGGTCGGCCAGTTGTTGTCTCCTTCCAGCAGCTCCACGTCGAAGCCTTTCCATATGCCTTCATCACTCTGCTTTTTCCGGCTGTATTCTTTTACGTCCAGCTTCATAATGCGGCGATTCAGCACTTTGATCCACTGCTCAGGCCAGCCATAACGTACCACGTTGCCAATGTCGAAATACCATCCTACCATTGGGTCGTTCAGCTCGTCAATAAAGCGGGCGGCTTCTATTGGGCTTAGCAGGAAGTTATTCCAGACATTTTCGATGGCAATCTTCACACCTGTTTCATGCGCCCATGGAATCATCTTTCTGATCTCATCCTGGGAGCGGCGGTAAGCATCGTCGTAGCTGATTTCGCTATTGACTACGCCTGCCACAAGCAGTACCGTGGTGCCGCCGTAGTCTTTGCAATCTTGCAAGGCAGTTTTCATCGAATCGGCACATGCTTGTCTAACTTTGGGATCGGCATGGGAGAGAGGGCTTTTCCAGTGAACAGAATTGACAACGCCGGGAATTACCAGTCCGGTTTTGTCTCTGGCAGCAAGCACTTGTTTCTTGTCAAGGTCGTTGGGACTGTCCAGCTCCACACCGTCATAGCCAAGGTCTTTCAGCATCTTGAATTTGTCCATGATGGACAGGTCTTCCTTTACCATGCCCCACTTAAGGCTCTTTTTGATGCTGACTTTTGCCAGGGTTTCTTTTTCAGGTGATGCAGACAGAGGGCTGATGGCTCCTGAACCCAGAATAGCTGCAGAAGCAATCGCTCCGGTAGATTTCTTGATAAATTCTTTTCTGTTCATAGTATTTGGATAGGTGGGGTGTTGCGGAAAAAGAGAAACCTCCGAGGCTTGCCTTGCCTGAAACAGGCAAGAGACAAACCCCGGAGGTTTTAGGTATTAGTTATGAAAACTGTGTGATGCCGGGCTGTGCCACTGGTGCATCTTCCCACTTGGTGTCTTCGTCCACAGTATCGGGGCCCAGCTTTTCCTGAGAGTTCCAGGCTTGTTCATAGGTGATGGTTTGGCCTGTGTAGGCAGCCATTCTGCCCATGATGCCTAACATAGTGCTCTGCACCATGCGCTTGCCGTCGTTGACAGGCTTACCTGCTCTGATAGCGGCAAATAGTTCGTCATGCTCCTGCTGGTACATGTCGTTGTCCTCTCCATCGTATTTCCATGTTTCCTTACCGGTAATGGTATGGCGGTTGCGGATACAGTTAACCATGGCTGTACCTTCCGTGCCGATTGATTCCACGGCGTAGCTGTTGCTGCAGTTCTTCTGTTGACGGCTGAAATGGAAGCCTCTTGCTCCGTTATCGTACTCGTAAACAAGGGCAAAGTGGTCGTAAACATTGCCAAATTCAGGCTCAACCCTGCTTTGACGCCCACCCGTGCCAGTCACGCTGGCTGGCAGCACATCCCCCAATGCCCACGACTGCATATCCACACTGTGGATGGCTTGCTCGATAAGGTGATCTCCTGAAATCCAAGTGTGATACAACCAGTTTCTCATATCCTTGCGCAGCTTGGACCACCCTGGTTGGGTGTCACGAAGCCACAGCGCCCCGGTATTGTATGTGTTGTAAACCGTAGTTACTTCGCCAATCGCACCGTCCAGTATTTTCTGGAAGGTGGCTCTTTTCGGAGTATGGTATCTCCAGCAGAAGCCCGACATAATATTGAGTTTCTTTTGCTCGGCTACCCTTACTGCCTCCATCACTCTTCTGGCGCCGGGCGCATCTACGGCCATGGGCTTTTCGCAGAAAATATGCTTGCCCGCATTGACAGCCTTCTCGAAATGCTCGGGACGGAAATACGGAGGAGTTGTAAGTATGACCACATCTATGTCTTTGGCATTGATGATCTTATCAGCACCATCAAACCCAAGGTACCTTCTTGATTTGTCCACCTTCATTTTATCGGGATGGATTTTAGTCAGGTTAGCGTGCGACTCGGTCAGCCGGTCATCAAACAGGTCGGCCATAGCCACCAGCACCACGTTGTCATCAGCTGCCAAAGCCTGGTTGGCAGCACCAGTGCCACGACCGCCGCATCCGATAAGGCCAACTCTCAGTGTTTTTGTATCCAGCGGGTTGCCAAAGGCAGGCACTCTACTGAAAAAGGGCAGGGCAGAAGCAGCTGCCAGGGTTCCGGTATTCCGAAGGAAATCCCTTCTTGTTCTTTTATTGTCCATCTGTTTAATGGGTGTTTATTGATTATACATTTGTTTTACTAATATAGTCATTACTCTTCTGAAGTGGTTATGATTAGGCCGGAAAGTGCAACTCACCACCCAATCCCATAATCCTCTCCATAATTGCTTGAGCCGCCCCAGAAGCTGCCATGTTTCCAGTCGAAGTAGATGGCGTTAATAGGCCCGGAGCTGCGGTCGTCAAATCGCAGTTTGTACCCCATTCTTATGAGCTCTTTTTGTACCCAGGGTGGTGTGTCGTTTCTCAACAAAAGGGAGCCCGGAATGCTCTCATGGTTACCAAAGGAGCTACTCACCTGGTAGCTGTTAATATTGGCGGCTTCAACAGCTTCCTGAATAGTCATGTCGAATTCCACCACATTAAGGAACATCTGCAGCAGGTTCTGATCCTGCGTGTCTCCACCCTGCACGGCAAATGAAAGGAATGGCTTGCCCTCTTTCAATGCCATAGAAGGAGTGAGGGTAACTTTAGGTCGCTTGCCGGGCGCCACCACATTGAAAGGGCCTTCTTCTTCATTCAGCACAAAGCTTTGCATGCGCTGACTCAGACCAATACCAGTATTGCCTGCAATACAGGCTGGAATCCACCCACCACTTGGCGTGACCGACACTACCCAGCCGTCTTTGTCGGCTGTTTGCACAGAAGTGGTGCCAGCCAGAAAGCCTCTCATGAAATCTTCATATGAATCGGGTGCGGAGAGTGAGGCCTGACTTTTTTGCTTCAGCAGCTCGCTGTAGGGGTTCACTTTGCCTTCAAAAGGGTAGGGATCACCAGGGCCAATTTTAGCATCGTTCATTTCCCAGTTGATCTGCTTCACACGCTCTTTGGCATATTCTTTCGAAAGAATCCCTTTCATGGGCTCTTCGGGGCCAAAGTAAGGGTCGCCGTAGTAGAAGTCACGATCAGAAAATGCCATGCTCATGACCTGATACAAGGTGTGGATGTATTTGGACGAGTTGTAGCCCATCGCTTTCAGGTCAAAGTTCTCCAGCATATTGAGCGACTGCAATAAGGCAGGCCCCTGTGTCCACTGGGAAAGCTTGTACACGTCAATGCCCTTGTAGTTGACCATCATAGGCTCTTCGATCTTCACTTCCCAGTTGGCGAGGTCTTGTTCGGTAATCAATCCGCCCTGTTCCTGTGTGCCCCGGGCAATTTCTTTGGCAATGTCGCCTTTGTAGAAACGATCATAGGCGGCATAAATAGCCTCTTTACGACTTTTCTTCTTTTTAAGGGCAGCCTGCTCAGTTTCCACTAATTTGGTGAGCATAGCCAGCAGGTCTTTCTGAACGAAGATTTCTCCGGCCTCAGGTGCTTCTCTTTCTTCGCCGGGGTGGGTGAGGAACACTTTGGTGGAATACGGCCATTTTTTGATTTCACTCTTACCCCGTTCAATAGCGTTGGCAGTTTGAGCCTCAATAGGGTAGCCCGCTGCCAGCTCCATGGCGGGGGCTAGCACCTCTTTCAGGCTCATGGTGCCATATTCAGCCAGCATCACCATAATGCCACCGGGGGTGCCCGGAGTAACGGCTGCCAGAGGCCCGTATTCGGGAATGTAGTCTAAACCTTTTCCTTTGAAATATTCCGGAGTTGCACCGGTAGGGGCTACGCCCAGCGCATTGATGGCGATTACTTTTTTGGTGTTGGGGTTGTAGATCATGGCCTGGGTTTCACCACCCCAACTGAGCACGTCCCACATCGTGCTGGTAGCTGCAATCATAGCACAGGCTGCGTCTACGGCGTTACCACCTTTCTGGAAAGTCATGGCTCCGGCTGTGGCGGCCAATGGTTTGCCGGTAATGGCCATCCAGTTTTTCCCGTGGAGAGGAGGCTTTTGTGTGGGTGGTGTATAGGCATTAAATACCTGTGCACTAACACTGAAAGTAAATGTGTACGCCAACAAAGCAAATAGAACCCTTTTCATAGCTTCAGAGATTTGACTCAATGTAGCTATTCTTCTGATTAAATGCAGACAGAATTATTTGGGTGGAAATAAGAACTCTTGGGTGTAGAATAAAAATATTAAAGCAACAAATAGGATTTTAATAAATAATAGCGACATTTAGGACTTTAATAATGAATTGCAATAAGATTATGGTAATGGGAAATGCGAGTTTAGGAGAGTTTGAAGAGGTGGTTTTGCTGACAGCGGCGGTGCTGTACCCGGAAGCCTATGGGATTGCGATCAAAAAGGAGATAGAGATTCGGTTGAAGCGGGGTGTGAGCGTGGGAGCGATGCGGGTTGCGCTCAGCCGGATGGAAAAGAAAGGTTTTTTGAAATCAGAGTTCGGAGAAGCTACCAGCGTAAGGGGAGGGAAGAGGAAGCGCTATTTCAAAGTTACTCCTGCCGGCAAGCGGGCGCTTGAACAAGTCATGGAAAGTCGCCAACTGCTGTGGGAATCAATACCCAAAATGGCTTTTGATTTTAAAATCACTTGAAATCCCAGAAGCCACATATTGCCATCAGGTTTCTCCGGCTGTTTTGCAATCCAGTGCTGCTGGAAGATGTGGAGGGAGATGTACACGAACTTTATGAAGAACATCTTGAGCTGGTTGGTGCGGGAAGGGCAGGGTTACTCGTATGGCTTGAGGTTCTCAAATTATTCCGGCCGGGTATCATAAGGCCGTTGGGTGGTGCTTACAGACTAAACAATTACGGTATGTTCAAAAATCATCTCACCTCTGCCTGGCGCAACCTTTTGAAGCGTAAGCGTTTCTCTGCGCTCAACATCATGGGCCTTTCCATTGGCATGGCTGCCTGCTTCATCATTTTTCAGTATGTGAAGTTTGAGCTGAGCTACGATCGGTTTATTCCAGATGTGGATAATGTCTACAGAGTGACATTGGGAATTGAGGGATCCAAGTCACTGGGGTCAGGTATTTATGCGGTCAACCATAAACCTGTGTGGTCTGCTATCAAATCTGATTTTCCCGAGATAGAACAAACCAGTAGAATATTGAAGATTACTTCATGGGGTTTGACTGATCAGCGTATTAGTTACATACCGAATGAAGGAGATAAGCGAGAAATTTCACTGGAGAACTCGTACGCCGGAGATCAGGGGTTCATTGATATCTTTGACCTGCAGTTTGTTGATGGCGATCCCCACTCGGCTTTAGCAGGCATTTTTAACATTGTGCTGTCCGAAACGGTGACTAATCGACTTTTCGGCGATGAATATGCCATTGGAAAAACCGTTAAGTTCTCTCATTACACTTTCAAGGTCGCAGGTATTTTTAAAGACCTGCCGGCAAATAGTCACCTGCAGATCGATTGTATTGGAAGTATCCATTCTACGGAAACCCCACAGTCTCTCAACGATTGGAGTGATGTCAATTACTATACGTATGTGAAAGTACGTCCGGGGACTGACGTCAGAATGCTTGAACGTAAATTGGATTCTTTTGTCGATAAATATCTGGGCGAAGCGATGCATGCCAACGGCATCACCGAACACATGAACCTTCAACCTGTGTCTGATATTCACCTTCACAGCCATTTACTGAGAGAAGCTGAGTCAAACGGGAGTTATCAAACCGTTCTTTTTTTGTCTGCAGTAGGGATTTTGATTCTCGTAATTGCATGGATCAATTTTATTAACCTATCAACGTCCAGGGCCTTCGAAAGGGCCAGTGAGGTGGGGATTCGGAAAGTGATTGGAGCGAGTCGGGGTACACTGATCATTCAGTTTTTTGTGGAATCTACACTGATCAACGCTGTGGCTCTTGGGCTTTCACTAATTTGGGTTCAACTATCAGCATCGGCATTCAATGAGTTAATAGGAAATCCTGTAGTAACTGGTTTATCTACCTACGAATTCTGGGTCGTAGAAAATAACCTATCAATTTTTGCTTGCATTTTGATCGTAGGCAGTTTTTTGGCGGGTCTTTACCCGGCACTTGTCTTGTCATCCTACCTGCCGATCAAAGTGCTAAAAGGTAAGTTTCAAGCTTCTGGTCAAAAATTCGGTCTCAGAAACACCCTGGTAATTTTTCAGTTTGGAATTTCCTATGCCCTTATTACAGGCACGATAGTGATGGTCAGTCAGCTTAGATATATGCAGCGACAGCAGCTGGGATTTAAGACGAATGAGATGCTGGTGGTAAAAGCGCCACTTGTCTATGACTCCCTTATGAGAGTACGTGTCGAAAGGTTTGAAAATATTCTTCTGACGCATCCGAATATAACCAACTTTGTGGCTTCATCGGATATCCCCGGGCATACCAGCGAAACAATTTCATCCATTAAGAGAAAGGAAGACACTGAAAGTGAGGCGATACTTTCACCCTACATATTTACCGACGATTCTTTTATACCAACATATCAGATTGAACTTTTGGAAGGGCGGAATTTCCACAAAGACGCTCCTGCCGACAAACAAAAGGTTTTGATCAATGAAATGGCGGCGCATATGTTGGGTTACGCATCAAACGCTGAAGCCATAGGAAGTAAGATTCAAATGAAGTTAGAGGGACATGCAGACTATGAAATCTTAGGCGTTTTTAGAAATGTTAACCTTCAATCATTGTCTCAGCAAGTACAACCGCTGGTTCTCTGCCCCTTCAATGAATCAGGCTGGTGGCAGTTCAAACCAGACTATTTCACCATCAGTCTGAACGGCGACGATGTCTATCAGGCTGCATTCAGCGTCCGGGAAAATTTCATGGAAATATTTCCGGATGAACTGTACATGGAATATTTTCTGGATGATCATTTCAATGCGCAGTATGAGCGGGATAAACAGGTGGGGAAGGTGTTTGGTATTTTCTCTGGCCTGGCCATCCTGGTGGCATGCATGGGGCTGCTAGGGTTGGTGTATTATGTGGCTTCCACTCGCACAAAAGAGATATGCATCCGCAAAGTGCTGGGCGCTTCATTCGGCCAAATTTTGTCTTTGCTGGGCAGGCAGTTTATCACCCTGGTGGTGGTGTCATTTTTAGTAGCCATCCCTGTTAGCTGGCTATTAGCTGACAACTGGCTCGATAACTATGCTTTCCGCATGCAGCTCCATCCCTGGGTATTCATTGTTGCTGGTGCTGCCGTGTTGGCGATTGCGCTGCTGACTGTGTTCTGGCAAAGCTGGAAAACGGCCCATGCCAACCCGGTGGATAGTTTGAGGAATGAATAAACCAAGTCTGGTCAAGCTAGCGAGCTGAGGATCACTCTACTAGTTTCTTTGCCGTGGTCGGAACACTATTTGGCAAAGTAGAGTAGATAGGTAGCACTATGTTTATTTGATGATTACAAAAAAAATAAGAGGCCGTGCTAATTCCTGTAAATCGTTTGGGGACACAGCCTCTCAATCATTTTTTATTTACCCCACAAATACTCCAGCGTATACGGTGACCCAGGGCTTGCCCAGGTTTCTCCGTTGATATATCGGAAATTCAGGTCTAAGTCTGCGATCCTTTTCAGGTCGTCCGTAGAAAGCTCAATAGCGGCAGACTCCAGGTTTTCCTTCAAACGCTTCGGGTTCACTGACTTTGGAATGGCCGAAGTTCCTCTTGTCACCGCCCAGCTAAGAAGTACTTGTGCTGGCGAGCAGTTTTTTGTAGCTGCTATCTGCTTGATCACTTCATTCTCCAAAAGGGTAGGATCGCTTTCTTTAATCAATCTGGCTGGCCGGTCGGAGGAGCCAAGAGGAGAGTAGCCTGTGACAACGATCTCATTTTTTTTGCAGTAGTCCACCAGCTCATTTTGTTGCAGGTAGGGGTGTAACTCCAGCTGGTTGGCTTCAGGAATGATGGTGGCTCCCTCGCTTATGACCTTCAGGTTTTTGATATTGAAATTGGAAACGCCAATGTGTTTTGTCAGGCCTTGTTTGGCCACAGCCTCCATGCCTGACCAGGTAACTGTCAGCGGAAGTTGATCGATAGGAATAAAGTCGGCTGGTGAAGCAGGGAAACCGATGCCTTCTTGCAGAGCCACCGGCCAGTGAATGAGATAAAGATCAAGGTAGTCGAGTTGTAGGTTTTTGAGAGTGACTTTCAGCGCTGGTTCTACCTGATCTTTCCGGTGGCTGTTGTTCCACAGCTTGGAGGTAACCCACAGCTCTTCTCGTTTTATCTCACCAGCTTTGAAAGCGTCGGCGAAGGCTGTTCCAATTTCATCTTCATTGCCGTAAATATGGGCACAGTCAAAATGCCTGTAGCCAATTTTAATAGCTTCTCTTACTGCCTTGTAAACATCGCCTGGAGCTGCTTTCCACGTACCCAGCCCAATGGCTGGCATTTGATCTCCATTCCTGAAATTTAAGTGCTTCATTTCTTATCGATAAAGGTTTTGAATTTGCTTTCTATTTCCTGCAGAGGCCAATCGGCTTTATGTATGACCAGCTTATAGCTCATCGTCAAAGTTTTTCCACTAGCAATTTTAAAAGGCTCCCTACCCGGAAAAGCTGCGTTTTGCATGCTTTTCTTATTTCTCAATATCCAGCCATGCCACGACGCCATCTGTGTCGTATCCGCCATCATGGTGAATCCCGACTTTGTTTCTCCAAAGGTAGCAATCATATCGACCCAACCACCCACCTGCATAGCCGGATCAGTGGGGGTCAAAACTCCCTTTTCAGAACGAAATTTTATATCATCGGGTAGGATGGTTCTGGCAGAAAAGCCGCTGTAGCCTTTGTGGTCTTCCGACCCGCCGATCCACACGTCGTGCCCGTTGGCAGTAAGGCTGATATCAAAATCTATTTCCCTGTAGTCTGCCGTGGTCTTGTAAGTGGTGATGACTGTGTTTTCCTTGACGAAGGTAATGCTGTCGCCGTTCCATATCGTGTTCCAGTCAACCGACAGCTCTAGTCGGGCAGCCTTGCTGCTTACTTTGGTAGCCGTGCTGGTCACATTCCATTCAATGCCTTTGCATTCCCAGCCGTCGCCGATGCGTTCACCGTCGACAATCAGTTGATGCCAGGCCCAGAAGACTCCTCTTTGGTGCAGGTGGTCGGCCGGGAAGTCTTCCGTCAGTACCTCATCGTTTAAACCATAAAGAGGATGCAGGTAGTTCGCCCTGGGGTATTTTCCGTCGAGGGATTTTGTTTGCTGCTGGTAGAAATAGATGGGGTGAGTGCCTTCAGTGAGGCTGATACCTTCCGTAGTTTTGGTGAATTTAAAGGGTTGGGCAAATAAGTTGTTCCAATGAACTAGGGTGGAAAATATCAGAAGTAAAAGTGTCGTTGTTTGTTTCTTTATCATTGTGTCAATCGTCAGTCATTTTTTGTTTATGGTTCTTTTCCTCAAGCCGTAAGGGCTCCTACTTTTCCCATCCCTACCCGGTTGGGATGAAAAGTAGGCAAAAATCATAGGAAAATTAAACGCACAAGCCAGGCCGCTCATCTGCCGATTCCATCTGGGCCAATTTTCCCCCACCCGCCTGCGGGGCAACCCCCCCCATTCTGGTTTCAGCTGTAGCAACAAACTGTGTATTTGAACGAGGTCGAAGGTATCAAATCTAGTGATTCCTTAATTCTTCAATTTGCTGCTGGTAGTCGAACTGCAGGTCTTCGTGCAGGGTGCTGAGCACTTTTTCGATCTTTTTGAGCTGGCCGATATAGAGGTTGTCAAGAGTGGTGCTGCGCTGAAAGGGGAGACCGGTCGCTTTCATTTGCTGACAGAAATAAATCCTGATCTCTACCTCTGTCTCTTTGATGCCTGAATACCTGATGTTTTTGTTGGCGAATCGGAGGGCTTTCCTGATGGTTTTTTTGGCCCAGTAGAGGTTGCTATCGTTCAAAGTGGAAAGGCTTTCATCGATCCCCTCTTTTACTTCTTCAATGAAAATGGCTTCATCGTGTGCTTTGAAAAGGAGATAGGAGAGCAGCTCTTTGTTTTCCACTTTGTATTTGCCCAGGCGAAGGATTACCTGCCGGAGTTGTTCAGGATCAAGGACTTGAAGTTCCTTTTTTATGTGAGAGATGGAATAAGCAGACATTAGAAAGGCAATATTAGATAATTCGAGGTCAATTTATTGTTAAGGAAGCAGATTGACCAGTTATCCTTTGCTTCTTTAGGCAAATCATCTCTTACTTTGAAAAGAGGGCAAAAAAGTTTCTATTTAATGCAGGTTTTGAACCCTCCAAGGGCTTCGAGCCCCTGGAGGGTTAATTGAAGTAGCAAAATTACAACACCAAAGACATGAGCGATAAATTGAGAGTATTAGTAGCCGGATGCGGCAATATGGGTGCATCACATGCAAGAGCCTACCACAAGTTGGACGATTTTGAAATTGTGGGGCTTGTAAGCCGCACGGCAGAAAGCCGGGAGAAACTGAATAAGGAGTTGGGTGGAGATTATCCTTGTTATGCCGATTTTGACGAGGCACTGGCACTTGCCAAACCAGATGTTGTTTCGGTAAATACTTACGCCGAAACTCACGTGGACTATACACTGAAGAGCCTGAAAGCTGGCGCTCATGTGTTTGTGGAGAAGCCATTGGCCATTACCGTAGAGGAAGCGCAGCGTGTGGTGGACATGGCGAAGTCGGTGAATAAGAAAGTGGTAGTGGGCTACATTTTAAGGGTGCATCCAGCCTGGGCTAAGTTTGTTGAAATAGCGCAGGGGCTCGGTAAGCCGCTTGTGATGCGCATGAACCTGAACCAGCAAAGCAACGGCAAGCACTGGCAAACCCACAAAAACCTGATGAATACGATGTCACCCATCGTGGATTGCGGTGTGCATTACGTAGACGTGATGTGCATGATGACCCGGGCCAAGCCGATTCGTGTAAGTGCTATTGGCGCCAGGCTGACGGATGAGATCAAACCTACCATGTACAATTACGGTCAGCTTCAGGTGACTTTCGACGATGGTTCAGTAGGCTGGTACGAAGCAGGCTGGGGGCCGATGATGAGCGAGGTGGCTTACTTTGTCAAAGATGTGATTGGGCCGAAAGGTTGCGTCAACATAGTGGATGCTCCCAAAGGAGATGGCTCTCAAGACATTGATGGCCATAGCAAAACGGGGAGTCTGAAAGTGCACTACGCAGCTACCAACGACAAAGGTGAATATGTAAAACCCGACCAAATTGTGGACACCTCCAGCGAACCTGACCATGACGGACTTTGCGAACTGGAGCAATTGTATCTGCTAAAGGCCATCAAAGAAGACCTTGATCTGACCGACCACTTGAATGATGCGGTTAATAGTTTACGCATTGTGCTGGCGGCTGACGAGAGCTTTAAGACGGGGAAGACGGTGGAGT
This sequence comes from Imperialibacter roseus, assembly GCF_032999765.1. Classification (GTDB taxonomy): domain Bacteria; phylum Bacteroidota; class Bacteroidia; order Cytophagales; family Cyclobacteriaceae; genus Imperialibacter; species Imperialibacter roseus. Next base: position 3,138,981 of record NZ_CP136051.1, on the reverse strand, counting down.
TGTAGAGGACAGGTATCGAATTGTCAGTATTTCTACATACCCTTCCGAACATATCGAAGAGGTGAATCAATTAATTGTTATAGCAATATGCCAAGTATCGTTTGGAACAGAGAGCCCCAAGAGGCAATGGATAATCCTTATGAGTACGGAGCTCAAGAGCAGTTTCAAAAAGAGGCGGAAAGGCTAACCAAAGAGCTTTTGGTGGTGCTCGGAGAAAGGAATGGTGAATTTAGCCTTGAAGAAACGACCTCCCGAAAAGCGGTATGGATGCTATTTGTTGATGCGCTTGTTACATGCATTGATATTGTCGAATGTCTTAGCGTCAAACGACATCGACTAGTAGGTAAGCTTTTAAGAGATCTAGACGAATCAATTGACCTGGCCTTTCTATTCAATACAAATTCAAGCGCTGGGGATAAATTACTAACTAAGTGGTATAATGATGAAATTATCCCCCATCGTGAATATCGTAAGTTTATTAAAAGTGAAATCGATGACGACCTGTCAAAGGTTCTAAGCGAACTCTATTCCATGATGTCTAAACATGCTCACGGCACCTACAAGGTATTATTGTACAGTTACATACTGAGAGGAAAGAAAATGTTGGTGCATGATAGTAAATATGAAAGTGGGATACTTGTTCATCCGAAAACAATAGCGATGTATTACACTTTGGTGGCACACTACCTAAAAAAGTTAGTGAACGGATTGAGAACGTCTGGATTGATAGAGGAAAATATAATTAATTCTATTTGGAAATCATCACTGGATGAGGCTACTGTCCCTCGCAGGTTTGAAATCAAGAAGAAAAAAGGTCTCGACAATTAATTCTTAGTCACTCAAACACAAAAGTCCCGTACATCTCATAGTCGTGGAAATTGGTGCGGATGGGTTGCCAGGCCCAGCGGGTTTGTTTGCCGCCGTCGTAATCGAGGCGGTACATATTGGCCCGCCATTTCGTGCCACTGGTGGGGGGGACATTCTGTAGCGGGTTCAACAACACATAAGGAATGAAAAACTGGGCTGTCCACGCTTTGATGTCGGCATTGCTTCGTTTCGGGCCGCCTTCTACACTCGTTACATGTTTTGTTCGCCTTTCGTTGAAGTAGTGCCAGGGCCTCCAGCCCAGGAATTTGCCACCGTAATTGGGCACGAGGATGGGTAGCTCATAATTGAGAGGGGAAAGCTCGTATTCGAAATAGATTGGGGTGCTTTCATCAGTCCATAGAAATACCTCCACCACATCTTCTTTGAACAGGTCGTCGAAATCCTGGGTCATGGTGGCGGTGAGCTTGTTGTCTTCGCAGTGGAAGAGAAAGTAAATGCCGGTTTCAGAATACAAGATCTTCGCTTTGGTGGCATAGGTCACACCGTTATCGCTTCTCTGAGGTACTTCTACCCAGCTGGCAGCTTCCCAGGTTTTGTCGGGAGTTTCTTTTACGTCGAAGTCGGCCACTTTTTTGATGGTCAGGCTTCCGGGGGCTTGGGCGTTGGCAGCAAAGGGCATAAGTAGAAGTAGGGTGTAGAGTAGTTTCATGAGTTAAGCGGGTTGGTCGAGTAAGATAGGGAGAGAACGGGAGGTGTGCAAGCGAGTAATCTCGCTCAAGCCGCTGGGCTCTTACTTTTTCAAACGACAAAAAGTAAGCAAAAGTCTTGAAAAATTAAACGCACAGGCCTTTACCCGCATCTGCCCGCCAATTTTTCGGCCACCCGCCATGGTGGTAAATCGTAGTTCTGAAGTTTCTGCACTTGGGCGATTTATTTGGGAGAGGCCAAACGCACTTTAAAACCCTCTTTTTCCAGCACAACGATGTCGTCGGTGCTGCCGAGTACCTCGTCGATGATGCCAAAGGCTTTGGCTTCGAGGACGTTCAGGTATTTGTCACGCAGAAAAAACGCCTCAATTTCTTCCCAGCTGTGCCCTGTATGCTTGCCCATCAGGTGGAAAAGCTGAGTTTGTAGCCTTTCCTGCTCCCGGGTGGCAATTCGTACATCTTCGGTGTAGCCCTGAGCACCGCCGCCGGTCGGGTGCATGTGGATGGTGGAGTGGGGTAGAGCATAGCGCTTACCTTTTGCACCTGCACAAAGCAGCGCTGTGCCCATGCTGGCTGTTACGCCTACTGCTACCGTAGATACCGGTGCCTGAATCATCTGCATTGTATCGTAAATGGCCAGGCCGGCGTACACGACACCACCAGGGCTATTAATGTACAAATTGATGGGCGACTTTTGGTCGATGCTGTTGAGGTAGAGCAGCTGGGCCACCACCAGGTTGGCCGACACATCATCGACTTTAGTGCCAAGAAAAACGATACGCTCTTTGAGCAGCAGACTAAATATGTCGTAAGCTCGCTCCCCACGGCTATTGCTGTCAATCACCATGGGAACAAGGTTGGCTTGGATGTTCATGTTATTTATCCTGGTTGAAAATTTGATCGATCTCCGTTCTGAAAGCTCTTTTGTCGGCAGCCGTAAAAAGCTTGTGATCTATTGCAGTAAGTTCCTTTCTAAGTTGGTTTCGTCCATGAAGAAGAACTGTTTCTGAAATGATCTTTTGGAGCTTTACGCTAGCGCTAAGCGATGGCTCCAGCAGCATCCTTACCTCGAAGAGGAGGGTGGCAGCGATACCGAGCTTCCCTTGCAGGTAGCTTTCAATTTGCGCTATTTCAGTCAGTGAAGTCCTCATAGTGCAGTGCTTTTGATTTTACTTCGTTTCTCACTTTTTCTAAGCACTTGTACTTCTGCACTGTGGCGGAACGCTCACTTCCAAAACCGAAACTGGAGGCTATTAGTGGGATGCTCAGGCGATCATAATAGAAGCTTTTCAGCAGATCCAGGCATTTTTGACCAGCAAGTTCCAGCAGGGCGAGCAGTTTGTTAGCTGAAGGATGCGCTTCGTTGAGGTCGGGCACGTTGAGGCACTTTTCCCACTCTTCCAGGTGGACTTCGATGCTTCGGGCTTTTGCTCTTCGAATCCACAAGTGTTTACATATTCCAAGTAAATATGCTTTTTGGGAAATTTCTACATGTACTTTTTTCGCAGTGAGGCTCTCATAGAAGAGAACCAGGGCGTCCTGAAAAACATCACGGGCATCCTCCAGATTGCCACCCATACGGTGAACGAACCTGGCTGCTGCGGGGAAAGCGTCTTCGTAGAGCGCCTCAAAAAAGGCGAGTCTGTCGTCAGCCGTCATCGCCATGAAGGGCTTTCTTTCAAGGGTCTCGGTTACTTCCATGCAATAGCTTTTATTATAAGTGCAGAAAAGAGGGAGAATATCACCTTCAAAAGGCGAAATTCTTAAATAATTTTCTGAGAGCTACTCTTTTATTACCCGAAAAGTCTCGCTGATCGCTCCCTTCGTAAGCCTAACCAAATAGAACCCTGCCGGAAGCTGCCCCATATCGATTGATCTGCTGGCTGGTTCAAAGGGGAGTACACCAACAAAACGGCCCTGCATATCGAATGCCCGGGCACTGTGGTAATTTTCCAATCCACTCACAAACAATTGGGACGAAGTAGGGTTGGGGAATACCGTAATATTTCCCCCGACTCATCGTCCAGTGCAGTAACTGAGTTGAGAACCTCTTCAACCAAAATATCGGAGATGCTCAAATCCACTACCGATTTACCAAGATCAAACACCAATCTCGCCTGATCGTCGGTGGGTTCGTTCATCGTAAAGGTGAAAATAAACCTCGTTTCTGTTGCCGGTATGGTCATACCATTGTATCCGCTGTATGCCGTCCATGGGTCGCCGTTTTTGCCGGCATAGAAGGTAGCCGCCCGGGCTTCATCTGCTTTGGCGCTGAAGCCTATTTGGTAAGTCTTTCCTTTCGTGAACGAAAGACCGGTTTTGGTGAGTTGAATATGCCAGCCTTCGGTGCCACCGCCTGATATCGCCACTGTGAGTTTATTGCCAGCATTGTCTAATAGCGAGGCGGCACCTCCCTGATTCACCACAAGCCAACCATCCCGACCAGAGCTAAAATCACTTTGGTACACCACTTTGGTATTGACTTGGGTGGGCTCCGGCATGGGGTTGTGCAGCAGGGCATCTACCAGAGGTTCAAGAAACGATTTGTTGGCAGGATCGTAAATGCCGAATCCTGCGCTAAATTCCCAATAGGCCCAGCTCATCTTTTGCGACTCAAACCAGCGAGCGAGGTAGGTAGTCCAGCGAATCCTTGAGTCGATATCGGCTGTGCTATAGGCACCAAACTCACCAACATTGAACGGCAGGTTGTGTTCCTCGGCGAAAGCCTGGGCCACCTTGAATTCGTTGACGATTGTCAGTCGTTCGGCTTCCGTATCATTCCACTCAGTACCAAGCCATGCCTGGGTTTCCGGGCCCACCCAATCAGCTCCCTGGTGGGTAAAGTGAAAGGGGTTGTAATAGTGGATGCTAAGAATGAGGTGGTCATCAGCAGGAATCTCCAATTGAGGAACAGCAGTAAGTCCACCATACTCTGCCACTCCCAATATCACACTTCTTGTAGGATTCGTTTTTCGGATTTCTGTCAGCGCTTTGGCGAAAAGATCGTTCCACAATGCCGGTGTTATTTCTCCGTGTGGCTCGTTCAGTACCTCAAAGAGCAAACTGTCAGGGTAGTCCTTGAAATAGTCAGCGATTTGATTCCACTGTGAAAGAAACCTTGGTTCTTCACGGGCCACGTTCTCAAAAAGCGAATCGTGGTGGTGCATATTCACGATGATATGCAGCTTGTATTTCAGTGCGGTGTCGACAACGGCCTGAATTCTCCGCAAGAAGTCTGCATTGATTGTATAGGGCGGGTCGACCATGCTCCGCTCCGGCGTTTCCCAACGGACAGGGAGCCTCACATGTTGAAAGCCAAGGTCAGCTATTATTTTGAAGTACTCCGGCTGCCAGGGGTTGCTCCAGGCATCTTCGGTAGGTGCCTCAAAGGAATTGCCCATGTTGATGCCACGCCCCAGCCTGTCGTTGACATCAAAGGAAGAGGCCGTTTGGGCGAAAACACCTTGTGTGAAAAGTAGCCAAACGGCTGCCGGAAGCAGAAGCCTTTTCATTTTGGGTCTTTTTCACCCGTTGGTTTATCTCTCCACCAATTTGCCAGGATAGATCCCGTAATGTTCATCAATGAACCAAAGACAGAGGGGCCGAGGCCCATAGTAGCCACTTTTCCCATCCCCTGCGCTATTCCCGAAGCGAGTCCGCCATTTTGCATACCTACCTCAAAGGCAATTGTTCTACAGTCTCTTTCTGGTAATTTGATGGCTTTACAAAGCTTATAACCTAGAAAGTAACCAGCCGTGTTGTGCAGCAGGGCTGCGAAAACGAGGACAACGCCATAAGTGAGGAGAGCATCTCTGCCAGAGGCGGTAATGATACTGATGATGATGGCAATGCCCGCCATTGACAAAAGGGGCATCGCTTTGTCGACCCAGGGGGCCTTTCCGTGAAAGAGTTTGTTGAAGATCAGGCCACCAATGATCGGGATGATCACAATTTTGACAATGCTCCACATCATCCCCCAAAATTCGATGGGAACATATTGTCCGGCTAGTAACTTCATCCATAAGGGTGTCATTAGCGGGGCCAGCATAGTGGCTACGGCTGTCATTGTTACCGAAAGGGCCACATTAGCTTTGGCCAGGTAGGCCATCACGTTGCTGGCCAACCCGCTTGGAGCCGAGCCAATCAGTATAATACCGGCGGCTATTTCAGAAGGGAAGTTAAAAAGCTTGGCTATTCCAAATCCGAGCAGCGGCATAATGGTAAACTGGCACAGCAAACCAACGCCTACTCCTTTGGGCATTTTGACCACTCCTTCAAAATCTTTGATGCTCATGGACGTGCCCATGCCGAACATGATGATTTGAAGCAGCGGAACTATCAAAGTGCCCAGCTTGAAGTCGCCGATTTGCTGAAACGGTGCGGGGTAGTACATAGCGGCAGCAACCGATGAAAAAATGACTACAGAGTAACTATAGCCTTTTGCTTTTTCACTTCCTCGAAATGCAAACGCCAGTAAGAGAAGGCCTGCAATCAACAAGGGCCCACTGATTGGGGAGTTAAGTCCAATGCCGGCAATGGCAGCGGCGACTAATAATGCTAAAGCAATAAATAGGGTGTAGGTATATGTCTTTTTCATAATGTAGCAATGGAATGAATTGATTCAATCCATTTCTAAGATGCTGCGGATTTATCAAAAAGCCAAAGAAATGCTTACGGCCCGCTTAATTACTTTTTAAGCGGGTGAAAAATCTATTCATAAAAGTCCTCTTTATCAATTTGCGAAAGCTCCAACATCAACTTGCCAAGTTTTTGTGTAACGTCTGTGAAGAACCTGGCTCCTTTTTCCGCCGTAGATTTTTTCGGATTACCAATACCTGTATCTGCCGATACTTTTGACCACTCCCTTTCTTTCCAGGCCCAGCCTTCTTTGAAACCCTGAATACGTGGCTTTTTGTCTTTCCCGTCTCCGGCCTGGTCGAGCGGCAGCACCAGCTCGGGTCTCAGGTGCATAATGAGGCAGGTTTCCATTTCGTCGGCATGATCTCCAGGCTCTTCAAAGTACTGTTTCTTGTCCATTGACTGGAACCAATTACAGGTGCTGAGCAACATTTTTGGGTACCTAACCCCCAACTCTCGCAGCATGGTTTTGAAGTCGTTGCCGCCATGGCTGTTGACAATCAGTAGCTTGAAAATGCCCTGCCGGTTGAGCACCTCAACGATATCGTTGAGAATAGCCAGCTGCGTGCTGGGGTAGAGGTTAATGTCTAGCTTGATGTCAGTTTGGCCGGTGTTTACGCCAAAGGGGATAGTGGGTAGCACTGTCAATTTTGCGCCAGCTTCCCAGGCGATACGACCTGCCTCAGCGGCTATGCTGTCAGCTTCGTATACGTCGGTGCCATAAGGCATGTGGTAGTTGTGGGCCTCTGTGGCGCCCCAGGGTAAAATGGCCAAATCGATTTGGCGATCCTTGATGTCTTTCCAGTTGCACTCGGCGAGTAGGTATTGTTTCATAGGGTTGAAGCTAGAATTTTTGAGAGTATTATCAAACTACAAAGTTGAACAGACATTTGGCTGGTTTACTAATTGAAGAAAAAAGTTTTTATGTAAAAAAATCCACTGACAGACAGCTGTCAGTGGCCGGTGCTAGCTTGGCTTCATCAAAGAAATTTTAAACCTAAAATCACACATCATGAATCAGCTAAACACTCAGATTGAAGCCGGAGTAATTTCACCAGAGCAGTTGCTCAAACACTGGCAGGGACATAGAAGCCTGACCCGCCGGGTGATAGAAGCTTTCCCTGAAAAGGAGTTTTTTGAGCATTCCATTGGCGGCATGCGACCATTTTCGAAACTCGTTAGTGAGATGCTTGCCATAGCGGTGCCAGGCCTGAAGGAAATTGTTACCGGCAAAACATCGCCCTTCAATGAAGATCTGGATTTTGATGGGAAAAAAGAAAATGTACTGAAGGCATGGGACGACTCTACAGAGCAAATTAACTCCTACTGGAAGCAGCTTTCAGCAGAAAGATTCCAGGAGCAAATCAAGCTTTTTGGGCAGTATGAGGGAACGGTGGTGTCCAACCTTTTCTATTTCATCGACAACGAGATTCACCACAGGGGACAAGGCTATGTGTACCTTCGGTCGCTGGGCATTCAGCCGCCGTTCTTTTGGGAGAGGTAAAACGATAGTGCGGCTGTCTCAACAAACCGATCAAGGCTTTTGAGACAGCCTTTTTTATTTTTTGACACCTTCTGCTAGAAAGCGAATTTTTTTTACTCTTTCCTCACTTACCACCAGCTTCTGGTACTCTCTTGGGTCGTCTCCCATAGACACGGCGGGGTTTCTGTATGCCATGGGGCTGTCGACAAAGCTCCTCCCTGAAATATGGATTTCTTTCGCTCCAGTGGTTTTCACCAGATCGGCCACATTTTCTTCGCTTACGCCAGCGCCTGGCATGATGATGATGCGGTCGCCGGCTTTTTTTACCAGCTCCGCTAGCAATAGCCTGCCGTCGTAAACATTGGCCTGCTGTCCGGAGGTCAGGATGCGGTCAAAGCCGGCTTCAACGCACGCTTCGAGGGCTTCGTGGGGATCATTGGTCATGTCAAATGCCCTATGGCATGTCACTTTCAGCGGCCTGGCGAGCTGCACAAGCTCCCTGTTTCTTTCCGTATCTATTTCCCCATTGGCTTTCAGGATGCCAAAGACCACACCGTCTGCACCTAGTTTTTTCGCCGATTCAATGTCTTTTTTCATTACCTCGAACTCCTCATCGGAATAGAGGAAGTCGCCACCTCTTGGCCTGATCATGACGAACACTGGTATTCGTGCCTTTTCTTTAGCAGCCAGGATCATTCCAGCGGAGGGTGTGGTGCCTCCATCGCCAGGGCTATCACATAACTCTATGCGACTGGCACCACCTTCAATGGCGTTGAGCACTGAAGTGATGTTGTAGCAGACTACTTCTATGGACATATTGAAAATGGTATTTAGGTTAGCAGTGATTTTAATAGGGCATCAGATACTCTGAAATCAGTTTTTTTTTAATTTTTTTGATGACTTCAGTCATGTTTGAAATAAGCCCTTTTTTTTCGGCCAGTTTCAGCATACCAACTGACCCTGTAAATTTGATGCCTATTTCTTTCGCTACTTGTCTGCCTTTGAGTTCGTCAACAATAAGCAGAGAAGAGGGGCTTTCCATGACAAGTGCAATGGCTGATGCTTCTCCTGCGTCAAGGAATGCTTTAAATATCTTTAGCGAATCTTCTTTTGGGTTGATTATTTGTACCCATGTAGGCAAAGGGTAGCCATATTCGTCGGCTATAGCTGGAGTGATGGTGATTGTTCCAAACAACTCATAGAGAAGGCCTAGTTGTTCAATTTTTGTAAGCAGGATAAGACAACTTGTATCAACTACTGTGGCCTTCTGCATTTTTCATGTCATCTTCAAGTTCTTCTGATGGGTAATTGAAAAATGAGACCCCATACTCTCCAAGTAGTTCCATGAAGGTTTCTTTAGAATAGCCCACAATATCGGCGGCTTGACCGAGAGTCAACTTTCCTTTTTCATACAGCCGTGCCGCAATATACATTCTGGCATCCTTGTCATCGACGTCAACGGTATCAGGAAGTTCTATTGTCAGAGTTTTCATTATAAACGAAGTATGCTACTTGGGTTACCTTAGGCAAGATAACAAGTATTATGACCAATTCATCAATTTCGTTAAAAGCAAAGCGCTCTTAGTACGTAGGCAATGTCGGATCAATCTCTTCGGCCCAGGCATGTATACCTCCGATAAGGTTATAGAGGTTGTCGAACCCATACCGTGATTGCAGCGCTTGAATAACCGAGGCACTGCGCCCTCCATGGTGGCAATGAACTACCACCTGGCGGTCCCGGTCAATCAAGTCGATGTACTCCTGCAGTTGACTCATGGGCATCAGTTCTCCTCCCATATTCACCGTCTCATATTCGTGGGCCTCTCTGACGTCGATCAACTGAAAGCTGACGCCGTTTTTCTTCCACGAGTCGAGCTCCTGAACGGTTATTTCTTTCATATTTTCCTGGTAGTTCTTAATGCCGCAAAAGGCCTCGTAGTCGATAAGCTTGGTCACTTTGGCTCTGGTACCCTTTGGCTTTATCATCATCCGCTGGCGGGTGTTGTCCCACGCACCAAGCATTACTAAGGCACTGTCCAGCACTTCGCCAGACTGGGTAATGATTTTAAGCGCTTCTATGGCCTGCATGGTTCCGATAAGCCCTGGAAGCACACCTAATACGCCCTCTTGTTCGCAAGTGGGCACTGAACCGGCCGCCGGGGGAGTAGGGTAGAGGTCTCTGTAGTTAGCACTTTCCTTTGTGAGGTTAAACACGGCCACCTGACCTTCAAACCGATGAATGGCGCCGTAGATATATGGCTTGTCTGCCAAAAGGCATACATCGTTCATGAGGTAGCGGGTGGGGAAGTTGTCGGTGCAGTCGATCACAATATCAAACCCAGCGACAATATCCAGCGCATTGGCAGAGGTGATTTTCTCGGGGTAAGCTACCAGCTCTATGGTGGAGTTGAGTGCCATTATGTGGCTTTTGGCAGCTCCAGCCTTATTTTTGCCTATGTCACTTTCTCTGAAGAGTACCTGTCGTTGCAGGTTGCTGATGGAAACGACGTCGTTGTCAACAATGCCAATCCGCCCTACGCCGGCTGCAGCAAGATATTGCAAGACGGGACAGCCTAATCCGCCCGCACCAATCACCAGTACCCTGGCTTCCGCAATCTTTTGCTGACCAGCTGGGCCTATTTCTTTAAGCGACAAATGACGAGCGTATCTGGACATGGAAGAAATTTATCAGTTAATAGTGAAAGTAAAAAGGTTTATCCTCACCCTCGCACTTCTCACGCTGCACTCAAAACCTCTTGAGTACGATATTCGATACGGTTTCTCCTATCGAAAGGCTGGAGGTGGCTGCCGGGCTCGGCGCATTGCAAACATTCACAGCTATGTCATTTTCCAAAATCAGGAAGTCGTCGAGCAGGCCACCGTTTCGGTCGCAAGCCTGGGCACGCACACCTGCTCCGCCCGGTTCAAGATCCGACTCTTTCAAATCAGGAAGGAGCTTTTGCAGGGCAGTGGTGAAAGCTGTTTTACTGAACGACCTGTACATTTCGCCAAAGCCTGTTTTCCAGTATTTCCAGGCCACTTTCTGAAATCCTGGCCAGGCCAGTGTTTCTGCCAGCTCAAAAAGGTTGATTTTTGACTTGCTGTATCCTTCTCTTCTGAAGGCCAGCACCGCATTGGGGCCAGCTTCCACTTCGCCGCCCACCATTCGTGTGAAGTGTACGCCAAGGAATGGGAAATTAGGATCCGGTACCGGGTAGATCAGGTTCTTGACCAGGTACTTTCTTTCTTCTTTTATCTTGTAGTACTCACCTCTAAATGGCACAATCTTGATATTGACTTCCTGTCCGGTCATCCGGGCGATTTTGTCGGAATAGAGACCGGCGCAGTTCACCACCAGTTTCGTTTGGTAGGTGTCCTTATTAGTGACCACCGTGCAACCTCCGGCTTCCTTTCTGATTTCCCTAACTGCTTCACTTATATGAATCTGACCATCATCTTTTCTTATCACTTCAGCCAGTTTGGCCGATACTTCTTTGTAGCTGATAATGCCGGTATAAGGCACCCAAATCCCCTCAATGCCATTTACGTATGGCTCCTTTTCTTTTAATTGCTCCGCAGTAAGCCGTTCATTTTTCACCAGACCATTTTGGATACCTCTTTCAAAAAGATTATTCAGGAGCGGTAACTCTTCTTTCGACGTGGCTACCACAATTTTCCCGCAGAGGTCATACTCAATTCCTTGTTCGTTACAAAATTCAAGCAGCATGTTATAGCCATTGATGCAATTCGTCGCTTTCAGACTCCCTGGCTTATAATATAAGCCGGAATGGATAACCCCACTATTGTTGCCCGTTTGGTGAGCTGCCAGTCTGGGCTCTTTTTCGATGAGCAAAACCTTAAGTCCGGGTCGTTTCTTTTTTAGTTGGTAAGCGGTGGCCAATCCCACAATCCCTCCACCAATGATCGTAATATCGTATTGCATGCTTTTCAGTTGATGTTGCGAATATAAGACTCAAAGGTGAATTATAACTGCATGATAATAATCAGTATACTTTGGTAGCGAAATCATCCTGACGTTTTGTAGTGGGTAATACCTTTGTACCAACATAAATCATCTCAATCATGGAAAGGAAAGTTGTAAGTGCCGAGGAAGCGCTGAAGGTTGTAAAGTCTAATGACCGGATTTTTATTCACAGTGTGGCTGCGGCACCCAAGATACTGATAGACGCCTTGGTGGCGAAAGCGCCCGAGCTAAGAAATGTGGAAATTATGCACCTGCACACCGAAGGGCCGGCTGACTATGCAAAACCCGAATATGCCAACAACTTTCATGTTCATTCACTTTTTGTTGGTGCCAATGTGCGCAAAGCTACGCAGGAGCATAGAGCTGACTACATACCCATATTTTTAAGTGAGATTCCTAGGCTTTTCAGAGAGAAAATCCTCCCGATTGATGTGGCGCTTGTTTCGGTTACCCCACCTGACAAACACGGCTATTGTTCGCTCGGCGTGTCTGTGGATGCCACCCTGGCTGCGATCGAAACGGCTAAGGTAGTAATTGCTCAGGTGAATCCACTAATGCCCCGCACTTTCGGAGACAGCTGTTTACCGGTGAGTAAGTTTCACTATTTGGTTGATGGAAAAGTGCCGATACATGAAGTGCCTTCGCCTCCGATCAGTGAGGTTGAGAAAAAGATTGGTCAGCACATTGCAGGCATGGTAGAAGACGGTGCCACCCTGCAAATGGGTATTGGAGCCATTCCCAACGCAGTGCTTTCTCAGCTTACCAACCACAAGCATTTGGGTATTCACACCGAAATGTTCTCGGATGGCGTGGTGCCGCTGGTAGAATCCGGCGTAATCGACGGCAGCATGAAGGCTATTAACAGAGGCAAGATTGTGTCAACCTTTGTAATGGGCAGCAAGCTTACCTATGATTTTATCGACAACAACCCATCGGTCAATCTTTACGATGTCGCTTTTGTTAACGATGTGGCCACTATCCGTCGCAACCCCAAAGTAACATCAATCAATTCGGCCATCGAGATTGATATCACAGGCCAGGTTTGCGCCGACTCCATCGGCACGCTGCACTACTCCGGAGTAGGGGGACAAATGGATTTCATAAGAGGAGCGTCCTATTCAAAAGGAGGAAAGCCGATCATAGCCCTGCCTTCGGTCACCGGCAGAGGAGAAAGCAAGATTGTACCATTTCTCAAAGAAGGAGCCGGGGTGGTGACTACCAGAGCCCATGTTCATTATATAGTTACCGAATGGGGAGTGGCCTACCTGTACGGAAAAACACTGCATCAAAGAGCTCGTTTGCTAATTGATATAGCCCACCCCGACCACAGGGAGGCATTGGAAAGGAAGGCATTTGAAAGGTTTGGGAAGGTGTGATGCTACGTTCGCAGCCGAATTTGATGGGGGCTGGTCTTAGGAACTCGCTCAATAATTCCTCTGGCTTCCATATCCAGTTTAACGGTAACGAAATACCACATCACTTTTCCATCGAATGAGGCTGTCAACTCCCTCACTGCCTGGTCAGAAAGGCTTTCGAATGTCCTGAGTTTTCCGTCTTTCAACTCCTTTGCTATGAAATCATAAATCACATCATATTTATGTTTCATAATATTCACACCCTTTTTACCCTGTGGGTGAAGCGTCAGGATTTTCTCTTTGTCATCCATTCTTCGCAAGTTTGACAGTGGGTTGATGCCTTTGAGTCTTGCTCAATTTAGCCAATTGCTGAGGTAATATCAACTGCTGCAGCTACCAATTAGCAGGCATTTCCCCGAACAGCTTCCACTCTTCTATGAAATTTGGTAGAACTTCCCGATAATTCAGCCAATCGTCCGAAACCAGGAAAATTATCCGCATTTTAAACAACCTTTGCAAGCTTTTTGCGTCCGATAGACAGTACGCAGCAAACTGTCGGCGTATTGCTTTTATTAATCCACAGCAGAAAACAAAGCCCACCCTGAGCGGGTTTATTCGAGATTAGAGCCTATTGTAAAAATAGAATCCATTATTTAGCATTAGACAGCCTTCACATAATTAAGTAATATAATTTTGACCTATAAATTTCTATGTCTTTAAGAAGAAAACTCATTGCGTTTCTCGTTGTCGTGTTAATGGTGACTGGTTCCATTGGCCTTTACAGCTTTTTGGCGGCAAAAAAGGAACTACCCCCTGAAAAAGAAGCCCCTGCTGTTGTCAACTATGTGAAGGTGAGGGAAGTGGCTTTCCAGAACGTTGAAACGGAAGTTGAAGCCTATGGCAGAGTAGGTTCTTCGCAGCCCATCGATTTGTTGGCAGAGGTTGGAGGACGGTTGATCATGGGTGATGTACCACTGAAGGAAGGCCAGAATTTTAAGAAAGGCCAACTGCTGGTTAGGGTCAATGACGTAGAAACAAGGCTGAATCTTCAAGCGAGAAAAAGCAGTTTCCTTAACCTCATCGCTTCAATTTTGCCAGACCTGAAAGTGGACTATGCCAGCAGTTTCCCAGCGTGGCAAACCTATTTTGGGAACATTAAAACAGATAGCCCGCTTCCGGAACTTCCTGAAATAACAGACATCAAGGAGAAGACTTTTTTAGCCACCAAGAACATTCTAAGTGAATTCTATTCTATTAGGGGACTTGAGGAGAACCTGAGAAAGTACCACATGATTGCTCCCTATAATGGCAGTATTTCTGTCGTTAATATAGAGCCTGGAACTTATGTAAACCCCGGATCCAATATCGGCCGAATCCTGCGTACTGATGCCTTCGAAATTAAGGTGCCCATTGAAGCCAAGGACATTCAGTTTGTAGAGCTTGGCAAGCGGGTGAAGGTGATAAAGGGTGAGGATGAGTCGAACCCTCTGACGGGACGAGTCATCAGAATGACAGACTATATCGATCCCACTACACAGACTTTCCATGTGTATGTGTCGGTGGAAAACAACCAGAAGCAGGCTTTGTATGACGGGCTATACCTGAAGGTTGTGATTCCGGGGAAAATGGTCGACAACGCTATAGAAGTGCCAAGAGGTGTGGTGAGGAATAAAGGTGAAGTCTTTGTTTACAATAATGGACAGCTGGGCAGCAGAAGTGTGTCAGTGATCAAAAACAATGAAAATACTTATCTGATTACAGGACTGAAGGAAGGAGATTCGCTAGTGACCGAGGCTCCGCTGAATGCATTTGAGAAAATGAAAGTGGAAATCATTAAATAACCCCGAGGATATGAGAACAATTTTATCATTCTTTATTAAGTATCCAATTTGGGCCAACGTAATACTGTTTGCGGTGTTTCTTCTGGGGCTGGCCAGCTTCCTGACCATGAAGAAGTCCTTTTTCCCTGAAAGAACGCCCAACATGATTACCGTGTCTGTGTCTTACCCGGGTGCGGCTCCGGAGGAAATGGAGGAGGGTATTACTATTAAAATAGAGGAGGCACTGAAGGGAATTGTTGGTATTGTGGAGGTGAGGTCTGTGTCGAGCGAAAACTCAGCTTCCATCACCATTGAAACATCAACTAACTATGAACTTGACGAAGTTCTCACCGAAGTAAAAAACGCAGTTGACAGGATCAACTCCTTTCCCGTAGGTGCTGAGAAGCCGACGGTCTTCAAGCAGCAATCCACCAGCATGGCTTCTTTCCTCGGCCTCAAAGGGAATGTGCCCCTTAGGGAACTTAAGACCATTGCAGAAAAGATTGAAGACGACCTTCTTAAATCGGGCCTGATTACGCAGGTAAGGGTGTCGGGTTTCCCTGATCTGGAAATATCAATTGAGGTGCCGGAGGAGAATCTATCTCGCTACGGTATCACGTTTACGCAAGTAGCCAATGCGGTTCGTGTAAACAACCGTGACGTATCGGGCGGTACTATCAAAACATCAGAGGAAGAAATAAGGATACGGGCTAATGCCAAAGACTATGACCCAGAAGTAATTGGGAATATCGTTTTGAAGGCCAATGCCGATGGCACACGGGTGCTGCTCAAGGATATTGGCACCGTTACACTAGGTTTTGCTGACATCCCCAACAAGTATTATAGCAATAATGTAAGGGCTGTAAATATTTCTGTAAGCAAGTTGCCTGAGGAGGATCTGCTTGCCATTTCTGAATATCTGGACAAGTACGTAGCAGATTTCAATGCACAAAATCAAGGCGTAACTTTGTTTACAAACTTTGATTTCTATTCGATACTTGAGCAGCGAATAGACCTGTTAACCAGCAATTTTGTGCTGGGCCTCGTGTTAGTAATGATCACACTAGGGCTATTCCTGTCATTGAGACTTTCGTTTTGGGTGGCTGCAGGTATCCCGATTTCCTTTCTGGCCATGTTTGTGGTCGGCAGCATAGCAGGTATCACTATTAACATGCTGTCGTTATTTGGGATGCTCCTGGTAGTAGGGATACTCGTGGACGATGGTATTGTTATCTCCGAAAATATTTATACCCATTTTGAAAAAGGGAAAACACCCGAACAGGCTGCGGTGGATGGTACATTAGAAATGATGCCTTCGGTGTTTACTTCGGTTGCCACTACTATGTTGGCTTTTGTAACACTGATTTTCCTGGACAACGGTGGATTCAGCTATGAAATGGCAGTGGTGGTAATTGCCTGCCTTGGCTTTTCGCTTGTGGAAGCTTTCTTAATTCTGCCTTCTCACCTGGCCTCTAAAGCCATTTTGTCGAAGAGAAAGCCGGATACGTTGTATGACCGGTTCAGGACAACAATGGAGAAAGGCATTGACTTTGTTCGTTTCAAGTTGTACGGAAACTCCATTAAGTTTTTGGTTCAATGGCGTTGGATTGCCATGATGGGGCCGTTGGTGTTTGTGATGATGGTAGTGGGGATGTCACAAGGAGGTTTGATAAGGTTTGAGTTTTTCCCCCGAACGCCTTTCGACGATTTGCAGGTCGATTTGATGCTCAAGCCTGGCACCAGAGAAAGCATCACCGAAGACTACCTGAGAAGATTTCAGGATCAGGTATGGGAAGTGCATGAAGAAATGAAGAAGGAGGCTGGGTTGACAGAACCGTTCTTCTCATCAGTGGACATAATAATTGGCACCGGCGCAAGCAGAAGTAGCAGCGGCAGCCATGTAGGATATGTTGGAGTTAATTTCGAAGACCTTGAGGGTAAAAACATTTCAGCGTTCGAGGTTGCTAACCAAATTCGGAAGAAAATAGGGCCCATTCCCGAAGCTGAGAACTTTACAGTAGGGGCGGCTCAGCGATGGGGGAAGCCTGTTTCTATTGCACTGAAAGGTAAGTTTATTGACGAAATAGAGGAGGCAAAAGCTGAGCTCAAGGAAAGCCTGAGAAGGATTGATCTACTGAAAGATATTACGGACAATTCGGCCATAGGGCAGCGGGAAATTAAGCTTGAGCTAAAGCCGCTGGCGTATTTCATGGGCTTGAATCATCAGGATATAACGCAGCAAATTCGCCAGGGCTTTTTCGGTGAAGAAGTGCAGAGGCTCATCATTGGTACCGACGAAGTAAGAGTATGGGTGCGCTACCCTGAAGAGGATAGGATTAATGTAAGCCAGCTCGAGTCGATGAAAATCAGAACAGCTAATGGTGCTGAGTATCCTTTATCGCAGCTGGCCAGTTACGAAGTCGAAAGAGGTGTGCTAAGCATTAACCGGTTCAATGGAAAGAGGGAGGTAAGAGTCGAAGCCGACCTGGCCAATAATAACACATCCATGCCTCCACTGATTGAGAAAATTACTGCTGATATAATGCCGCCGATTATGGCGAAGCACCCCTCGCTGGAATATTCTTTCGAAGGCCAGCAGCGTCGTGCTTCAAGAGAGCTTGATTCGGGTGCGGTTATTTTCGGCCTTTGTCTAGTGGCTACTTTGCTTCTGTTGATGCTTACGACAAGGTCTTACCTACAGCCATTCATGATTTTCTCGCTCATACCACTAGGATTCATTTGTGCTATTTTTGGGCACTGGATTGAGGACAAGACAGTGTCTATTCTTAGTGCCTACGGTATGCTGGCGCTATCGGGTGTAATTATCAACGATGCCGTTGTGATGGTGGACCAATTCAACAGAAACCTCAAAGAAGGCATGAACATGCACGATGCCGTGATTGATGCCGGTGTTAGTAGATTCAGACCTATTGTACTTACGTCGGCAACAACCGTAGCAGGGCTTTATCCTATCATTCTTGAGACGAGCTTCCAGGCACAGTTCCTGATCCCAATGGCCATATCTATTGCCTATGGGGTTGCGCTGGGAACGCTGTTTATACTTTTCTTCTTCCCCGTGTTTTTGATGGTGATGAACGACATCAGGGTATACTCCAAGTGGCTGCTATTTGGTGGAGAGAAGCCTAACAAAGAAGAGGTGGAGCCGGCAGTGAAAGAAATGAAAAAGGGCTACGCCCTTAGCTAATCATTGATCTAACAATTGTAATGAAGAAAATACTCTTAATGTTCGGGATGGCGTTGGCCATCCTGAACTCATATGCCCAAACCGAGAAGCCAAAAATTACTGAGTTGTCGCTCTCTGAAGCGATTGCAACAGGACTGGAAAACAATTTTTCGATTAAGATTCAAAAGAAGAATGTTGACATCGCTACCCGTAACAACACCTGGGGACAGGCGGGATTATATCCTTCGATCGCATTCAATCTTTCGCAGGGTTTTAGCAGAACCGAAATAGATAACCCCACTTCTTTTGTGCAGGGGGCTATTCAATCAAGAAACCTACAGCCTTCACTTTCCCTTAACTGGGGGCTTTTCAATGGGTTTAATGTGCAAATCACAAAGGATCAGTTGGAGTTACTTCAACAGCAGAGTGTAGGGAATGCCACCATAGTGATCGAAAACAGCATTCAGGCGATTATTGAAGCGTATTATACGATACTGCTTCAGGAGGAGGGTTTAAGAATCTTCGGAAGAGCTCTCCAACTATCGAAGGATAAATACAACTACAGCAAACTCAAAAGCGAGTTGGGCAGTGCAGTGACTTTTGATGTTCTTCAGGATAAGAATGCCTATTTGACTGATTCGTCAAGCTATGTCACCCAGATTTATGCAGTGCAAACAGCTAAGAAGAACCTGAATTTGCTTTTGGGCATTGATGTCCAGGCGGGCTATGAGTTAACAGATTCTCTCACCGTTGAAATAAAGGATTTCAGTTTGGATGAGCTGTATGCTAAAATGATATCTAATAATAGCAACCTCAGGAATCAGTATATTGATCAGGAGATATTTCGGAAAGATGTTGGCATAGCCAAATCGGCTATGTTCCCATCCATCTCGATGACACTTGGAGCATCAGATAATAGCCAGGTACAGAACCTGTCGGCAGCTAGGTTTTCGAACCCAGATGTCGTTGGCGCTTCCGGTATTAAGTCCGGTAATACCAATTACAACGCTAACTTTACTCTGAGCTTTACAATTTTTAATGGAGGAAGAATTCGCAGACAGATTGAAAACGCCAGGGTAAATGAACAAATATCGGCATTGATGGTAGACGAGTTGAAGCTCACACTACAGCGCAACTTGATCGGCGAGCTTGATTACTAT
Organism: Imperialibacter roseus; assembly: GCF_032999765.1. Lineage (GTDB taxonomy): Bacteria > Bacteroidota > Bacteroidia > Cytophagales > Cyclobacteriaceae > Imperialibacter > Imperialibacter roseus. Next base: position 3,119,821 of record NZ_CP136051.1, on the reverse strand, counting down.
CGAGTGAGAAAGAGTCTGTATCAAATTGCTATTGAAAGCAGGGAGACTGCGGAATTTAACCTGGGCCTTGGTGAAGATCGTTATCGTAACGGGACACTAAGCTCTTTCGATTTCCGAGACATTCAATTGACTTACCTTCGGTCGGCTTTGAGTGAGTTGCAAAGTAAATACAATCTTGTACAAACAGAAGTTGCGCTTCTTCGCCTTACCGGCGGCATTCTGGAAGAATACGAAACCGAATAACCACGAAGATTTTGATTTGAGATTTCTGATTTGAAGTTATGCGAACCATTAATTTCAAATCAGAAATCTCAAATTCCTCAATACCTGTCCCTTATAAACTCCAGCACTTCCTGCATCTGCTCCCTGATGGGGTTAGTGAACCCTGGGTAATTGTTGTGCATAAAGCTGAAGATCAGCACTTTTCCTGAGTTGGTTTTTATAAATCCGCTGAGAGAGTGCACGCCGCTCAAGGTGCCAGTTTTGGCAAAAACATAGGGTTCTGTTTCGCCTGCATACCATCGGCGTATGGTGCCAGCCTGGCCACCAATAGCCAGCGTCCTGAATAACTCCTTTTGTTCAACTAGCGTAGAAGTTTCCTCCAGCAAGGCCACCAGGCTTCGTGGCGTGAACATGTTGTACCTGGATAGCCCCGAGCCATCATGCCATACAGGCGCATCCGGTAAATCGTTGAGGTATTTGTTCTTCACAAACCACAAGGCATTGTTGCCGCTAAGTGTATCCCCAAACCCGGAAGAGCACATCACCAGAATCTGTTCCGCAATAAAGTTGTCGCTTGGCCAAAGCATGGCCTGATACACTTTTTGCGAGGGATAGCCTTTGAGGGTTTTCCATGGTAAACTATCCGGCTTGTAACCAAAGACGACAGGCTTCTTTAAGGTGTCTTGAAGCAGCTCCCTTCCCAGCGAAAATGAGTACTTGAAAGGTACGTCTCTCTCTATTGTATCGAGTTTTTCAGGTGTAAAAAACAGGTAAGAGTTGTAGCTAAGGTCTCTTTCTACCAATGTTCTTTGCTTTTCGAAAGGTCTCGCCTCCACAAACTGTTGGAAGAAGGGAGGGTTTACCTTCGGCATTGTGTCTCCCGGGAACATGCTGAATCGGATGAAATTGCCATACATTGGCAACCCCGCTCTTTCTGGCTGATAATAATAGAGGTAGTCATCCCACGACCAGCCTGGCCCAAAAACCGGATCCTTGTAGTTTTCAGGTTGCCATATCAGCGCTTTAGTGGAGTCTGACAGAAGCTCAAAAGCCGGTTGATACTCGAAGTCGGGATGCAGGAAGGTGGGGTCGCCTGTGCCGGTAAAGAAAAGGGTATCGTTGGCTTCGGCGTACTTCAAGGCTGGGATGGAATCGCCTAGCAATCGGAGGCCGGAATAGTAGGTGAATAGTTTGGTGTTGGAGGCGGGTGTGAAATACTTGTCGCCATTCTGCTCGGCGAGGTAAGTCTTCGTTTCAGGGTCATACAGCACAAAGCCAGTAAAATGATCGGCAAAATCCGGCGACCTGCTGACCATTTGTTTCAGCACTATTTTTTTGCTGAGCACAAGTTGCGGCGAGCACGAAAACTGAGTGGACAGGAGCACTACTGCCAACGTAAACCACAGGTAGTCAAGAGACTTCGGTCTATCAGCAGGGAACGCTGTACTTTTTCTTTTCATATGGTTTTTTGTAGCTGCTATCCTTACCATTGCCCGAATAAATAATGCTTCAATGAAAAATTCTAATTTATGAACGAAGAGTGTGGAATTTTAGTAAAATTTACACCGAAGACCGAAAACGCCAAATAACGAAAGACAAATGTCAAATAGGCGCCAGTTCCCGAAGCAATCGAACCATCTGCTGACCGGATGTGGCTGATTTACCTCGGGTATGCCATTTGGGTTTTTAAACTTTGGCTTTTGGAATTTCTTTGTGCTTTGGAGTTTGTTATTTGTCTTTTCACAATCTATGCAATTAAAATCAATCGTATTGTCCAATGGCAGCTTTGATACGAAGTCGGCCAAAACTGCCCACGGGCTTATCAGGGGATCTGTCAGATATGATATCCTCGCTGTCATCGATCCAGTTTTTTTTGGCCAGGATGCAGGCAAAGTGCTGGATGGTAGGGAAAGAGGAATTCCTATTTACAAGACAGTTAAAGACTTCATAGCTGCAGGCGGCAAGGCCGAAAACTGTGTGGTGGGAGTGGCTCCGAAAGGTGGTCAGCTGCCAAAGTCGATGGAAGAAGACGTTGTTACTGCCATGGAAAATGGTATGGACGTGGTCAGCGGACTTCACTCATTTCTTAACGACAATGAGAGACTGGTTGCTATTGCCAGAGAGAAGGGTGTCACAATTCACGACATCAGGCAGCCAAGGGAACGGAAATACCTGAAGTTCTGGACGGGTGACGTATACAAAATAAAATCTGCCAAAATTGCAGTAATGGGCACCGACTGCGGACTTGGAAAGCGCACCACCTCCAAGTTTATAGTGGAGGCCATCCGTAAGGAGGGTATGATTTCCGAAATGATTTACACAGGACAAACGGGGTGGATGCAAGGATGGAAGTACGGGTTTATCCTCGACTCCACTTACAACGACTATGTGTCGGGCGAGCTGGAAAATGCCCTCGTAACCTGTGACAGGGACCTGAACCCGGACCTGATGGTGATTGAAGGACAGGCAGCCTTGCGTAACATTAGCGGGCCATGCGGTTCCGAGTTTTTGCTTTCTGGCGACGTGGACGGTGTGGTTTTGCAACACGCTCCCGCCAGGGTTCACTACGACGGTTTTGAGTACCTGGATGCCAAGATACCCCCAATTACTGAGGACATTGCTTTGATAAAAATGTATGGTAAGGAAGTTATTGGGGTGACGCTCAACACAAGAGGCCTTACTATTGATCAGGCGCTTCGGCACAAAGAGGAGTATGAGCAAAAACTGGGTATTCCGGTGGCTTTGCCAGTGGAAAGAGGAGTGGATGACATTTTAGGACCAATTAGAGAGTTGATCAAACGAAAGAATGCGAATAAAGGAAATTAATATCCGCAAGGAAAATCTGGAACTGGCTAAGCCGTACTCCATTTCTTACAAAACAGTGGATTCGGTGGAAAACGTGATTGTGGAGCTTGTTGCAGACAACGGTATGGTTGGCATGGGCGTGGCCAACCCCAGTAAGTATGTGGTGAATGAGGATGTCGGTGAATGTTATAAAACTTTAACCTCCAGTGATCTCTCCTTTCTGAAAGGTTCTGACGTTTCGTGCTTTTACGAACTACTCAATGGAATACATACCAATTTTGATTCCAGTGCGGGATGCAGAGTAGCACTCGACGTGGCCCTGCACGATCTATTCACACAGTCTCTGGGTGTGCCATTGGTTCACTTTCTGGGTGCTCACCACAAATCGATGGCTACTTCGGTTACCATTGGGATTATGAGTATTGAAGAGACGCACAGAGAGGCAGATGATTTTATTAAAGGTGGGTTCAAAATACTCAAGGTCAAACTTGGTAAGACGATAGAGGAGGACATCGAGCGAACGATCGCCCTTCGCAAGCATATTGGGAATAAGGCCCTGATAAGGATCGACGCCAACCAGGGATGGGATTTTGACGAAACGATCTCCTATGTAAGTGCCACAAAAGACCTTGACATTGAATTGATAGAGCAGCCGCTGAAGCAGTCGGCCATTGCTGAGTACCGCAAGTTTCCCGATTATGTGAAGAACCTGGTGGCTGCCGATGAATCACTGGTGGGCCCGGCAGATGCTTTCAGCCTGGCCAACAATCCCAAGGCAGCCGGCATCTACAATATCAAGCTGATGAAATGCGGGGGCATTCAGCCAGCCAGAGAAATTGCCACCATAGCCAGACAGGCAGGCATTGACCTGATGTGGGGCTGCAACGACGAAAGCATCATCAGCATTGCAGCTGGTTTGCATGTGGCCTTTTCGTGCCCTCACACAAAGTATATAGACCTCGACGGTAGCCTCGATCTGGCCAAAGATGTGGTGTCGGGCGGCTTTACCATCAAAGAAGGCATGATGAGTTTGATTGATAAGCCCGGATTGGGCGTTAAGAAGCTTTAGTTAATGGGTTTTGCCTGCTGGCTAACTTCTAAGTAGAATTGTATTTTTAGTAAACCTGATCGATGATGTTTAAAACCTACCTGCGAGCTACCTTTTTCTTTTCTCTTGTCCTTGTTCATTTCACCTCGGCTTATGCTCAGACTGCCATTCCACGGCCCTTTGAGCAACTCAACGAAGTAGAGAAAGCCAGAGCATGGGTAGATTCGGTTTATTCCTCCCTGACACTTGATGAGAAAATAGGGCAGCTGCTCATGATAGCGGCATATTCGAACAGAGACGAAGCCCACACCCAGGAACTTATCCGACTTATCAAAGAGCGCCATGTTGGCGGCTTGGTGGTTTTTCAGGGTGGCCCGGTCAGGCAAATCAATCTACTCAATAAACTGCAAAACGAATCTAAGCTTCCTTTAACTGTTGCAATGGACGCCGAGTGGGGTGTAGGCATGCGGCTCGATAGCACCATGTCGTTTCCCTATCAAATGACGTTGGGCGCTATTGAAGACGTTACATTGATCGAGCAAATGGGGCAGGCGATTGCCCGGCAGCTAAAGAGGGTAGGGACGCAGGTCAATTTTGCGCCTGTAGTAGACGTGAATAACAACCCTAACAATCCGGTGATCAATTACCGTTCTTTTGGCGAGAACAGGGACGAGGTGGCCCAAAGAGGGTTGGCGTATGTGAAAGGGCTGGAAAGCCAGGGGGTGTTGGCCTCGGCAAAGCATTTTCCCGGCCATGGCGACACAGGTACGGATTCTCACTACGACTTGCCTGTTGTTAAGCACGACATACAAAGGCTTGACAGTGTGGAACTTTACCCTTTTAAAAAGCTAATTGAGGCCAACGTGTCTGGCATCATGGTGGCCCACATGTCTATTCCAACGTTGGACGATACACCTAATTTGCCTACCACGCTGTCGAAGCCAGTTGTCACGGACCTCCTGAAATACAAGCTGGGTTACAAAGGGATCATTTACACAGATGCCCTCAATATGAAGGGTGTGACGAAGTATCATGCCTCTGGCGAGCTTGAGAAAAAGGCTTTTCTGGCAGGCAACGATGCGCTGGAGTTTGCAGAGGACGTGGATGTTGCCTTTGAGTACCTGAAAGCGGCTGTGATAAAGAAAGAGATCACAGAGCAGCGATTGGCTGAGAGCGTGAAAAAGATTTTGATGGGCAAATATGTGACAGGCATGACTCGCTGGAGTCCTTTGAGCAATGAGCACGTTTTAGAAGACCTGCACCGGCCCAGCGACGAAATGCTTAACAGGAGGCTGTTTGAGGAATCTGTTACTTTGTTGGAAAACAAGAGCGACCTTTTGCCTCTCAAGCGACTCGATACATTGGAGCTGGCAAGCCTTAGCGTAGGAGTAGAGGCGATTTCTCCTTTCCAGCACCGACTGAATGATTATACTGAAATGCCTCATCTGGTATTGCCCAATGATGCAACCCCAGCGCAAATAGAGGCAGTGAGGGATAGCTTGAAAAGCTACAACATGGTACTCATTGGGCTGCACTCCGGGCTCAGAGCTAATAACAGGGAAGGGATGTCAGCCAACGTGCAGGCGTTTGTGAAAGAGCTTGTCGAAGGCAAAGCAACCGTGGTAGCGGCCATGAGGAATCCTTATTCGCTTTCCAAACTTGACTGGATAGCAGAGCCGGATGCGGTATTTACGACCTATCAGGAGCACGCAACAGCTGAAGACATGGCAGCTCAGCTTATTTTCGGAGGCATTGGAGCCAAAGGGCACTTGCCTGTAACGGTGAATGAGCGATGGCCTGCCGGACACGGACTGACCACTGAGGGTGGGGTGCGCTTTAAATTTACGTTGCCAGAGGAGATGGGCATCAACAGTCGGACGCTGGAAACCCGCATTGATAGTGCCATGACACTGGCTATTGAGAAAAAAGCTTTTCCTGGGGGACAAGTGATGCTGGCCAAAGAGGGGAAAGTATTCTTCCATAAAACTTACGGTTTTCACACCTACGACAGCCTGCTGGAAGTGAAGAAAACAGACATATACGACCTGGCCTCGGTAACAAAGATTACGGCGGCTTTGGCAGCGATCATGAAGCTGCACGATGACGGCAAGTTCGATCTGCATGCCAGGTTAAAAGACTACTATCCGTACTTCGGCTGGTCAAACAAAGCCAAGCTGGAGTTCATTGATATTCTCACACACCAGGCGAGGCTAAAGTCGTGGATTCCGTTCTATCAATCAGCGTACAAAAAAGATAGCAGCTACAAACGTCACACGTTGTCACTCACGCCCTCTGCCGATTATCCTATCAAGCTCACAGATAATTTGTATGAGTACAAAGACTACAAAAAAACACTGCTGAAGAAGATCAAAAAGTCGAAGCTCAATCCTGAGCCTGGCTATGTGTATTCCGACATGAGCTTCTACCTGTATCCGGATATCGTAAAAACGTTGACTGGCACTGACTTTCAGGAATACCTGAATGAGAATTTCTATGATAGAATAGGTGGCACAACACTTGGTTACAATGCGGGAAGGAAGTATTCTCTGGATCGTATTATTCCGACAGAGAACGACAACTACTTCCGCATGACCCAATTGCATGGCGTGGTGCATGACGAGGGGGCTGCCATGCTCGATGGAGTTTCGGGTCACGCCGGGCTATTTGCCCGCTCCTACGACCTGGCGGCCATGTGGCAGATGTACCTGAATGAGGGTACCTACGGTGGAGAGCGCTATATTTCGCCTCAAACGCTGGAGAAGTTTTCTGTTTGCCAGTTCTGCGAGGAGGGCAACCGCCGGGCGATCGGCTTCGACAAGCCACTGATTGAATACAATAAGAGAAGCAGCAGCGTAGCCCGCCAGGCATCGCCTTCAAGCTTTGGGCATTCAGGCTACACAGGCACTTTCGTGTGGCTCGACCCCGAGTACGATTTCATGTACGTGTTCTTGTCTAACCGGGTGTATCCAACCAGAAACAGCACGGCCATCTACGACCTGGCCGTAAGACCAACGATCCATACGATTGTGTATGAGGAGATGGGGGTGAGGTAAGGTGGATTGACACTCGAGGCGGACGCCAGAAAGAAGATTGGCAAAAGAGGATCTTTGCGCTGGGGAATCAACTTTTTATTTCACTCCACCTCTCAATAAAGCGGTAGCCAACGACAAGTGTTGCCAAAGCAATAGCTAGTATGGCCAGGTACACCGCATTATTCCCGATTAAATTGGGCAGCGTCATGTCCTCTACATCACCGCTGATGAATGCCATCAGAGCGAAGGCAAACAGGTTATTGAAAAAGTGTATGATGATGCCAGGGATTAAGGAGTTTGTCCTGACATAAGCCCAACCAATCAAGACGCCTGTCGCTGTGGCGCCAATTGCCTGCCAGGGGTTGAAGTGTGCGATTCCAAAAATAAGTGCGGACCAAATGATGGCTTTTGGGGGGCTGTAGTTTTTAAGAAGTCCTTCAAGAATAATACCTCTGAAAAGTAGCTCTTCGAGAATAGGCGCAGCAACAACTAATGTGAGAAAGCTAGTCAGATCCGGCTTCATAAGCTCTTCGAAAAGCAGTTTGAAGTATTCCGGCATGGGAATAAGCTCTATAATTGGATCGACAATGATGATCGTGGCAATCGTCATTATCACTAGTACTGCAATTATTTCCATGCCAACCATTTGCCGTTTAGGAGTTGGATCCCAAAGCCCTTGTTTCCGAATGTTTTTCCAGGCCAATTCGATAACAAGAGCAAACGAAATCACATACATAGCCAGTTGGGCTACCTGCTCATAAACACCGTTGTTCAAATGCATTCCTTTGATAATGATCATCGGAATAGCTCCGGCCAGAGAAAAAAGCAGGAGGAGACCTATTAATCCAAACGATTGCTTGAGGGTGGGATAGTAGGTTTGGGTGGTCTCCTCCATTTATTGCAAAATTATGATATATAAAAGCTCAAGATTACTCCTTTATCACTCTAAACGACATTTGCTTGTGATCCGAATCCTCCAGCTTGATCAGGTACATGCCGGGCCGCAAATCTCTCAGATCAAGACTTTTTGATGTTGACCTGTGAATTTCTTTTCCGGTCAACTCGAAAACTACAGCCTGTACAAAATCATCCATTTCAACGGTTAGGTAGTCTTTAACCGGATTGGGGTAAACCGTAGCTACTTCTGCTTCCCATTTCACAGAAGTGGAAGGGTTAAATTCAAAATTGGCTATCAGTGAGCGGCTTTGCTCAGCAGTAAAGCTAAGGGATGGATTGGTGCCTATTTCAGATCCATTGTCTGTCCAGTTGATGAATTCGTAGCTGGTGGCAGGACTTGCGGTCAAGGTAACTGTCGTTCCGAAGTTTACGATGCCTGTACCTTCTACGGCACCTCCTTCGGCAGGGCTTGCTGATGCTGTGATTTCGAAAGATTTGAGTTCAAAATTGGCGACGAGGTTTCTGTCGTTTGTAACCTCAAATTGGTAGAATAGGTTCTTATCCACCTCTTCGCCATTTTCAGTCCAGTTTAGGAAGTTGTATCCTGTCGATGGTGTCGCTGTGACACCTATTAGTTGGTGGTATTTAAAGGAGCCACCGAGAACTTCGCCTCCCTCAATTGGGTTTGCTTGCACGGCTATGGTAAAGGTCTTAAGTTGGAAATTGGCACGAAGAATTTTCCCTTCTGATACCACAATGCTCAAAATAGGATCAGTCGAAATCTCTTTCTCTTCGTCAGGAAAGTGGATAACCTCGGTCCAATTGACAAACTCATACCCCACAGCAGGTGTCGCAGTCAATGTGGCAGTTTCTCCGAAGTCATATTGCCCGGCTCCCGCAACAGTTCCTGTGCCAGCTTCACCGGCACCCGCAACTATAAAGAAATACTGTTTTTCGAACTTGGCTATAAGGTTCCTGTCTTTGCTAGCAGTGAAGCTATACTCCCCACCAGAGCCAACGGAAAATCCGTCTTCCTCCCAGCCTATAAAATTGAAATGATCTTCCGGCACTGCTAAAAGAGTTACTACTTCGCCGTAGTTATAAGCGCCTGTGCCCATTACATTTCCTCCTGCTGATGGTAGGCCGACAGCAGAAATGATAAAAGATTGTATCTGGAAATTCGCCACCAATGTCCGGTCTTCAGTGGCAGTAAAACTAAATTCCGTTTCTGTCGATACTTCTGTTCCGCCTTCCGTCCAGTTAACGAAGTTGTAACCCTCTGAGGATATTGCTGTAAGGCTAACCGCTGTGCCTGGGCTAAAATCCCCGTGGCCTGTTACCGTGCCTCCAACTGATGGACTTGCCGTTGTGGCAATACTAATTACTTCTTCAAAGTTGGCGACAAGCGACCTGTCTCCGGTGGCAGTAAAGCTATAAACAGCGTTGTCTGAGACTTCTGTTTCCCCTTCAGTCCAACTGAGGAAAGCATAGCCTGTTGCTGCTGTCGCACTCACTTCTACGCTCTCATCTTCTTCATATACACCGGCCCCTGTTACTTCCCCACCTTCTTCAGGATTAGCTGCCAGCGAAATGGTATACTCCACGAGCTCCTCGACTGTCAATGTTGTCGTCACTACGGTTTCTGCCTCATCATCGTCATTGCTGGCTATGGTGATATCTGACTGGTATACGTTGGGCGTCAGTGCTGTTGCATCGAAGGTGACGGTGATCAAAGCTGATTCACCAGGTTCAATGGTTCCGGAAGCAGGGTCTACACCCGTCCAATCCTCTTCCAGGCTGATAGAATAAGTAAGCTCGCCATCGCCTGTATTCTGGATAGTGAGTTCTTTAGATCCCGATCTGCCTTCTGTTAGCGTTTGTGTGAGGGAGGTAGGGGTGACTTCAATTTCGGGCCTTTCAGGGAGGTTGATATAAAACTCGTGGTTGCTTCCACTTATCGTTTCGTCGTCAAGTAGCAGAAAATACGTCGTGCCGGCAGTCCATGCCAAGGATCCGTAGGTGCCAGGGTAGACAATGTCATCGATGCAACTCCAATTACCGGCGCTCGACCCACAGCTGGTGCCCCAGGCGTAGTCGACGTAGTCAGTTGCTGATGACACAGTGATTGAGTAGTCTCCGGTATAGGGAGCTACAAAGCGATATATTTGCTCTTTTCCAGGGGTTGAATATCCACAAAAGTTGGTGCTCCATGCCCCGGTACCCCCTCCCTCAAAAGCGATAGGGTTTTCGGCCCCTGTGCCAGTAATTTCAATCACCTCATCACACGGGCCTACAACAGGATCACTTATGTAAAATTCGTGGGTACCTAAAACGTTACTTTCACTATCAAGCAACAGGTAATAAGTTACCCCTTCAGTCAAAGATCTTTCTCCATATGTACCGCCCTCTTCAATATCACCTATACAGTCCCAACCATCGATGTTACAGCTCGTACCCCAGGCATAATCAACCCAGCCATTGGCTGACGTGATCACGACGCTGTAGGAACCAGAGGCACTTGGCGTAAAGCTATAAACCTGTTCAATACCAGGTGTGGAGAACCCGCAAAAGCTGGTGCTCCATTGCCCTGTTCCAGCTCCAGAATAGGTTTGAGTATTTCCTTCCCCTGTCGCAGATATTGCAATCACGTTTTCGCACACGGTACCGCCACCAACAGGACCCTCGATATAAAATTCATGTGTAACTGACGTGATGTCTTCAGCATCAATTAAAACATAGTATGTCACGCTTTCAGTCCATTCCATAAAGCCATAAGTTCCACCCCCGTTGATGTCCCCAATACAATTCCACCCCACTTCATCACAGCTGGTGCTCCATCCATAGTCAGCCCAGTCTGTGGCAGAAGTCACTACGAGGCTGTAGAAACCTGTTTCGGAAGGAGTGAAACTGTAAACCTGCTCTGTTCCTGGTGTGGAGTAGTCACAAAACTCAGTGTTCCACAAACCCGTACCCTCACTGGCATATGTGTAGCTGTTTTCCGACCCTGTTCCTGTAATCGCTGTGATATTTTCACACGGGGTGGTTGGTTCATTTATGTAAAATTCATGGGTGCTTCCAGTGTCATCATCTTCGTCATCCAGCAGCAGATAGTATGTTTCTCCGACAGTCAACGGCATTGACCCATAGGTGCCAATAGCATCAATATCGCCGATACAAACCCAACCTGCCGGCCCACAAGCTGTGTTCCAGGCATAATCTACGGCTCCGGTTGCTGAGGTTACTTCTAGGCTATAGAGACCAGTGGAAGGAGCAGTGAAACTATAGATTTGCTCAGTCCCAGGTGCAGAACTGTCGCACAGAGCGAGGTCCCAGTCTCCCTCACCACCACCGGTAAAAGTTTCTGAATTTTCGCTTCCGGTACCAGCTATTGATATGGCATCTTCGCAGGGATTAGGGATATCTCCCTGTAGGAGTGTGAATGAAACCAGCAAATCGTTTTCAATAATTGCAGACACCTGGATATTGCTGACGCTGCCAGAATACAGCTTGGCATTTGGGTTAGATGTATCGTCAAACAACGTATTGCTGCTCGTGCCAGGGTAGAGGTCGCCAGCATCGCCACGGTTGGTTTCATTATCGAGACCGTTTAACCCATCTGCCTCTTCAAGGTCTACAAGTTTGTGGGTTTCGTCACCGTTGGTGATTTTATTGTCGTCGATGTGCCAAATCGCAAGCCCTTCTCCGGGTAGGTAAGCGTCCTGACCGGTCTTTTGGCGGTTTTCAAGCAAGAAGTATTCTTTCGGGTCGTTGGTGGCTATCTTATACACTGTAGTACTGCTAACCGAAGGATCCAGTGAATAGTCGCCGCTGCCTATTACAGTAGGACTGACCCACTCTAATTTTGCCCTGGACCATGCACTCATAAAACCAGGTGTTCGTTCGTTATTTAGCCAGCCGGCTCCTGCCATCAGCCCCCAGTTACCGATGCCCTCCGAGTCGCCATTTGACTCGTCGATATCATACAAATCCGGGAGCCCCAGCCCATGTCCGAATTCGTGGCAAAAAACGCCGATGCCTACCATGTTGTCTGTCTGACGGATTTCGGGGTTGATCATGTAGTCATATAGCGTTACCTCATCGTAAGTTCGCCCGTAGCTTCCAGGGAGTGTCCATCTATGGCTCCAGATGTATTTTGTTTGGCTACCTTCCTCGGCACCAGGGCCAGCGTGAACGATGATAACTCCGTCAACAAAGTCATCACCATCATTGTCGTAAATCGAAAAGTCTACACCAGCAGCCTCCGCTGCGTCAATGGCTTCTCCAACAAGCTCTCTGGCGACATTGTCACCATTATCATCTCCATAGTACTCATAGTTATTCTCAGCTTCGTACCACCCAAAGACGTCGGCCTCGACATCCAACTCGTTGTCAGAAACTTTCAGAAAATAGTCTCTGAAGCTTCCCGTGCTATTATAGTTGACTTCGTTCATCATGTCATCAAAGTCGGTACCGGTGTAGGTGTTGGCCAGGTCGGGGTATTTAATGAGAATTACCAGCACTTTTCTGGTTCCTGCGGTAGGGAAGGCGTACTCGATGCCTGGCGAGTTACTTTGATTGACATTCATGGGAGAGTTGCTTGAAGCAGATCTGCTTATTGCGTCTCGTAAGTGTTTGGGTTGGCTGTTTAGAAACGATTTGGAAGAAGCTTCCCGGGCTGAAGGGTTTGAAGCTTTTGTACCAGAAGGGGCCAGTTTCCCATCTTTTAGCGCTGCATATTCATAAATACCCCTTGCGTTTTTTACTACCGTATAGCCATCCTCCGTTTCCGTGTGGTGGTTGGCCATATTGCCTTTGCCAACTACTCGCAGCTTGGAGTGGTCTGGTTGCGTGATTTCCACAGCGTAGGGAGAAGCAGGACAATTGGAAGGACTTAAATCTGACTGCGCACAGAGCTCTGAAACAAAAAATGGTGCGAGTAAAAAAATCAGTTTAAAGCTGGTTCTCATAGTGAAAGTATTAGAGCTATTGGTTTCTTAAATGTGTTTCAATCGTTTTCAAAAACTGGACTTCCTCAGGCTTTCTCTGATCAGGATCGTTGGCTTTCACACCACTTAGCCCAAGTTTACCGTTCGATCCGGGTATGGCGTACTCATATATTTTGGATTCATTTCTTAGGATAGTATAGCCGTCAATGGTTTCGGTGTAAGGATTTTGCCTGTTGCCTTTGCCTAGTATTTGAATAGAAGTATTATCGCTTTGCTGAATGGTTAGCGCATAAGGGCTCGTAGTACTGCTTCCACCAACGGCTTTATCTGTGGTTTCAGAAGCACTGGTGTTTTGCGACTTGCATCCTGCGATAGTAATGCCGTAGATTAGGGTCAGTGCAAAGAAGACCTTTGAAAAAATCGTACCCGATAGTCTGTTGTTCATCGTTAATAAATCCTGATTACTAGTGTTCCCAGAAAAGATACCCCAGTAGATATTTAAAGTTACACGAAGTCCAAGCTATACTATGGGTCAGCAGACTTGAGCTTTTGTTAAAAAAATCTCCGAAATGGAGTAGGCGTATACACAAGGATGAATATACGCAATTCTACTAATTGGCATTATATTTTTTGTAAAAATACAACAAAAGCCCGGAGGGAAGATTTGACCCAGCTCTTGCATGTTTAGAGACGCTGTTCAGTTTGAGAAAGAAGATGTAGCTTTTTGTGTGATTTAGAGGTATTTAGTTCTTTTTCTATGCAGATCAGAACTCCCGTTTTGGAAGGTTAATAATACCTCACCTTGGGCACCTGTTTAGGAAATAGACTGAGGTCATAGCCAAGTGTGATTTCATGAGTACTAAAGCTCGAAGGTGCCAAACTGTTGGTGGCGAGTTCTCCCGAATAGCCCAGCCTGAGGCCACCTTCCGCCATAAAGAAGATGTTAATGCCTACTGTATTGAAGCTTCTTGTGTAGAGCCCGGCCCATACCGCATCCAGCATCAGCACGCTGGCTCCAAGATCAAAGGAGAGGGGAGTGTCAGCACTGTAACGAACCAGCGTTGATGCTTTTAGCTTTACCGCCTGTATTTTGTCGAAGATGAGCCCGCTGGAGACATACAGCTGCCTGTGGTACCGTTGGTTGCCACCGTCAAGCTCTTGGGTTACCTTGAGCAACCTTGGGGCAGACAGTCCCAGGTAAAAATTTTTGGACGAAAGAAAGATGCCCGTACCAAAATTAGGTTTGGAGTAGGACAGGCCGCTGAAAACAAAATCCTCGTCAGAAGGGTCGTCCAGGGTCAGTTTTCCGAAATTGTAGTTGAGCGCATTCACTCCACCTTGCAAACCAAACGACAAACAGTAGGTGCTGTCCAGCTTGATTTTGTAGCCCAGTGCCAGGTTAATGTCGGTCTTTTCGATCACACCAATATTGTCGTGCTGCACCGACACACCCAAGCCTACCTGGTTGTCGACAAGTGAAGTGTTGCCTGAAAGCAGCATAGTTCTGGGTGCACCCTTGAGGTTGCCCCACTGGCTGCGGTAATGCAGATCGAAGCTTGTGATGTCGTTTACACCAGCGTACGATGGATTAATAAATAGCTGGTTGAGCTGATAGGTGCTCGTGAGTGCATCCTGCTGGGCAAAGCAATATTCCGCAATCAGCAACAGTGTCGACAAAGAAATTAGCATTTTCATATTATCTTCTTAAATGTAAAAAGCCCGTCAGTTTTTGCCCTGAAGCTTGAATAAGATAGAAATAGGTGCCTTCGACCAGGTTGAGGCTGCTCCCAACATTGGAGCGTCCCTCAAACCGGGCATTTGAGTCCTGGTTATCGTAGTTGGATACCTCAAACACCTTCACGCCCCAGCGGTCGTAGATTTCTACTGAATTACCCGGGTGACTTTCGATGTTGGCTATCTTGAGAAATTCGTTTTTGTTGTTGCCATTGGGCGCTACAGCATTGTAGACGGTGATTTCATCACCAGTAGGCCCTACCTCAGTCTCTGAGACAGTGAGCACAGCTACATCACTTGTCAGGCTGCCACAAGTGTTGGAGACCAGGCATTGGTAGTCGCCGGTATCGCCGAGACCAACAGTTGCCAAAACAAGCTCACCGCTTGTTTGTCCTTCGAGGTCAATGAGGTCTTTTTGCCACTGGTAAGTAAGATTATCACCCGAGGCTGTAACCGAGAAGGAGACCGATGTTCCGACTTCGGTTGATTGGTCACTAGGCTGTCCAGTAATTGAGACCTCTTCCAGCAAAGAAACCTCAACCTCTACTCTTGCACTTTCGCAGGTGCCGTTGTTCAGGGCCACATAGAAGGTGGACCCGGAGGAAAGGGCAGGAGTGATGTAAATGCTACCGACCTCGCCGGTAATGGGCGCACCACCGGTGTCAACGTCGTACCATCGGTACTGGCCGTCAGTGCCACCTAAGGCTGTTAATGTGGCACTTGCTCCAGGGCAGATGGCCAGGTCAGATGTTTCTGGAGCCACAACACTGGGATCAAAGTTAACGGTAACGGTTGTACGGCTGCTTTCGCAAGTTCCGTCATTGATAGCGACATAATAGCTAGTGGTTGCCGATAGGATGGGAGTCGTGAAACTGCTGTTTACCTCACCGGAAATGGCAGTTCCAGCTGTTTCGAGGTCGTACCAACGGTACTCACCTTCCGCACCGCCAGAGGCGGTAAGGGTGACACTTTCCGGCGCACAGATAGAGATATCTGTCGTTGTCGGGGGCGTCACGGCTGGGCTAATGCCAGCAGTTACGGCCGTTCTGGCGCTTTCACAAAAGCCATCATTGATGGAAACATAATAAGTTGTTGTGGCCGTTAAGATAGGAGTAGAGTAGGCGCCATTCACTTCTCCGGCAATGGCAGTTCCACCTATTTCCGTGTCATACCAACGGTACTGCCCGTCCGAGCCTCCCGAGGCAGTTACTGCAGCAGAACCCGATCCACAAAGTACCGCATCGGTGGTGGAAGGTGCGGAAGGAGGTGAGTTTACCGTGACGACAACCGGCGTCCTTGTACTTTCGCAGCTTCCATCGTTTAGCGCAACATAATAAGTGGAAGTGGTCGAGAGAGCGGGTGTGGTGTAGATGCCATTTGTTTCTCCACTGATGGCAGTGCCACCACTTTCAACCTCATACCATCGGTATTGGCCATCGGTGCCTCCTGTGGCGATCAGTGCCGCTGTTTCACCGCCGCAAATGGCAGCCTCAGTAGCTAAAGGTGGATCCAGCGTGGTATTGAGTGTGGCGGTCACTGGAACTCTTTCGCTTTCACACGAACCGTTGTTGATGGCCACATAAAATGTAGTTGTTTGGGAGAGCTCGGGAGTGATGAAGGAGCTATTCACCTGCCCAACAATGGCAGTGCCGCCTGTCTCAACATCATACCAGCGATACTGGCCGGTGGTAGCGCCGGAGGCGGTGAGTGTTACACTTTCCGGTGTGCAAGTGCTGACGTCTGTTGCTTTTGGGGGCGTCAAAGGGCCAATAGTGAGTGTGGCACTTCCCGAGAAGTCATCGATGGTTGAATTACCTGACACTTTGCATCGGTACGTTCCGGCACCGAAGTCGCCGGTTGTATTAATGGAAAGAGTTGAAGTCAAAACTCCCGAATATCCCCCGGTGTTGGAAATGTCTTCATAGATAGACGTTGAAGTATTCAACTTCTGCCATTGGAAGTTATATGGGTCGGTACCAAGTACCGTGGTGGCAAATGTGGCAGTAGAGCCTGTACAAGCAAATTTATTAACAGGTTCTGCGTCAAAACAAACAGTGGGCGCAGCGGGGCTTACTTTTCTGACAAAGAAGTCGGTGCCGTTTACATTATTCATTTCGAAGACGCACTCACTTGGATCAAAATCGATGTGCCGGGCGAAACCACCCACCAGATAAATATCGCCTTCGGGGCTTAATGCTAAAGGGCCGGCACTCGTTGAGGTAAAACCCCCATCGATTTTTCGCATGTCAATCATCCATTTGAAGTTGGCATCTTTGTCTAGTTTCAGAGTGAAAGTGTTGAGAAAAAGGCCGTTACTTCCCCTGCTTTCCACCAGATCAGAGGGGTCAAAATCAGTGGTGCTTTGGAAATACCCCGAGGTGAAAATGTTGTCGTCAGCATCGATCGTAATATTACCCATTGCAAACGAGTTGTATTGACCGCCGAATGACAAGCCCCAAACGAAATCCCCGGCAGGATTCAATTTTAGTAGGTAGGAAGCGGCATCTCCTGTTGAAGTTACCTCGAAGGTGCCAGGCCCGGGGTCAATATCGATGGTTCCAGCGAACTGGCCGCAAACGTATATATTGCTTTCGCTGTCGATACCAATGGAACCTGAAGCACCACTGTTTTCGATTACCTGATGGCTTTGATAGATTCCGTCGGAATTCAGCTTCAAAATAAAAGCGGTGCCTGATGTCAAAGTGTAGTTAGCGGTTCCAGCACCCGGATCAAAGTCAACAACGCCACTGCTGTGTAGCCTCCCGGTTATGTAAAGGTTGGAGCCGCTCAGAGCGACTCCGGAAGCATAGTCACTGAAAAGGTTGGCGCCCGTGGTGGTATCTGAGCCAATATTATAAGCCCACAAGAAAGTGCCGTCTTTGTCGATTTTGCAGAACAGAGCGTCTGTGCTTCCACTGCCTCTGGCTGTGAGCGAGAACATACCACCTACACTGGTGGTGCCCCGAAAGGCTCCCGTTACATAGGCATTTCCATCTGCATCGGTTGTAATTCCACCTCCAAATTCGTCGCTATTTCCGCCAATTTGCCGCACCCAGATAAAGTTGCCGTCGGCATCGTACTTCCCTATGGCCAGGTCACTTTTATTGTTGGGAGAGCTTGTCACGCTTGTGAGAAAGGCTTCCCCTACACCCGGGTCAAAGTCCGTGGTGCCATAGAACCTGAACAGGACATACAGATTTCCTGCTCCGTCTTCGGATGCAGCAGCCACACTGGTTAATCCGGTTCCCTGGGCGGTTTTTACCCAAAGGAGATTACCATCAGGGCCTAATTTGAACATATATGCATCGCTGCCTGTAGCTGTAACGATAGCTTCCCCGGGTCCGGTATCAAAATCGATGGTGCCTCCGTATGACCCAAATACAAGAAGGTTGCCATCGGATGTGTAGATAGTTTCTGAAGCAGCCGATGTACCTCCACCAGAGCCAGCGCCAAGTGCCCAAACAAACCCAGGTTCAGGCTCACAGGTGCTAATGCCAGCCTGGATTTCGCTTCGTTCGCTTTCGCATGTGCCGTCGTTAATAGCAACGTAGTAATAAGCTGTGCTGGTTAGGGGAGGTGTGGTGTACGTACTGCTCGTCTCTCCGATAATAGGTGAGCCTCCGGTGGAGGTTGTGTACCACCGGAATTGCCCTTCAGCACCTCCAGATGCTGTGAGCGTAAAAGAAGTCGGCCCGCAATTGACCACGTTAGAAACAGCAGGTTTATCTGGCCCGATCTCGAGATATACCTCATCAGAGAATGCATTAGATGAGAGGTCTCCGGAAACCATGCACCGGTAATAATTTTGACCAAAATATGCGGCAGTATTCACTGAAAGAACAGAAGTGCTGGTGCCCGAAAAACCATCGACATCAGTCAAATCATACCAGCCACCTTCGTGGTCTGACTCCTGCCACTGATAGGTGAGGTTGGTTGTACCGCTCGCTGCGACCTCAAAAGTGGCTATATCACCTACGCAACCAGTGTAGTTCAGAGGTTGGGTATCGATGGTAATCAGGTCGGTTACACACGAAACCAGGGCCTCCCATCCAGGCCTTTCGCCGTCGTTATTGGAGTGAAAGAAGAAAGTGACTTCGCCGGTAGCGCTGGTTGCTATGACGTCTTTTGGTACAGTGGTGCCACTCATATAGCTCAGGAATGGAGAGGAAGTATCTGGCCCATCGTAGGCGATTAAATATTCGCTGGTTTCGGTATCAAAGGACAGAAAAGAGATTTTCATTTTCTCGCCTGGGTTCTCAGGAGCAAAGGTGAAAGTGAAATCCTCGCTAGCTCCGTAATCGTCTGGCCCGCCTGAGTCTGTAAATTGAAAATCACACCCCGAAACGTCTCCATCGCTCATGGATATTGATGCTGCGGTAACGTAAAAATCGACGTCTGATGCCACGGTATTGCCTGCAACTGTCACCGTTATGGGGCCGCTGCTGGCCCCGGCAGGTACCGAAGTGGTGATTGTTGTCGCCGTGCTTGCAGTTACAATGGCCGCCGTTCCATTAAAAGCAACTGCATTGTCGGCCGGCGTGGTGCTGAACCCCGTCCCCGTAATAGTAACTTCGGTGCTAACAACACCCGATAGGGGATAGAAGCTCGTGATTGATTGGTCGATGGCAGCGATGTAGCGGGCGAGCGCCATGTCCCAGGTTGAGGCGTTGGTTCTCCCGGCAAGGACGATTTTTTTATCACTTTGAATGCCTACGGCATAGGCATGGTCGTTGGATGCGCCGAAAGGGGTAATTACCTTTCCCGCAGTACCAAAGCTGCCATCCAGCGAGCCGTCGGTGTTATAGCGAACCAATGCGAAATCGTAGTTGGAGCCATTGTTACTCCAGCCCGCCAGTAGAATTTTACCATCGGCTTGAATAGCAACGCTACGTCCGGTTTCGTGCGAGCTACCGACAGCGGTAATGACCTTTCCGGCTGTGCCAAACCCGGTATCCAGAGAGCCATCGCCATTTAGACGAGTCAGAGCAAAATCCAGGTTTCCGGAATTGTGGGAGCCGCCCACCACTATTTTGCCATCAGTTTGCAAGGCAACAGAATAGGCCTGGTCATCTGCTGTCCCTGATCCAATGTTCACCGTGACCTTTCCGTCGGTATCGAAGCCAGTGTCTAGGGAGCCATTAGCGTTGTATCTCACCATGGTAAAGTCCGCCTGTAAATTGGTGCTTGTACCGGCCAGAACAATCTTGCCATCCGGCTGAATAACAATAGACCAGGCCTCGTCACCGGCACTCCCATTGGGGGTTGTCAGTTTGCCATCGGTGTCAAACGAAGTATCCAGAGAACCATCCGTATTGTAACGCACCAGCGCAAAGTCAAAATTTGAACCATTGTGGCTCCTCCCTGCTGCCAGTATTTTGCCGTCGCTTTGAATAGCTACGGCAAAGGCTTGGTCATCGCCTGTACCAATAGCCGTTGTGAGAATTCCGTCAGTATCGAATGAAGTATCCAGGGCACCGTTGCTTGTGTAGCGCACCAACGCAAAGTCTTCGTTGGAACCATTAAATGAGTAGCCAGCCACTACTATTTTATCATCCGACTGAATGGCCAGTGACCAGCCATAGTCGTCGAAAGTACCGATAGGTGTAATCACCTTTCCAGCGGTTCCAAAAGTGGCATCCAGCGACCCGTCGGTGTTGTAGCGGGCAACCGCAAAATCGTCGGTTGTGACGAAAGAATAGCCGGCGACGATTATTTTTCCATCGCTTTGAAAACCAACGGCGTAAGCCTCATCACTAAGACCCCCAAAATCCGTTGTTTGCTTTCCATCTCCCGAAAAAGCAGGGTCAAGAGAGCCTGGTTGGGCAAGTACATTTTTTGAGCATAAGATCAGAAGCGAAAACAACAAGGTACTGAGGGACAATAACTTGCGGGTAGTGAGCTTTCCGGTAGCACTTTTCATAAAAAGTTATCGGTTTTTACTTACTTGAAAAAATGTATTACTCCTCTGATAACCAGAGAACTAACTTCAATCAAAGCTCACCAAAACAAAGAAGGAAGTAAATCGCATGATGATGTGACGGGATTGTGAAGGCAGGTTACAGAAAGTGAGTAGGCAGTTCCAATAGGGGACAGCAGTTGACAATGAGCC
The DNA here is from genome assembly GCF_032999765.1 of Imperialibacter roseus. Classification (GTDB taxonomy): domain Bacteria; phylum Bacteroidota; class Bacteroidia; order Cytophagales; family Cyclobacteriaceae; genus Imperialibacter; species Imperialibacter roseus. The sequence goes on along the minus strand of NZ_CP136051.1, from coordinate 3,099,028 downwards.
TAAACCAGCCCCTCATTGATCGCCTTACTCACAGCTTCAGTTTGCGAGTGCACCTGGAGCTTTTCGTAGATTCTTTTGATGTGGGTGCGAACAGTGTCTATGCTTATTGCAAAATCGCTAGCAATCATCTTGTAGCTGTTGCCCTGGCTGAGGGAGGTAAGGATTTCTTTCTCTCTGGGGGAAAGCTGATAATTGTTTTCCACAGGCTTTTGCCTCATCGAATCAATTACCATACGGGCTATGCTGGGCGACATGGGGGCACCACCAGCCAGCACTTCCTCTACGGCGTTGAAAAGGCGGGTAGAAATATGTTTTTTTAGCAGATATCCGGAAGCACCTGCGAAAATGGCATCAAGTACGTGGGTGCTATCATCAAATACGGTAAGCATGATGATGGGCAATTCCTGATTGGAGGCTCTCACTTTTTTCAACGCTTCTATGCCGGTCATGCCAGGCAGGTCAATATCCATGAAAACCAAATCGGGGCGGAGGTGCTGGATTTGATCGGTCGCCTGTAGCACGTCGCTATAGGCACCCAAGCATAGAAAGTTTTCATTGAGGCTAATCATACTTTGCAGACTGCTGCGAAGGAGCTCATCGTCTTCATATAGCAGCACAGAAAGGGGCATAACGAGGTCGATTAGTGGTAAATGATAAAAGTCGGCTAATACCTGAGTTGATACAATACCCTAATCATGTGATAGGGAATTCAAGATTAATATGTGTGCCGTTTCCAATGGCGCTGGTGCGGCGAAGTGCGCCGAGCAGGCTTTTTGCCCGGGCTTCCATGTTCTTCAGCCCGTTTCCGGGCTTCACCTTCTCAGAGTCAAAGCCGTTGCCATTATCGCTAATGGAGAAAATGATGTTCCCATTTTGGCCTGCCACCTGAATGATAATTTCTGAAGCGTTACTGTACTTGGCTGCGTTGTTTATGGCTTCTTTGAAAATGAGGAAGACATTTTTTCTCTTTTCAGAAGCCAGCACGATGTTCTTTACTTCGTCGACCCCCTGAAAGGAAAAAGCGATCCCTTTTGGCTCGAGTATTTCGGCAGCGAATTCCTTCATTTTCACCAGAACCTGCTCCAGCGAGTCGTTGTTGGGGTTAATAGACCAAACAATGTCCGACATGCTCTCCATGATCTTGGACGAGTGCTCATGGATACTCTGAAAGTATTGCCCTGCCTGCCCGTTATTGTCTTTGAGGGCAAGTTGGCTCATAATATTGATGCTGGAGAGCGTTGAACCAATGTCATCGTGAAGGTCTCTGGCAATGGTGTTGCGCATCCTTTCCATTTCTATTGTTCGTTTGGCACGAGCCACCACCCTGTACCTATTGACAAGCAAAAAGCCGGTCAGCACTACTGATACCAGTATAATGGCGATGATGATCACATTGGCTCGTTCCCTGTCCAGTGCCAGGGTCTGAAGCTCCTGATCCTTTTTTAAAAGTTCAATTTCCCGCTCCTTTTTTTCAGTTTGATATTGTCCCTCCAATTCTTTTAACTCCAGCAGCACCTCTGTGCCCTCAATTTCATCCTTTAGCTGCTCATATTTTTTCAGATACTCATAAGCCTTTTCAAATTGCTTATTCATTGCATAGTACTCACCAAGCCGACCATACTCGACCAACTCCCCATCTCTATTCCCGGCCTCAATCACTGTTTTAAGACTGGCAAGGAGGGTGCTTTCGTCATTTTTTTTGGTCTGCCGTGCAATGTCGATTCCCACCAGCTCCGATTGGGCCTTGGCGCTGGCAGTGCTGTCGCCCATTTGCCGTGCAAGGAGCAGGCTACTGGTAATGTTTTTTATCGCCTGATCAAAGCCTCCCATTTTTTTGTACAATAACCCTATCTGGTAAAGAGGTTTCATCTCCTCTCCACGAAGCTTCATTTCCCGGGCCGCAGCTATTGCTTGTAAGTAATACTTCTCAGAAAGGGCATATTGCATTAGCTGACCATACACGTCGCCAAGACCTGTCCAGGTGGTAATCAATCCTCGCTTGTCGTTAAGCTGCTGCTTGATTTGCATCGCCTGGAGGTAGTATTTCTTTGACAACTCGAACTGACTGAGATGAAAAAAATCATTTCCCAGGCTGTGCATACAAAATGACTGGCCTCTCAGGCTGCCGACCTTTTCGAAAATGGTAAGTCCCTCCAAATGGTAGTGCATGGCGTTGCGATAGTCGGAGAGATTGAAATAGAGGTTGCCAATGTTCAGATAAAGGCCCGCAGTTCCTTCGCTGTCAGGCTCAGTAAATTTGAGATTTTCGAGCAGATAGGGTAATGCCTTGTTGTAATTGCCCTGGTTTTTGTAATACAACCCAGCCGACTGATTGTAGTTGACGACTAATTTCCAGTCAGAAGGATTAGCCTCTGCCAAGGCCTTCAATTGATCGAGGTAATAAACAGCGCTATCCTGTTGAGCAGCGTTTTGGTAAATAACAACAAGGTACAAGTAAGCGACACTCAATCCCCGCAGTTGCTTAAGAGAGTCCGCAAGAGGAGCTGCCCGAAAGGCAAGCGATTTGGCCTCTTCCAGATCGGTTCTCAAAAATTCGCTCGCAAGCCCTAGCAATGCATTCACTCCTGTTGTGTCTTTGGGGTGCTGCTTTGCTAATTGACGAAGACTGTCCACTTTAGGGCCTTGTGCAAATGAGTATAAAGCAATTTCAAAGAGTAAAATGCAAATGGTTATGGCTCTTTTCAAGGCAAAACTTTCTTGTCAATTTAGTGAATAAAATGAAAGATAGCCTGCAACAAACGACGGGAATTTAGCAGTAATATTTCAAAATGGCAGGTTTCTCAGGGAGCTGTAGCAGGAGGGAGGCCATTCATCCCTTTCATGGGTGTCTGCTGCACACCGTTGTAGGTAAATTCATAGTTTCTGGCGTAATTACATTTGATACATGAACTTTGATTGAGCAGGAGCCCGAGCACTTTTCATAGCCTGAAATGTGCAGGGCGTGATATACTCGCATGTTTACTTACTATCAATTATTTACGAAGACTTAAAACCCCTAAAAACCATGTTGAAAAACATACTTTCATTGCTTTTTGCAATTTGTTTTGTGTCTGTTTCGCAGGCACAGCAATTCAAGGTGCTCCTTTTTACCAAAACAGCCGGTTTCCATCATGTGTCTATTCACGAAGGAGTAGATGGCGTCCGTGCCCTGGCAGCTCGCCACAATTTCAGTGTCGACTGGCAGGAAAATGCGTCGGTTTTTAACGACAAGCAGCTGGCCAACTACGATGTGGTGATCTTCCTCAGCACTACCAGCGACATCCTGAATGATGAGCAGCAGGCGGCCTTCGAAAAGTACATTAGATCCGGTAAGGGCTGGGTAGGCATTCATGCTGCGGCCGACACCGAATACGAATGGGAATGGTACACCAAAATGGTGGGAATGATGTTTCAGGTTCACCCCCAGCAGCAAACTGCCTATTTGGATGTAGTAGATAGTAATTTCCCTGGCATGGAGCGCTTTCCCAAAAGATTGCTGTGGACCGACGAATGGTATGAGTACCAAAAGCCGTTTAAATCTGATAATTTGAAGTTTCTACTGACTGTTGATGAAAAAAGCTACGATGCGTCAACCAACTGGGGGGGCACTGCCAGAAAGGGTATGGGCGATTTCCACCCAATAGCATGGTACCACAACTACGATGGTGGCAGGGCTTTCTACACAGGCCTGGGCCATATTGGTGCTATTTACTCTGATCAAACGTTTTTGGATCACTTATATGGTGGTATTTATTGGGCCGCTACTGGAAAAGGGATAAAAAAATAAGGCTTATCATATTGAATACAAAAAGCAGCTTTCGGATACGGGGGCTGCTTTTGTTGTTTAATCGGGGAGGTGATTAGCCTAAAGTGATGAGGCAGTGTCACCTTTTGAGTCACTAGCCGTAAATTGGAAGTAATCGCTTTTATGGATCGTCAACTCAATGTCAAACCAAAGAAAAAATTTCGCTTATCGAAAGTGGCCTGGTTAGTGTTTGGGCTATGCTATGTTTATGGTATATACCTGATCGAACCTTTTAAGATTCACCGGGAACGCCTCGCTGCCTCTGACATTGGTGGCTCGGCCTACAGCTATTGCTTGGCCCCCAAACCCGAACAGTATGAAGGTGCGGTGATCCAGGTGTATGCCGCTCGCACCTGGGGTACCAAAAAAATACTTGCTGTACACACCTGGATTGCTACCAAACGGCAGGCAGCGGATCACTATCAGGTCAGCCAGATTATAGGCTGGGCGCTAAGCAGAAATGGAACGGCCCTGTTTACAGAGCCTGGTATTCCCGACAAAAGCTGGTATGGTAATGAACCCACATTGCTGTTGGATAAAAGGGGAAGCGAAGCTGAACTGCTTATCGGCCAGGTGGAAGCAGCTATTGAGACATATCCATACGCTGATACTTATACAGTTTGGCCGGGGCCCAATAGCAATACGTTTATTGCATGGCTTGGTCTTGAAGTTCCTGAGCTTGGTCTCGACCTTCCATCTACAGCCATTGGAAAGGACTGGCGGCCATGGAAAGAAACCTTTGGATGGTCAGCCAGCGGAACAGGTGTGCAAGCTTCCGTGTATGGTTTACTGGGTCTGACAGTAGGTTTTCAGGAAGGGTTGGAGGTGAATGTACTGGGTTTAAGCATGGAGGTTGATGTGTTTGATTTGGCGCTTGAACTGCCCGCTGTGGGAAGAGTAGGGACAGCCCCTGTGGATATTGATGGCAGTGTTTCGTCCACAAAAACAGATAAGGCAGGACAGTGAAGGTAAGGTCAACTTAATTGGATTTCAGATCGACTTTCTGAACCATGGTGGCACATAAATGAAAGTCGTATTTCACCAGACCATGATAATTGACTAGAAACGAAAAAAGCACCTATCTCACTAAGACAGGTGCTTTCCTATTCGACTATGACTTACTTTCTATTTATTTAAAAAAGCTGATTTTATCCAGGCTCATCAGATTAGTTTCCTTTTCAGGATGAGAAATGACGAAATACAAATTGCCAATCTGATCCACTTTACCAATAGTGATGTCAGCATTTGTCCATTTGCGATCTCTCCATGAACCTTCGAATGCAGGTACATCCACCGTGCCTATTACCTTGCCTGTGGGGCTACCTGAAACAATATTGATCGTTCCACCTTCCACAGCCATTAAGGTCACAGAAATTTTGCTGATTCCCTTCAGGTCAATGTTTTTGTAGCCAATATATGAGCCATCGTTGATGTTGCTCAGGAAGGCAAAGTCGCCACCGTTGGGGCGCTGCTGTTGCACGTCGTTAAAGAAATTGTAGTTTTCAGCCTCAAGTACGGGCGCCTTGATCATAATCATCTTTGACGACTCGATGGCAGGAATGGTGCCATTTCCTTTGTCGGTATACCGAATGCCGACAACATAAGCGCCTTGGTTTTCAGCGGTCTGTTTATTCAGCGTAACACTGCCCGTCAAAGGCAAACTTGTCGTTGGGCTTTCCTTCACCAGCGACAGGATATAGTCCACCATCACCCTTGTTTCGTCGAGTGTTAGCTGCGGGTGGGCTGCCATCAGGCTGTGGCCCCAGTTGCCATTGCCGCCTTCGATGATTTTGCCTGCCAGCATGTCTCGTGATGATGAGTCATCGGCATACCTTTTGGCAATTTCGAGATAGGCTGGGCCTATCGACTTCTGATCGACAGAGTGGCACGACAAACAATCACTGTTAGCGATCATGTTTTTGCCCTTCACATTGATAGCAGGGTTCTTGAAGAAATCCTCACCCAGGTTGGCCTGGTCGTAGCCGCCTTCGAGGTAGCTGAAGTTGACGCTTACTGCCTCGCTGGTAATACTGCCATCCTCTGTGCTGCCGTCTTCTTTGTCGGTTACGATTACTTTGTAAGAATTGGTTTCCTTACCAAAATAGAAGGATTGGTTACCGCTGTAGTCAAAAACGATGTTGGAAGGCTCATTACCGGCTATGATCCTGGTAAAGGCTGATGAAGTTTCGCCTTTGGAGTCAGTAACAGTAAGCTTCACTTCTTGTTCACCGGGTTGATCAAAAGTAATGCTCACATCACGGCCTTCATACTTCTTGCCGTCTTTGGTTGTCCAGCTAAATGCCAAAGCATCGTCTTTGTCGTAGTCAAAAGAGCCCTGAGCTGAGAAATTAACGGTGAGGGGTACTGCACCTTTTGTCTTATCCGTGGCTATCGCTGGCACCGGAGCCCTGTTGCCTTCGGCGTACTCAATCCTTACCAACCTTGCGTCCACATTGTTGGCAAAATAGTTGGAGCCATACTCCAGCAGGTACATCACACCGTTTTTGTCAAACTCCATGTCGATGGGCTTCACGAATGGCTCGTCAGGCAGAAAAGATTCAATTTGCGTCGGGTTCCAGTCCTCGTCAAACGATACCACCTTGATCCAGCTACGTGCCCACTCATAAATGAAGAGCTTACCATCGTAATACTCAGGAAATCCAGCTTTGGAAGCGCCAGCTGGCTTGTAGTACATAGGGCCAGACATAGCACTTCTGGAGCCGGTGCCCAGCATCGGCCAAATGTCCGACTGGCCGTAAGGATACCAAATCATGGCAGGCCTTGCAGGAGGCAATTCTCTGGAGCCGGTATTGTTGGGCGATTCGTTGATAGGGTGGGCAGGATCCTGCTTGGGGCCAATTTCATCTGTTGCGAAATCAACCATAGGAAAGGCAATGTTGTTCGCTTCGAAGTAAGGCCAGCCGTAAAAACCAGGTGTTTTTGCCTGGTTCCATTCGTCGTAGCTTTGAGGGCCTTTTTCACTGTCTCTGCCAGAGTCGGGCCCGACATCGCCCCAATACACGTATCCGGTTTTCATATCTACTGTGAACCGGAATGGGTTTCTGCAACCCATGACGTAAATCTCGGGTCGTCCCTGTGAACCGTCCTTCGGAAATAGATTGCCATCGGGGATGGTGTAGGAGCCGTCCGCTGTAGGTTTGATCCTTAGAATTTTACCACGAAGATCATGCGTATTGGAAGAGCCCTTTTGTGAATCGAAAGGCCCACGGCCAGGGCGCTCGTCAAGAGGGGAGTAGCCGCTCGATTCCTTCGAGCTGGTGTTGTCGCCCGTGCTGAGGTAAAGATGACCATTAGGGCCAAACACAATACCTCCGCCCGAATGGCAGCAGGTTTCCCGTTGCACGCCTACCTCCAGTACAATTTTTTCACTGCCCACTATCAGGCTGTCGGCCAGCAGCGTGAACCTGGATAGGTTTTGCCTGGAAGCACCACCAAGGGGAGAGTAGTAGATATAGATCCAGTTGTTTTGGTCATAGTTCGGGTCTACTGCCAGGCCAAGCATGCCGTCTTCGTAGTTACCTTCAGTATTTACTTTGAAGGTGTGAAGAATCTTTGTTTCGTTCGACTCCGGATCAAACATTTTCAGGTTGCCTTCTCTCTCGATAAATAGCAGCTTGCCATCAGGAAGTATATCCAGCTCCATTGGCTCGTTGACCTCAGCGTCGAGAATGATTTTGGTGAATCTACTGACATCTGGTGCGGCTAAACTTTTCACACTTTCTTCCACGATAGCGTTGTCCGATAACGAGGATGTGATCATCTCACTGCTCAAGTCGCTTGCTGTGAAAAAGGTGATTTTTCCACCATCATAGTTTTTTGAGCCGGTTCCTCCTGCCGCATATAGCCAGGGCCATTGATATTGGTTAACCGTGTCGCTGGGAGCGAGGAGCGCTCCACCTGTTTGCACATAACGTTCAATGTCGGTCTGCCACTGTGGAGTAAAGTGATTTGTATTTGCCAGCAAAAGTACTCCCTTGCTTTTCCAAAGATTGTCGCCAGGGCGTTCGCTGGTGATAGACAATGTATCGGTCTTTATGCCTTTTGCAGTAGCATCGGCCATCAGTTGGCCAATTGATGCCGATAACGCATGGTTTTTTTCGTAAACAACCAAAAGTGAGCTGTCACGTGATTCGCTGCAAGAAAATCCAATGAGGGTGATAAAGACGAAAGGCAGAAGCTTCAACGATGCCTTTTCAAGTAGGTGTTGTTTCATCAATATATGTCAAATTAATTTGAGCAAGCAAAATAGGTAGATATACGGCAACTCTGGTAGACAAATATCTCAAAGGAGGGCGGTAAACATGTTAACCTCGAGACAGATTGCTTTAGCCCGATTGATTCGGTTGCGTTCTTTTTGACACTAGTGCTGTTGCCGACTATTGATTCAGATAGCTGTAAACCTTCTCCGACACCCTTGCCAGCACCTCAGTGCCTTCTTCCATGGTATTCAGATTCTTAGACAACAGTACCAACACATATTTCCGTCCATCTGGTAGATAAACAATGCCAGAATCGTGATGCAATTTGGTGATGGAGCCTGTTTTATGCGCCACAGAAACTGAATTCGGCAAATAGGCTGGGATGATGTCATTGAATCGCTGGTCTTTCAGAATTTTAATCATTGCTGAGCAGTCTTCCGGGGCACCGGCCTTGTCTGTTGCAATCATTTCCATCACAATGGCCAGGTCTTTAGCTGTTGTGGTGTTGTTCATGCCCAATTCATAGGCCTTTTGGTCTTCCACGCCACGCAGCACCTGGATGTCGTTAGCTCCGAATGATTTCATGGTTGTCATTACGTTCGGAGCACCTACCAATTCTATGAGGATATTGGTGGCCAGGTTGCTGCTCACAGTGATCATTTCATACGTCAGATCATAAATGGTGAGCTTTTGGCCAATAAAGCTGTAAAGTCCTTCGCCACTATCTTCGCCTATATCCATGGTATAGGCCGATGAGTCCACAATACTTTTAAATTCATTAACAACCAGAATGGAGTCGGAAAGGCTGAACTCACCCGCACGGGCTTGCTTAAACAGCTCAATCATGACCGGCGTTTTCATCGTGCTGGCAGCATGAAACGTCTCCGTTTCGTTGATGTACAGTTGATTGTCAGGATTGCTGAGATCCTTGAAGGCAATGGCATAGTCGCCGGTGTTGGCTTCAAAATCCGCTGCGATGTTTTGCTTCAGCTCATTCAGCGTTTGTTTTTTTGATGACAGTTGGCAAGCGGCCATCGTGAGTGCCAAAGCAAATAACAGGTAGGTAGGTTTTTTCATTGGGTAAAAGGCTTTGCTCAAAGTAAAGCACAAACCTTTTAGTCACCAAACCTCTCATACCATCAGATAGTGGATGAGAAAAGTTGGGTTTCGGGTTGCTTGCGCCAAAGCCGCTTATCGAATGCCATGCAAATGTTGCGGATAAACGCACGTCCTTTTTCAGTGATGCGGACATCGTCTCCGCTCAATTCAATTAGCTCATCTTGCATAGGCTCAGCCAGCCTTTCCAGTATGGAGCGGTACGACATTTGTGCCTCATGCAGTGTTGTTGAGAACCGGCACATTAAATCGAGTATGTGCTGTCGGAGGATGAGATCTTCCTGGTTGAGTATATGCCCTCTGAAAACGGGCAAAAAGCCACTTTCGACGGACTCTTGGTAGGTCTCAATATCCTTGTGATTCTGCGCAAAACCATACCATGAGTCGCTGATAGAAGAAACGCCCAACCCGATCAGTAATTTGGTCGAAGACGCTGTATAGCCCATGAAATTACGGTGAAGCTGTCCGTTAATTGATGATTCATAAAGCTCATCCTGTTTTGTGGCGAAATGATCCATGCCTATTTCCACCAAGCCGTTGTCCAGCAACATGTCTCTTCCAAGTTCATACAATGCTCGTTTTTCATCATCTTTTGGTAAATCAGCTTCTGAGAACTTCCTTTGCCCATTTCCTTTGATCCATGGCACATGGGCATAACTATAAAATGCTATGCGATCCGGCTTCAGTTCTTTTACTTTCTCAATCGTATCTATGATGGAGTTTGATCTTTGGAAAGGCAAACCGTAAACCAGGTCGTAGTTGACAGATGTATAGCCCAATTCCCTTGACCACTCTGTCACCTGCTTCACATTTTCAAACGTCTGATGGCGATGGATGGCCTCCTGCACTACCGGGTCGAAATCCTGAATGCCATAGCTTACCCTGTTAAAACCCAGTTCGCCCAGTGTTTTCAAATGCTCATAGGAGGTGTTGTTAGGGTGGCCTTCAAAACTGAAAGATGCTTTGGGATGCATATGGGCCTTTGAAAGTATACCGGTAATTAGCCATTGCAGGCTGACGGGAGAAAAAAAAGTGGGTGTTCCGCCGCCCAGGTGTATCTCTTTAATCACGGGTTTTCTTGGAAGCCTTGCTATGTACAAGTCCCATTCCTTCAGCAAAGTGCTGATATAGGGCGTTTCCACTCCATGGTTCCTGGTAATCCGTTTGTTGCACCCGCAAAATGTGCACAGGCTTTCGCAGTAGGGTAGGTGAATGTACAGGCTAATGCCCTCTTCATCGGTTGTTTCAGCAAATGCTTGCTGGAAGCTTCGGGTCCATTGCTTGCAGGTGAAATCGTCCGACTCCCAATAAGGCACGGTTGGGTAGCTGGTATAGCGGGGTCCTGGTATATTGTATTTGGAAAGAAGGGATGACTGCTGCTGCATAATTCACTATATTTTCTACAAAGGAAGAAAAGGACCTCGTTTTTGGTTATGACCAAAATCAGGCTTAAGCTTGAGAAGTGACATTTTTTAAGAATAGCAGCAAAAGACGAAATTACATAAACAACCTTTTTACGATTTGCGCATCTATCAAGCAATAACTCACAAGAGCAAATTGAAGACAAGTTCATTATCCACAAGCCTCCTATTTAGCAAAATGATTTTGGGCTTATTTCTTCTGATTGTTGCCAGTTGCAAGGTCACTAAACCAGTCAAGCAAGCAGCCTACGAGAACTTGGGGCAGTCGGGTGGGCTAACCGATCCTCAAATTGATAGTATTGCTGAGGTTGTTTCCATGTTTCCAAATGAGACACAGTTTTCAATTGCGATTATTAATGATGGCAAGCTGGTTTTTTATGGACTCGAAAGAAAGGAGGACAAACTTCATAGAGTATTTAACTCAAATAACGTCTTTGAACTTGGCTCTCTGTCGAAAGTGTTCACCACGAATTTATTGATCAATTCGGTCAACGAGGGAAAAATCAATTTGGATGGCCTAGTGAAAGAAATTAGCAGTGCAAAGCTCAAGGGAAACCCCGATTTTACCTTCCGGCAATTAGCCAATCACACCTCAGGCCTGCCAAGTATCCCTTCCAATATGGGTACGACAATATTCAATGCTGACAACCCCTATGCGAAGTGCTCAGAGACTAAGCTGAAGACTTATCTGTCAGAAAAACTTGAACTCAATGGCATTCCCGGTGAAAAATATGAGTACTCCAACCTGGGCATGGGGTTGCTGCGATATGTGTTGGCGGAGATGAAGGATACCGACTACAAAACGATGCTTCAGCGGCAGATATTTGATCCGCTCAACATGATCAATACAACGGCCGACAGGATGGCTGTCAAACAAAACCTCGTTCAGGGCTATAACCGCAACGGAAAACGGACACCCTACTGGGACATGGGGGCATTGGAAGGCGCAGCGGGCATTTATTCTACTACAGCAGACCTTGCGAAATACGCCCTTTGGAGTTTTGATGCTTTAAACGGTGAACTTAGTCTAATGAAGCAGATGAGCTTTTCGGTAACACCTGACACTGATATTGCACTTGGCTGGCATATCATTAAGAACAAAACGGAAAAACCATTCTTGTGGCACAATGGTGGGAGCGGGGGCTTCAAAACTTCGATGGCGATAGACCCCGATAAAAAAACGGCGGTGATCGTCCTCACTAACGTCGGTGCTACCTTCAATAGCAGGAAGCAATTGATTGACAATCTTTGTTTTGAACTGATGAGGTCTATTGAATAGTGTAATCTCCCTTCGGTAACATTTTTAGATTTCTCTATCTAAAACTATCAGCAAAATTATACCTTGTGAAGGGGTTAACTTGATGAAGTTTGACGCACTTCTAACTGGAGTTAATCACTTGTTGGAACTCGCCACTGAGAGTTGAAAATTGACATTGCTGCCAGAAATAAGACGGCTAGTAGTGGTTTTACAGACATCATTGCTTGACGGAAAATGTGAGACAGACATTTAGAAGAATCCGCTCGTCTCCAAATATGTGGTGAACGATTCCGAAGAAGAAGAACGAGCGAAGGAATGCTGAATTGCCACCACGTCACTGCTATCAATCAGCTGCCTTGATTCATTTGGCCGCAAAAAAGGAATTTGTATTGAATGATTAAGATGAACGATTTAGAAAAACGATACCAGCAGTATTTACAGCCATCCCAAGCCCTTATCGCTGACATAGCCACGCTTGAAGGAGACATACTTATTTTAGGGGTAGGGGGCAAAATGGGGCCGGCGCTTGCCCTGTTAGCAAGGCAGGCGGTGGATCAGTCAGGAATAAAAAAGCGGATTATTGGTGTCTCCCGTTTTTCTGAACCAGGTCTTCAGGCCAGGCTGCATCAAAATGGTATTGAAACAATTACAGCTGATTTGCTCGATGAAGACCAGCTACAGGCGCTTCCGGAGGCGCCTAATGTCCTCTACCTCGCTGGAACAAAGTTTGGCACCACAGGGAATGAATCTTTTACCTGGGCCATGAATACCTACCTGCCCGGACGAGTAGCAGAGAAGTTCAAAAATTCCCGCATTGTCGTTTTCTCCACAGGAAATGTCTATCCGTTCGTCCCCGTAGTAAGTGGCGGGGCTACCGAATCGCTGCCACCGGAGCCCATTGGCGAGTATGGCCAGTCATGCCTGGGCCGTGAACGCATTTTCCAATACTTCGCCACCAAAAGCAACACACCCATTTTAATCTACCGGCTGAACTATGCCAACGACGTCTCGTATGGCGTGTTGCTGGAAATAGCCAAATCCGTGAAGGAGAGCAAACCGATTGACCTGGCCATGGGCACGGTAACCGTGATTTGGCAGGGCGATGCCAACGAAATAGCTTTACGAGCGCTTCACCATTGTGCTACACCAGCCAAGATATTGAATGTCACCGGACCCGAAATTGTTTCAGTCCGATGGCTGGCTGAAGAATTTGGAAAAATACTGGGCATAGCGCCTCAGTTTATCAACGAAGAGCAATCCACCTCATTATTATCGAATGCAGCCGAGTCCTTTCGTCTTTTTGGCTACCCCAAAGTGAGCTTGAAACAAATGATGGAGGCTATCCTTGAATGGTACGTTGAGGGGGGTGAAATTTTAAATAAGCCCACTCACTTTTCAGAAAGAAAAGGAAAATTCTAAGCCCATGCCTAAACATATACAACTCGATTCCTCTGTGGCAAAGTTATTAAGCGAGGGGACGGTTATTCCGGCCCATCCACTGGCGCTCACATCAGCATTGCATTTGGATGAAGCCAGGCAGCGACAGCTCACCCGTTATTATATAGGCAGTGGAGCAGGAGGGGTGGCAGTAGGCGTTCACACCACGCAGTTCGAAATCCGTAAACCGGAAATCAATTTGTTGGAGCCGGTACTCAAAATGACTGCTGATGAAATTGCAATAGCGCAATTGGCACGTCCTTTTATTAAAGTAGCGGGTATTTGCGGGCCGGTGGAGCAAGCGCTTAAAGAAGCTGAGTTAGCACGGAAGTACGGCTACCACCTTGGCTTGCTCAGCAATGGTGGGTTGAACAATTACACAGAAGCTGAACTCATCAAGCGCACAGAGGCGGTCGCTGAAATAATTCCGGTTTTTGGTTTTTATCTCCAGCCTGCCGTGGGAGGTCGCTATTTGAGCTATGATTTCTGGAGGGACTTCGCCGAAATCCCCAATGTGCAAGCAATCAAGGTCGCCGCCTTCAACCGGTACCAGACGCTGGACGTGGTCAGGGCGGTGTGTCACTCCAGCAGAAGAAAGGAAATCGCACTCTACACGGGCAATGACGACAACATCGTTGCCGACTTGCTCACACCTTACCAATTCATGGTGAATGGAGACAAGGTTGAAAAAACGTTTGTTGGTGGGCTGTTAGGGCATTGGGCTGTTTGGACGAAGCAAGCAGTTGAGCTGTTCAATGAAATAAAGGTGTGTGTCGCAAATGATTATGCAGGAGTAGAAACATTGCTGGCAAAAGGGGTGGAGGTAACTGATATGAATGCCGTTATTTTTGATGCCAGGAACGCTTTCAAGGGATGTATTCCTGGCATTCATGAAGTACTGCGCAGGCAGGGCCTTTTACAAGGAGGGTTTTGTCTAAATGCAGAGGAAGTGCTTTCGGGCGGGCAGGCTGAAGAGATTGATCGGATTTGTGAAAGTTACAGGCATTTGACTGATGATGAATTTGTGCAGGCATTTCTGCAAAGCAGGACTGTTAAATAATTCTCAATAGTTCTCCCAAACCGGTTTAGGACCCGGGTTTAATAAGTGGGCTAGCCAAATTCAGGGCCGCAGATGCAGTAGTAATGCCCGGTAATGCCTGGGAAATGATTCTCGCCCTTGTACATTCTCACAAAGTGCCTTTGTTTGGTGAATCCCAGCGATTTTAACGAAGCAATCAAAGCTTGCTTGTCTTGCAACACATCTACCACCACGGGTTTTTGGATCAGCACCCCGACCGATTTTGCAATGAGGGCCTGAGCGTCCTCAATAGTTGAGGCAGAAACCGGCCCCACATGATGGTATTTACTGCCATCTCTTCCCAGCACAAACCCGGTCACCCGATTGTTATGCCTTACCATCCATGCCTTACCTGGATATTCCTTTACAAGTGAGGTAATGAGCTGCTCTCTTTTTGTGCCGAAAACAGCAGCATCAAAAGCAACAATCTCTTTGATATTCTCGGGCTTCACTGGCTCTGGTTCTATGCCGCTGTTGTCGAATGACGCAAAATTAGCCAACGATACATTCACCATTCTGTCGATAAGGTACTCGTCTTTGAAGTCAAACCGTCGATACACCTGCTGCCCATCGGGAGTAGCATCCAGTTTGATCGATATGTCGCTTGTGTTCTTGAAAACATGGTCGAGCAAAGCTTTGCTTACCCCCTGGCCACGGTACGATTTATCGACCAGCACCATACCAATCCACGCTAGCTGGCGTGAATAGTTGATAGCCGTGGTGGTGCCAATAACTTTTGAATCATGCTCTGCCAGCACACAAGTGCCTTCACTCTCCTTAATAAGCAGTGCCCAATCGTTTTCTGTTTGGTTCCAGCCTTCAGCAGTTGATAAGTTCATTGCTGCACTGATATCGTTCAATTTCAGCGGCCGCAATATGAAATCACTTTTACTCATATCAGGCTTCTTCGACAAAGCTCATGTCTTTCTTAAAGGTTTCTTCCAGATAGTAAAGTGCTATCATGCCTGCTAAATAAGTGAGAACTCCGGTAACCAGGGCACTGTTAATGGTTCCGATATAGCCTTTCATTACCAGGAAAATAGAGGTGAGTGGAATGATCGTTCCCCTCACAAAGTTAGGGGCGGTGGTAGCCACGGTTGCACGCAGATTGGAGCCAAACAGCTCGGCTGCCACAGTGATGAAAAGTGTCCAATAGCCGCTGAAAAAGCCCAGGCAACCACATAGCAGGTAGAACAGAGTTGTGCTTGAGAAAGGTGCTAATAGGAGGATAACTGTCAGAAAAAATGAGCCCAGCATGAACGAAAAAATCACCTGTCTTCTGTTTTGTAAATATTGACTGAGAAAACCACTTGCCAGATTGCCCGCCACCTGTGCCGCAAACGCAAAAAGCACTGCCTGTCCCGCATCAATTGGTTGGCCAAGGCGCATCGCTCTGCCAATTTCAGGAGAGAAGGTAATCAGGATGCCGACCACAAACCATATAGGCATGCCAGCAACAATGCTGGTCATATATTTTAAGAATCTCGCTTTATTATTGAACAGCATACGTATGTCTCCCCGCCTGACGTTTTGCTGTTTTAATTGCAGGAAGATACCAGATTCAAAAACTTTTAATCTTAATGCCATGAGCAACAGCCCAAGTCCACCTCCGATAAAATAGGAAACTCGCCACTCAAAAAACTGGACAATCAAAAAGGCAAGCAATGCGCCAAAAACGCCCATAGTAGCTACTAATGTCGTTCCATAACCCCGAATATTCTTAGGGAGGATTTCTACGACCAAAGTAATTCCCACTCCCAATTCGCCGGCAAGACCGAATCCTGCAATAAACCTTAGCACGGCATACTGCTCAATAGTTGTCACCAGCCCATTTCCAATATTGGCAATCGAATAAATTAAAATGGACCCGAACAGAACAGACAACCTTCCTTTTTTGTCGCCAAGCACACCCCAAAACAACCCGCCAATGAGCATCCCCACCATCTGCAGGTTCAGCAGTAGAATTCCATCACTCAACACCTGTTCATCTGTAAGACCAAGCGACTTTAAACTTGGCACCCTAACGATGCTAAACAAGAATAGATCATACATATCGACAAGGTACCCCAGTGCAGCCACCATTACGGGAATACTTAGAAGCTGCTTAACAGTAGTTTTAGTAGGTGAATCCTTCATTAGAATAAGTTTAAGTAGCTATAGGCGTTGGTAAAAATATGCAATTAAACCTTAACGATATTTAGCGAATATGCTCAAGTCATCAACTGATGTCAAATATATTTTCGGAACCAACAACGCATGGATCAAGCGGAAAACCTGAACGATAAAACTCAAAGGGAAAGTTATTCGATGCAGTAAATAGGCGGCAATAAAAAAGTAAAACTGGCTCAATGCGTCTCGCCCGGTCGGGCTTCTCCAGTCGGATAGGCTTGGATCTTTTGCTTTTTTATGCAAGCACAAAATAACCATGCCAAAAATCAATCCCCTCAGAAATACAGATTGATCCTAAAGCATGAGGAGGGAGTGCGTAAACGGTGAACATAGTCGAAAAAGGAAAAGCAGCCTTTTGAGCTGCTTTCTTACTGTAGCGGGGAGCAGGATTCACTGGCCGTCCGCCAACCGGCGGATCATTTGTCCGACTACTGGCGGAAGGAACGCTGTGCTCTAATCATCTTGCCTGTAGTTGATTAAGTTCCAAATGAATTCTCTTCCTTTCGCCGACTTAAGTTGCCTCTCCCTGATCATCGCCTCTTTTTTTGTCGGGTAGGATTCTGTATAAACTACAACCCATGGACGATACCGGAAAGTATAGCCTTTGGTTTGATAGATGTTGTGGGCATCTAGTCGATTCTCCATATCGGATGAGTAGCCGATATAAATCTTATTGAATTTGGCGCTATGTAGTGCGTAAACGGTGAACATAGTCGAAAAAGGAAAAGCAGCCTTTTGAGCTGCTTTCTTACTGTAGCGGGGAGCAGGATCGAACTGCCGACCTCAGGGTTATGAATCCTGCGCTCTAACCATCTGAGCTACCCCGCCAAATCAATTACTTCAAATATCTTCTTCACAGTATCAAACTTCCGTCCGCTAGCTAGCGGATATGAATCCTGCGCTCTATCCCGGCCGGGTAGGTCATCTGAGCTACCCCGCCATTAATCTCCCAAAAATGGGAGTGCAAATGTATGAAGATTGTTTTCTAATTGCCAACCATAATCTTCAACTTTTATTGGGGAAGAACATATCGATAAGATTGAAAGACCCTCTGGTTGGTTCGAATCGCAGTACTTAAGCACCTCATTTGGCTATTAAAAAATAAATTATGTTCACTTCAATTTTATTTTTAATACATTAAGGCACTTTTGAAGAAGTTCGATATGGGTAACTACAAGTATATAGCAGAGTTTGAATTCAGGGCATCGAAAAAAATGCTTTTTCCATATGTGAGTTCAGCGAGTGGGTTGGCGCAGTGGTTTGCCGACGATGTAAACATCAACGAAGACAAGGACTACATATTCATTTGGGACGGGGAGAAAAACAAAGCTAAGATGACTTCACACCGAGCCAATAGCCTTGTTAAGTTCGTTTTTGAAGGCACTGAAGACAATGACGACCCCAATTACGTAGAGCTGAAGCTCGAGGAAAACGAAATGACGCAGTCAACCTACCTCAAGATCACCGACTATTCTGACATGGATGATCTTGAAGAATTGGAAGATCTTTGGGAATCAATGATCCACACGCTAAAAGAAATAGTCGGTGGTTAAGGAATACTTTTTGCCTACTTTTGCGGTTAATTAACAGGTGTTGCTCGCACCTTAATCTGCAAAGCACTTTTCCGCAGGCATGAAGAAACTTGATAAGCTTATACTAAAATCATTTTTCGGCCCCTTCTTCCTCACCTTTTTGGTGGTGGTGTTTATTTTGCTTGTGCAATATATGCTCAAGTACTTCGACGATTTCGTGGGAAAGGATCTCGGTTTTAGCGTTTTTGCCGAGCTTATCTTTTACTTCAGCATCAATATGTCACAGGTGGCTTTGCCGTTAGCGATACTGCTCTCGTCTCTTATGACCTTTGGAAACCTGGGAGAGCATTTCGAGCTAACCGCCATCAAGTCAGCAGGTATTTCGCTGGTTCGAACCCTCAGGCCACTTTTTATCGCTGTCTTATTTTTAGTGGTTTTGGCCTTCATGAACAACAACTTCATTGTGCCCGAAGCCAATATCAATGCCTACAGCCTGCTTTATGACATCAGGCAGAAAAAGCCTTCGCTGGATATCCGGGAAGGTCAGTTTTATAATGGCATTCCCAACTATAGCATCAAAGTCAATCAGAAGTTTCCTGATGGTGTGTCGATGAAAGACGTGATCATTTACGATCACACCAGAGAAATGGGCAATAATAGCGTCACTGTGGCTGATTCATGCAGAATGTATACCATCTTGAATGACCGCTACCTCGTTTTTGAGCTCTATGATGGCAATTCTTACCAGGAATCAAGGCAAAATGAATTTAACAGAACAGCCAGTTTTGGTGGGGTGAACGACCTGGCAAGAAACGAGTTCAGTCAAATGAAAATGGTGCTCAGTCTGGCTTCATTTGACCTCAACCGTACCAAACAGGAGCTTTTTGCCGGCAACAGACTCATGAAAGACATGGGCGAGCTTGCCCATGACATTGACTCTATGCAGGGCGTGGTCAGCGAAGTCAGGCTCAATCTGCTCAATAATGCCGATGGAATGTACGACTACCACCTGAAGGAAAGAAGACAAAGGAAAATTGACTCTATCAGGGCTGCCACGAGCAAGGAAAGGGAGGCCGTAGCGGTGTCGCAGGGGGAGGTAAAGATCACTGTAGAAGACAGTATTTTATCTCCAAACACAGGGAATACCCCTGCTGCCCCCCGCATTACGAGAGAGTCCGCCGTTGAAGCGCTGGCGAAGACTCAGGCCAAAACTAACGAGCAGGCGAAGGCAGATAGTATTAGAGCAGCCAAGGAATTGGTATTACAAAGAAAAAAGGCAGCAAGAGATACAATTACTTTCGAAAAATATTTTGCCGACAATAGCAGAAGAACCCGGGCAGTCAATGACGCCCTGGTAAAGGCCAGGTACATAAAGACTAACCTCGCTAATCAGGCTACCAGAATAGAAAACCTCAACTCGGAAATTTATCGCCACATTATCGAAAAGCACAAAAAGGTAGCTCTGGCCTTTAGCTGCCTGGTCATGTTTTTCATTGGGGCTCCATTAGGCTCCATCATCAAAAAAGGAGGTTTTGGCTTGCCAGTGATTCTGTCCATTGGGTTTTTCATTATATTCTACGTAGTGAGCATCATGAGCGAAAAGTACGCCAGGGAAGGCTTGCTCGATGGCGCTGTCGCCGCCTGGATGCCCAATATGGTGCTGTTGCCCTTCGGAGCATTTTTCCTCCGGCAGGCCCGCAACGATTCACGGCTTTTCGATGCCGATGTTTACCTTATGTTCATGGATCGGTTAAAGAAGAAATGGGCCGACTTTGTGCAGAAGAAACGCCAGGGTTCGCCAACAGAAAAAGCCTTATCAGATCAATCGGAAGGAGAATAATCCTGTCAGGATATTTTATACAGAGTTTTGTATTTCAATAAGCTTCTCTCTACCTTTGCACATTAATTTCAATTCATACAATTTATTTTAAGCTAAGCATGTATTTATCAACAGACAAGAAGCAAGAGCTCTTCGAGAATCATGGTCGGTTAAAATCTAAGACAGATACCGGTTCACCGGAGTCTCAGATTTCATTATTCACCTTCCGCATCAATCACCTTACAGAACACCTCAAAATCAACAAGAAGGATCACTCTTCTCGTTTGGGGCTGTTGAAGCTGGTAGGTAAAAGAAGAAGATTATTGGATTACCTGGTTAAGGTAGACATTACGAGGTATAGAGCAATTGTAGCTGAACTGAATCTCAGAAAGTAAAAAGTTCAGGGAGGGGATTCATAAAACGGATTCCCTCTTTTTATTTTCCCCTTATCTGAAACAATCGAAATTAAAATTTGATTTACTTTTTATACGTTAACTAATATTTATGTATCCAAGCGTCATTACAAAAACCATAACCCTTGCTGACGGCAGAGAGATTACAATTGAGACTGGAAAATTAGCTAAGCAAGCGGATGGTTCAGTGGTGGTCAAAATGGGCAACACAATGCTACTGGCCACAGTAGTTTCCAACAAAGACGCAAAAGAAGGAGTGGATTTCCTTCCGATGTCTGTAGACTACCAGGAGAAATTTGCAGCGGCAGGTAAAATACCCGGCGGCTTTCTAAAAAGAGAAGGTAGACTGTCAGACTACGAAATACTCATTTCAAGACTTGTAGACAGGGCCATTCGTCCACTTTTCCCTGACGATTACCACGCAGAAACGCAAATCGCTATTTCATTGATTTCGGCAGGTGACGATGTAATGCCCGATGCTTTGGCAGCTCTTGCCGCCTCATCGGCGCTGGCTGTTTCCGATATTCCTTTTGGCGGACCAATCTCTGAAGTAAGGGTAGCCAAAATTGACGGTCAGTATGTGATTAGCCCTACAGCGGCACAAGCTAAGACTGCTACACTCGACCTTGTTGTCGCAGCATCTTACGACAATATCCTGATGGTGGAAGGCGAGTCGAAGGAAGTGTCTGAGGCAGAAATGCTTGAAGCGTTGAAAATTGCGCACGACACAATTAAAATACATTGCCAGGTGCAGAAGGAGCTGGAAGCAGCTGCCGGAAAAACTGTGAAGCGCACCTACAATCACGAAAACAACGATGAGGCCCTAAAAAAGGACATGCACGAAAAACTTTATGACAAATGTTATAAAGTTGCTGCCAAGCAGATGCCTTCTAAGTCTGATCGCAAAGAGCAGTTTGCTGCCATTGTCGACGAATATGTAGAATCGTTTACCGAGGAGCAGAAAGAAACTATTGACAAGGATCTCGTCAAAAGATACTATCACGACATTGAGAAGGAAGCCGTTCGTAACTTTGTTCTCGACTCAAGAAAGCGCTTGGATGGACGTAATCTTGACGAAATAAGATATATCTGGAGTGAGGTAAACTACCTGCCCGGAGCCCACGGTTCAGCTATTTTCACAAGAGGTGAAACGCAGGCCCTTGCGTCAGTCACACTTGGTACCAAGCTGGATGAACAGATGATTGACAGCGCTTTGATGAAGGGCTTCAATAAGTTTATACTCCACTACAATTTCCCGGCGTTTTCAACTGGCGAAGTAAAGCCTAACAGAGGCCCCGGACGTAGAGAAGTTGGTCATGGTAACCTGGCCATGAGAGCCCTCAAGCAGGTTTTGCCCCCTGAGGAAGAAAACCCTTACACTATTCGCATTGTGTCTGACGTGCTGGAATCGAACGGTTCTTCGTCAATGGCAACCGTTTGTGCAGGCACGCTGGCCCTGATGGACGCTGGTATCAAAATCAAAGCGCCCGTAACAGGCATTGCTATGGGGATGATCTCTGATAGCAAAACTGGCAAATATGCCATTCTTTCCGATATCCTTGGCGACGAGGATCACCTGGGCGACATGGACTTCAAAGTGACTGGAACCCGCAATGGCATCACTGCCTGCCAGATGGACATCAAGGTTGACGGACTTTCCTATCAGGTGCTTGAAGAGGCACTTAATCAGGCAAAAGCTGGTCGTTTGCACATCATGGACGAAATTGAGAAGACATTGTCCGTTCCTAATGCAGATTTGAAACCTCATGCGCCAAGATCCGTGAGGATTAATATCGAACGGGAAATGATCGGTGCGGTGATCGGGCCTGGAGGAAAAATTGTTCAGGAAATCCAAAAGGAAACTGGGGCCACTGTTATCATTGAAGAAATTGCTACTGGAGGTGTTGTGAGTATTTTTGCCAATGACCAGGAGTCGATGGACAAGGCCGTGAAGCGTGTAAACGCTATTGTTGCCGTGCCAGTGGTTGGTGAAGTGTACGATGGAAAAGTGAAGTCAATTATGCCATTTGGTGCATTTGTTGAGTTTATGCCGGGCAAAGATGGCCTTCTACATATCTCCGAAATCAAGTGGGAGAAAATCGAAAAACTAGACGGTATTCTCGAGGTAGGTGAGGAAATTAAGGTAAAATTGACTGAAGTAGACAAGAAAACCGGTAAATATAGACTGTCAAGAAAGGTTTTGATACCTCGGCCTGAGCGAAACCAGGAAACAAGCAACTAACATTTGTCAAAAAAAAAGCGGGAACATTAGAGAAAGGAACTTTACCTTTTTATATTATTGTTTAGTCTATTAGGCTTTAAAAAGTCAGATATTGAATGAGACAGTTAAAGATAAGTAAGCAGATTACCAATCGTGAGAGTCAGTCGCTTGACAAGTATCTCCAGGAAATAGGTAAAGTAGACCTGCTTACCCCCGATGAAGAAGTAACACTAGCTAAACGAATAAGAGAAGGAGACCAAATGGCTTTGGAGAAACTGACCAAAGCCAACCTTCGATTTGTGGTGTCAGTAGCCAAACAATACCAAAACCAGGGGCTTTCGCTGGGTGATTTGATCAATGAAGGAAACCTGGGCCTTATTAAGGCAGCTCAGCGATTCGACGAAACCAGAGGTTTTAAGTTTATCTCTTATGCAGTTTGGTGGATTCGCCAGTCGATTCTTCAGGCATTGGCCGAGCAATCCAGAATTGTGCGCCTTCCCTTGAACAGGGTGGGGTCGTTAAATAAGATTTCAAAAACCTTTTCTGAGCTTGAGCAAAAATATGAACGTGAGCCATCTCCGGATGAACTTGCCGAAGTATTGGAGGTATCTACCAGCGAGGTTGTGGACACCATGAAAATATCTGGTCGTCATGTGTCGATGGATGCACCGTTTGTTCAGGGCGAAGAGAACAGCTTGCTGGATGTACTGGAAAACGACATGGAGGAGACTCCGGATTCGGGCCTTATCAACGACTCCCTTCGCAAAGAAGTACAGAGGGCACTTTCTACGCTTACAACCAGAGAAGCCGACGTTATTTCACTTTACTTTGGACTTAACGGAGAGCATGCAATGACCCTCGAGGAGATAGGTGAGAAGTTTAATCTGACCAGGGAAAGGGTTCGCCAGATCAAGGAGAAAGCCATCAGAAGACTGAGGCATACATCCCGCAGTAAGGCCCTTAAGCCGTACTTGGGGTAGTAAGACTCAAAAAATTTAGCAAAGGTCTCAAAAGAGACCTTTTTTCGTTGACACCAAACGATCTTTTGCGTTTAAATTGGTGTTACAGTTGACAGCAAATAATATTTCGAGATGACAAAAGAAGAAGTTAAAGTGTTGATTATCGGTTCTGGGCCCGCAGGATACACTGCAGCTATATACGCTGCTCGTGCTGGTCTGAAGCCGGTTTTGTATACTGGCGGCCAGCCCGGCGGTCAGCTAACCATTACAACGGACGTAGAAAACTATCCTGGCTACCCTGAAGGGATCATGGGGCCTCAGATGATGACCGACTTTCAAAAGCAAGCAGAGCGATTTGGAACGGATATCCGCTATGGACTGGCTACATCTGTCGATTTCTCTTCCTATCCACACAAAGTAATTGTAGATGAAACACATGAGATCACTGCCGAGGCTGTGATTGTGTCAACGGGTGCATCAGCCAAATGGCTGAACCTTCCGTCGGAGCAAAGGCTAAACGGCCATGGCGTGTCTGCTTGCGCTGTATGTGATGGTTTCTTTTTCCGTGGCCAGGACGTAGCAATTGTCGGAGCTGGAGACACAGCTGCTGAAGAAGCCAGCTACCTGTCGAAGATATGTAGCAAGGTGTACATGATTGTGAGAAGAGACGAAATGCGGGCTTCTGTGATCATGCAGCAAAGGGTGAAAAATGCCAAAAACATAGAAATTCTCTGGAATACCGAGACAGAAGAGGTGCTTGGCGACAAGGAAGTAAATGCCGTAAGAGTGGTAAATACTCAAACGGGAGAGAAGAGGGAGCTTAAAGTTGGAGGATTTTTCGTGGCTATTGGACACAAACCCAATACGGACATTTTCAAGGAATGGCTTGATATGGACGAAAACGGCTATATAAAGACGATTCCGGGCTCGTCCAAAACAAATATAGAAGGGGTTTTTGCCACCGGAGATGCTCAGGATCATATTTACAGGCAGGCCGTGACGGCAGCCGGCAGCGGATGTATGGGTGCATTGGATGCAGAAAGATTTTTGGCGGAGAAAGAATTGGCAGTATCTTAGCAGCCATGATCAAGAAAAGTTTACTACTAGCGGCCTGGGTAGTAATATTATTAGCTTTTGAATCACGAGCGCAGGAAAGCAAATCGTGGGTCAAAAGCTTTTTCTCTTTTAAGAAGAGAGAAACCCCGGCCCCAATACCTCCCGCACCGCTATTTGTGGTTTCCAACGACGCCTTTGCGGTTGATTTTGATTTTCTCGATAGCCTCATTACAGCAGAACTGGAAGCGATGGCTCCACCTGCCGAAGGAGGTCCGGCTACACCACCATTGATACTTTCTTATGGCCATGAGGTGGCTGTTTCCGACAAGCTGTCCCTTGACTCGGTATGGCTTTCCGCTGAAGACTACTACAATATTTGGGACTCGCAGAGAGTCAACCCTTACAAATTCAACGGTTTGGATTACAAAGACACTACTGAGCTGACATTATTTTACCCGGAGGTAGGGTTAGTTTGGGAGAATCCCTTGAAAAAGTCGGTGATTACGTCTGATTTCGGCTTGCGCAGGTATCGCTGGCATTATGGTGTCGATTTGCGACTTACAACAGGCGACTCTGTGAAAGTGGCTTTCGATGGTGTAGTAAGAATGGCGAACTATGACAGACCTGGCTACGGCAACTATGTGCTTGTGAGGCACTACAATGGTGTGGAAACCCTCTATGGACATTTATCAAAGCGCCTGGTGAATGTTGGTGACGAAATCAAGGCTGGAGATTTGGTAGGCTGGGGTGGAAGTACCGGAAGAAGCAGCGGCCCACACCTTCACTTCGAGGTGAGGTATCAGGGCAATGCCATCGACCCAAAAGAGTTTTTTGATTTTGATACTAATTGCCTGATAGATCAGAAGTACACACTCACAAGAGCATCCTTCGCTTACCTTGAAGAGGCCAATAAGGTGATCGTACACCGAGTGAGGAGTGGTGACACCCTTAGCGGCATCGGCAACAGGTATGGTGTGTCGGTTACAAAGCTTTGCAGGCTCAACGGCATTTCAAGAAATTCGGTAATCAGAGTAGGTCAAAGGCTGCGCATTAATTAAATGAAACTCGATATTCTTGTTTTTACGGCGCATCCCGATGACGCCGAACTCGCCTGTGCAGGAACGCTAATCTCTCACATTGAGATGGGCAGGAAAATAGGCATTGTTGATTTTACGAGAGGAGAGCTTGGGACAAGAGGTACACCTGAACTGAGAGCCGCCGAAGCTGCTGAAGCAAGCAAGGTAATGGGTATTCACGTCAGGGAGAACCTGGGGTTTCGTGACGGGTTTTTTACCGAAGATGAACATCACAAGCTTGAGGTGGTGAAAATGATACGGAAGTATCAACCCGAGATCATTTTAGCAAACGCCATCCGTGACCGCCATCCTGACCATGGCAGGGCCTCCAGCCTGGTGTCAGAAGCAAGTTTTGTGTCGGGTCTTAGAATGGTCGAAACCCGTATTGATGGCAACCCTCAGCAACCTTGGAGGGCGAAAAATGTGTATCACTATATCCAAAGCAACTTCATTATGCCCGATTTCATCGTTGATGTATCAGCTGCTTGGGAAAAGAAAATGCAGGCGATCAAATGCTTTAAATCGCAATTTTATGATCCTGCCAGCAAAGAGCCGAGCACATTTATTTCCTCTCCGGAGTTTATGAAGATGCTGGAAAGTAGGGGAAAGGAGCTTGGACACTCAATTGGTGCTGCCTATGGGGAGGGATTTACCGTTGAGCGGCATTTAGGAGTAAAAGACCTGTTTCACTTACAATAGTAAGTCACTTTTAGCCTCCATCAGGGAGAAAGGCGCTCAATTCGCCAGGAGCCGTCTGCGCCTTTTTTGAACACGATCCTGTCATGCAGCCTGCTTGGTCGTCCCTGCCAGAATTCAACCAACACTGGCACCAGTCCATAGCCACCCCAGTAGTCCGGTTTTGGTATTTCTGCCAGCCCACTAAATTTCATCTTGAAATCTTCTGTTTTCTTTTCTAAAAATGCCCTGTCCGGTATCGATTCGCTCTGCAAGCTTACCCAGGCACCGATTTGGCTACCCAAAGGCCGGGAGTGATAATACCTGGAGGACGCTGCCTCGGTTAGCTTCGTCACGCTTCCCTCAATACGCACTTGTCTTTCAAGGTCGGCCCAAAAAAATGTCAGAGAAGCTCGGTTGTTTTGCGCAAGTTCTTTGCCCTTGTGGCTTTCGTAGTTAGTGAAGAATTGAAAAGCACCATCTTCCAGTCCTTTCAGAAGCACGATTCTGCCATGTGGTTGTCCATCGGGAGAAACGGTGGACAAGGTCATGGCATTAGGTTCTTTCACTTTTACTTCAAGCGCTTCCTGAAACCACTTGTTGAATTGAAGCAGCGGGTCTTTCTCTACAGCCGCCTCGTTGAGAACCTGGCTGGAATATTCTTCTCTCAGATCTGCGATATTCATTTTCTTAGTATTTTTCAAATCCGACTCAAATTTATGAATAGCCCTTACAATTTGACTATTATTAATGTTATATATGCAATGTGGTCTTGCAGCTAAGTAAGGCAACAACGGGTCTAAGTTGTTCTCAATTTGAACAGTTCTTAGGTGTATAGCAGTTAGTTGTTGTCTCTTAAACAAAGGAGTAGTCAAAAGGACTTTGAATAAACCGAATGGAGCATTTCGACGCATTTAAACGGGTAAATCCCAACAAAGGAGACTTACTCATCTCAGAGCCCTACCTCTCAGACCCGAATTTTGAGAGATCGGTGATCTTGCTATGTGAGCATGACGTCAATGGTTCAATTGGTTTTGTACTTAACAGGCTTTCTGAACTATCGCTCGCAGAGGTGATTGAGGATGCGCCTGATGATGAAATTCCACTGTTTATTGGGGGGCCAGTCCAGCAGGATACGCTTCATTTTGTACATTGTTCGCCGCATTTGATGGAAGAGGGGCGGGAAATTGCCAAAGGAATTTATTGGGGTGGTGATTTTGAGAAACTGATGGAACTGATGAGTGCAGGGTTGGTTACTGCTGATGAAGTGAGGTTTTTTATCGGCTATTCTGGCTGGGGAGCAGGGCAGCTTTCGGAAGAGTTGGATGCCAATAGCTGGATTGTAAATAAGAGAACGGCGCTGCAGTATATTTTTAGGTATTCACATGAGGAATTATGGAGGCAGGTGCTCAAAGATATGGGCGGTAAATTCAGAGCGTTTTCCAATTTCCCTGCGGATCCAAGGCTTAATTAGACCTACCACAGGAATGCAATATTGAGAGTCAAAATTGTCTAATGGAGCAAAATCACGTTTAAATGATATCCACAACGTAGTTTTGTCCAAATCCAATCGTCAATGCAATAGAATCAAATATTAGACACATGAATTAATATTATTAAATTGCAGAGACTATAGAACCTGATCAAGGAGCGCACGATGAACAATGAGAAAGAAGTGTCTGACGGTGATGAGAAGTTGAGCAAAACTGCTTCGGAGGAAGTTAACTCCGGTGATAGTGTTGCCAATGACGACTCTCAACCCTCGGTAGATGTCCGTGATGAAGACGGAAAGAAAGAAACAGAAGCTGAAACACCTGCTGCCGAAGTACCGATAGAATCGGATGAATCTGAGCAACTTCCTGCAGACGCCGTTCCGGAGGCTACACCAGAGTTGGCTGGCACCGATGAAGCGGTGGCGTCTGAAACAGAAGAAAGCCAGCCCAAGCCCGAAGTTGCCGCTGTGGAAGAAGTGAAGGCGGAGGAAACCGCAAAGGATGCGACGGAGGCCGAAGCACCGGCGCAAGCGGAAGCAGGAACACAAAGCAAAGAGCTAACGCATGAATCAAAACAGGAAGGTGTTGCTGGCGAAGAAGCCTCTGGTGACAAAAAAGAGAAGAAAGAAGAACCTAAGGTAGTAGCCGAGGCGGCTGATGCTTCAGGCGATGACGATGCGGAAGAGGAGGAGGACAGCGAGGAGCACGAAGAAGCAGAGGACTATAGCCATTATTCACCTGAGCAGTTGGTAGATAAGTTTACCGAGGTGCTTCACTGGGACGACGTGCGCAAAGCAGATCGGATAGTAAGGGAACTAAAGGCGGTTCACGACGAGCTGGTTGCTCATGACAGGGAAGAAGCGCTGAAAAAATACCTGGCAGATGGGGGAGAGGAAGACTCGTTTGAGTTTAGGTTAAATGATTTTGCCTATCGTTTCGAAGAGAACTATAAATTGTTCCGGGAGAAAAAGCACAAGCTTTTTCAGAATCTGGAGCAGCAAAAAGAAGATAATTACAAGAAGAAGATAGATGTTTTGGAAAAGCTTCGTCATTTGGTAGATGGCGAGGAGAATACAACCTCCATTACCGCCCTGAAGAAGATACAGGATGAGTGGAAGGTGATTGGCCAGGTGCCGGGCAAGTACGCAAAAACCCTTTGGGCCAACTACAATGCCCTCATCGATCGCTTCTACGATAACCGAAGCATTTATTTTGAACTCAAGGAACTCGATAGAAAGAAAAACCTCGAATCGAAACTTGAGCTTTGTGATAAAGCCGAAGCGCTTACTAAAGAAGAGAACATCAAACATGCTGTAAAAGAGTTGAATGTTCTTCACGAAGAGTTCAAACACCTGGGGCCGGTGCCAAAAGAATCTCAGGAAGAAATTTGGCAACGTTTTAAGGCCGCTTCTGATCTCATTTATTCCAAGCGCCGTGAGATGGTGGATGAACTCAAGGTGGAGCTGAAAGCCAACATGGAGGTGAAGACAAAGCTTTGTGAGGAGGCCGAGACATTTGTGTCGTTCACTTCTGACAAGATCAATGAGTGGAATAAGAAGACGAAGGAAGTGCTGGAGCTTCAAAAGAGATGGGAAGCTGTTGGTGGTGTGCCAAAGGAAAGCGCCAAGAAGATAAATAAGAGATTCTGGGGAGCGTTCAAAACGTTCTTCAGCAACAAGAGCGGGTTCTTCAAGACCCTTGAAGGAAAACGTCATGAAAATCTGAGGCTGAAAGAAGAGCTGGTAGCAAAGGCGGACACTCTCAAAGATAGTGAGGAATGGGATTCTGCGGCCAATCAGCTCAAGCAATTGCAGCAGCAGTGGAGAGAGGTAGGGCCTGTACCCGAAAAAGTAAAGGAGGAGATCTTCCATAAGTTCAAGGCTGCATGTGATCATTTCTTTGAAAGGAAGCGTTCACAAAGCAAGGGGGCAGAGAAGGAGTACTATGACAACCTGAAAAAGAAAGAGGACATTTGCGAGCAGTTGCTAAAACTGGCAGGTGAGAAAAGCCTCGATCTGGATATCATTAGCGGCTTTCAGGAAAAGTACAGCCAGATTGGTTTCGTGCCGAGAAATGCAATGAAGACCATCCAGAAAAAATATCAGGAGGCCATCGACGCCCTCAACAAGGCGGCGGAGTCACTGCCCGAGGATGAACAGCGTAAGTTTAAGACGGCCATGCAGGTGGGTAAGATCAAGAGCGAGCCACATGGCGAACGCAAAATCTACCAAAAGGAGGGACAGGTAAGGCGCCAAATTGCTACGTTGGAAAATGACATAGCCGTTTGGAGAAACAACCTGGAGTTCCTGGCGTCATCCAGAAAAGCTGACAAGCTGAAGGCCGACTTTGACGAAAAAATCGTTAAGGCCGAAGAGGAATTGGATGGCTTGAAGGAGCAACTTAAGGTGATTCACGAAACCTCTTAAAAAAATCACAATAAGTGTTTGCAATAATTAATCAGCCGATTAGTTTTGCAGTCCCAAACGGAATAATCGCAAGGGAAATCGCAAAATACTAGCAATAGTAGGCCTCCTTAGCTTAGCTGCGGTTCGGCGTTCCGATAGAGCAACTGCTTGTAATCGGAGGGTCGCAGTGAAATAAGGAAACACAAATGGAGAGAAGCCTCCTTAGCTCAGCTGGTAGAGCAACTGACTTGTAATCAGTAGGTCGCTGGTTCGATCCCGGCAGGGGGCTCTTTTGAAAGCACTGATAGTTCGCTATCGGTGCTTTTTTGTTGTCCAGCGACCGGTCGCTGGACTGGGCGTCCCCGTTCAATCCCGGATCAAGCAATATTTCTGGGGATTGTTTTTTTTGCAAGAGTATCTTCTCATTACATAAAGAAACAAAAGGTCCAAGCGGGACGCATTGAACCAGTTTTGCTTCTTTATTGTCTATCGTTCGCCAATTGGTATAACGTTATTTCAGAGTCTTACTCCACAGATTTTCCGCTTGATCCTCAATCCCGGCAGGGGGCTCAAAACCGAAGCAGAAACGCTTCGGTTTTTTGTTCTTATCCTTCTTCGTTTCGTTGCACTCCGCTTGTGGGTGGCTTCTCCGTTAAATTCGTCTTTACATAGGGTTGTTGAACTAGGCAGAGGGCTTGATTTTCATTTACCTGCTACGATTAGCAAGTACACGATGGTTACTCTTTTACGCTTGTTGATTACAAACCTCTCCAGCACGATTTTAATCGCTTGAACTTATGAAACTGAAAATAGCCAGTCTTTTCTTCTTCATTTCCCATCTTTCGTCAGGCCAGGGGGCTACTCCTTTTCCCAAGCTCGAATTCGACATGCCCAAAATGACAGAGCCTGTTATTCCGACCAATCGGGCGAGCTTGCTGGATTTCGGGGGTGTGCCTGATGGAGCTACACTTAACACCGAGGCTTTTGCAAAGGCCATTGAGGCCATTGTGAGCAAAGGAGGGGGGCACCTGGTGGTTCCGAGAGGTATTTGGCTGACAGGGCCGATCACGCTTAAAAGCAACCTCGATTTACACGTGGAGGAAGGAGCCCTTATTCTTTTCTCGGACGACAAAGCGCTGTACCCCATAGTGGCTACGAGCTTTGAAGGACTTGATACCTACAGATGCATATCTCCGATCAACGCTCTTGAAGTGGAAAACATTTCCATCACAGGAAAGGGTGTTATCGATGGCAACGGGGATGCCTGGCGGATGGTGAAAAGAAGTAAAGTGTCGAGCCAGCAGTGGAAAGAGATTGTGGCCGGTGGTGGACTGGTAAGTGACGACGGCAATACATGGTATCCTTCAGAAAGCTTTAAGAAAGGGATTGAGGCGACCAGTAATTTCAATGTCCCTGACAACGCATCAATGGATGAGATGAAGGAGTACAAAGACTTTTTGAGACCGGTGATGATCAGCATTCGGAACTCCAGGAATGTAATGCTCGATGGACCGACCTTTCAAAATTCACCTGCGTGGAACATACATCCACTTATGTGTGAGAACCTGATCGTAAGAAACCTGACTGTGCGTAACCCGTGGTATTCGCAAAACGGCGATGGCATTGACATCGAATCGTGTAAAAATACCTGGGTGTACAACAACTCCTTTGATGTGGGTGATGATGCCATTTGCATCAAATCGGGGAAAGATGCCGATGGCAGAAAAAGAGGCGTCCCAACTGAAAACTTGGTGGTGTTCAACAACATTGTTTACCACGGTCATGGTGGATTCACCGTTGGTAGCGAAATGTCGGGTGGGGTAAAGAACGTGCATGTGTCAAAATGCACCTTCATTGGTACTGACTGTGGCTTGCGATTCAAAAGCACCAGAGGACGTGGTGGCGTGGTGGAGAACGTGTACATCTCCGACATTGACATGTACGATATTGCTGCCGAGCCGATTCGCTTCAATCTTTTCTACGGTGGGCAGTCGCCTATTCTGGAGGACGATCAGGAGACGCCTGAGATCGACGACACGCCCGTATCGGTAACAGAGGAAACCCCTTCGTTCAAAGACATTTACATGAAGAATATCCGATCGGTTAACTCTGGTGTGGCAGGTTTCTTTCAGGGACTGCCTGAAATGAACCTTAAAAATGTGAACCTTGACAATGTTTATCTGTCAGGCAAGAAGGGTGTTTCTATCATCGATGCGGATGGGATGAGTTTTAAGAATGTCACTGTCGTCGTAACAGAAGGAAGTCCCTTCACGATCTACAATGCCCATAACCTTACCTTTTCAGGGTTCAAAGTAGTGTCCCATGAGGGAAAGCCGGTTTCCATTCAGGGTAACAAAACCACCAACCTAACATTTTCAAAAACCGACTTTTCCAGCCCGGCCAAGCAAATGCTGATCGGGGAAGGCGTAGATCCAAAGACGGTTAAATTGAAATAGTAGCAGGTTATGTGAACCAACCAGGCCCTTTTTTCATTTGCCTATTGATACAATTGGTCTGGTGTGAATATGAAGAAAGGAAAAGTACCCTACTCCATCCTGGAGTTGGCGTCGGTGCCTGCGGGATCCTCCACAGGTGATGTGTTTAAAAACAGTTTGTTGTTGGCGCAAAATGCTGAAAAATGGGGGTACACCCGCTTTTGGCTGGCGGAACACCATAACATGATCAGCATAGCCAGCTCAGCTACGCCTGTGCTCATAGGGCATATTGCAGGCGGGACCAAATCTATCAGGGTTGGTTCCGGGGGTGTTATGCTGCCAAATCATGCCCCACTGATTGTGGCGGAGCAGTTTGGCACGCTGGGCTCATTGTTTCCTCACAGGATTGACCTCGGCCTTGGCAGAGCACCTGGCACCGATCAGGAAACAGCCTACGCCATTCGTCGGGAGCGAATGCACGCTGCTTACAGGTTTCCCGAGGAAGTAGGGGAGATTCAACATTATTTCGCTGACGACAACGCAGATGAAAAGGTGAGGGCCTACGTAGCCGAAGGGGTGGATGTCCCTTTGTACATTCTCGGCTCGAGCACCGATAGTGCCCACCTGGCGGCCAGAAAAGGCCTTCCTTATGCTTTTGCCAGCCATTTTGCACCAACGCATTTGTTTGAGGCACTCAATGTCTATTACAACGAGTTTCAGCCCTCGGCGGCCCTTCAGGAGCCCTATACCATTGCCTGCGTGAATGTGGTTGCCGCCGATACCGACGAGCAAGCCGAGTTGCTGGCGTCTTCGCTGGTGAGGATGGTGTTGGGCATACTGACCAACAACCGTGATCAGCTGAGGCCACCTGCGCCGCTGGAGCCGCAGATCAGAGCCTTTATGGATGAACCTGCCTTTCAGCGTTTCTTGCACTATGCTTTTGTGGGCAGCAAGGAAACAGTGAAAGAAAAGACCAGCGACTTCTTACAAAAGACTGGGGTAAACGAAATTATGGTCGCCAGCCATATGTACAGTAGCCAGGATCGCCTAAAGTCGTATGAGCTTTTTGCGGAGTTGATGGGAGAGATGTAGCAAATGGTAATAGACAACAAAATTCCCAGGTTAGATTTCTGAAGCCTCTGCTCCCCGTGCAACCCTTTATTATCTGTTTTAGGCAAGCTAACGCTCCACATTGCTGCCTTACAATAGGTGACTCGTGTGTGTTTGCCTCGTTTCGGGTTGATTGACCTTGAAGGAAAGCGTCGACGAACTGACCGACACCAGCGTTCCTTTGGCGTATTCTGACTCTATATTGATTGTTCCTCCTAACTTGTCGACCATCTTTTTAACCAAAAACAGTCCAAGACCCGATCCTTTTGAATTTGCGTTTGCCCGGAAAAACATGTCATATACACGGGGTAACGATTCTGAGGCTATTCCTTGTCCATTGTCTTCCACTTTCAAAGTAAACACTTTGTTATCGATGGAATGCCATACACGAACGAACGAGCTTTCTTTGCGACCGTCGTGGTATTTGATAGCGTTAATCAGAAGATTGTGGATGATCATTTTCCAGAGTCCCGGATCGGATTTTATTTCCAGATCACTGTCAACTTCATTCATGAATGTGAGTTTGTCGGCATGCTCAATAAACTCGATATCTGCCCAGACCTCATTGACCAGGCTATGAAGCCGAATATTTGTCGCTAGAGGGTCGCTTTTGCTGTTTTTCACATAGCTATTAATTTCTAGCAGAGTGTTTTCCAATCTTAAGATTCTGTTTTCCATCAAATCCAAATACTGAGGAAGTTCATCTTTAGATGCCTTCACGAGGTAAAGAAGGCCTCTTATGGATTTTACCGGAGCAATGAGATCATGTGAAGACCGATAAAGAAAGGTGTCCAGTTCCTCGTTTACCGCCATCAGGTTGTGGTTGGTGCGGATGAGTTCTTGCTCATGTCTCGTCACCTCTTCCGTTTTTTTTGCCACCAGCGTGGCCAGTTTTTGGCGCATGCGCTTTGCCCTGTATATAATACCTACAATGGTTAGTCCGAGAACCAACATAGCTAAAAATGCATACCCTAACGGCCCTTTTAGAAAGGCTATCAGGGGCACTGCCACTACGACTACTAGCTGAGCTGGATCCAAATCGCTGCTCCTATCCTTTACCTGAAAGACATATTTTCCGTTTGGCAAGTGGTCAAAAACGGCCATTGGCTCGGTCGTTGAATACCAGACTGTGTCATAGTTGAGCAGTCGGTATTTGTAGGTCTGAGCCGAGTAATAATCTGCTCCCGGTTTGCCGAAGTTGATCTTTATTCTTGTTTCTGTTCCAGCCACCCTGGCTGTATCAACCTTCTGCGTCGTATAGGTAATTGAATCATAGTCGTGCACGAACGAGGAAATGTGAACAGGAAATCCATTGGCACTATCGGGAGCCACAAGAGGAAAAGCCTTTGCCATGTCTATCATTGAAATGCCATAGGAAGTAGCCAACCATAGATTCCCTTGTGATCCCTTTTTTATCTCATAGACTTCGTTTGAGATAAGCCGATCCTCTGTCGTAAACTTACGAAGAACCTGGCCCTTTTTGTCGGTAATGAACACACCGTCCGACCAGGTGGCAATCGCTAATAGCGTATCCGAAAGGCTGGCGGCCGTGTACATCCAATGCTCATTTATAAGAGAAGAGAGCGGTTGGTCGTAGACGGTGATAGTTCCATCTATCAAATTTCTAACAACGGGGGACGACTGTGGATAAAGTATTAAATGCCGTTGCTTCTCTAGTGGGAGCACCTGGAAGGTAGGGTTTTTTGAGTGAGAGCTTTGGTCCCAGTTTTGTACAAAGTTGCCATTTTCAAATATGCTCAATGCTCCGTTAGCCTCAGATAAGTAAACCGTTGACCCTACCCTGAAGAAGTAAGATTCTGGAAAATGTCTATAAATGACTGAGTCGGAGGTGTAGACAAAGCGTCCTTCCTGAGTCATGAAGTAAATTTCGTTATTGAATCGAAAAATTTGCCATACGTCTTTGAAGAGATGGTTTTCGGAGATTTGTGTTGACAAATCAGTGTATGAAAAGCGGCTGGTTCTGTCTCTTGTAAGGTATCCGAAATGCTGGGTACCGCCAATATATATTCTGTCAGTAAGGCTGTCGTAACTGATGCTACGGGTGTTTCCTTTTCCGGCGAGGTCAATCTCCTGCCAGGATTCACCATCAAAAACGACTACGCCCTGGGAAGTGCCAAAATACATTAAACCCCGATCGTCGATTTCAATAGCAGTCACGGCACCCCCAGACCGATCTGCTTCTCTGCCAAAATTAACCACGGGGGTGCCTTGCTGCCAGCCAAGTACTTTGGTGCTCGTAAGTAAAAAATATGCAAAGAAAAATGTCCTGACGATCCTCGACGACATATGAAAGAAAAGTGTCTAGTGGAGTAAACGCTAAGAATGAGGGATAAGCTTTAAAAATGGGCTGGAGGAATTGCAAAGATAAAAGAATAATTCTAGCAAACGGCAGAAGATCATTGATACTTGCGCTTAGGAGGCCGGTGGGTTTTTTTGAATTTTCGGATATTATTGTTGGCCCCGTTTCGACCGCCTTTTGGTGAACAAAGATCTTACTTTACCGATACTTTTCTGTTTTCTTTTCATTTGTTGTTAACACAACAGGCACACAAGGTGTTAGCAGGGCATGTCACAGGTTACTACGATCACACGTTTTCGATTCAATAGTTTTGCCGATAAGTTTTGGGCTCTCTCAATGATGCAATTGGCCCAAAGCCATCTTGCCAGCGTAGCGGGTAACACGTTCTATAAACTTATGGGTACGGGCAGGGGCGATAGCTTTAATGCTTTTCCAGATTTTTCCATATACATCCTTTTGCAGGTTTGGCGAAGCGAAGATCATGCTAAGGCATTCTTTGCTGGGTCACAAATCCTTGATCGTTACCGAAAACGTTCCTCCGAGATTTGGACAACCTACATGGTGAATATCAGTTCTCATGGCCGTTGGAGTGGGGGTAACCCATTCGAAGCCAGGGATAACATCAAATCCTCTGGCCCTGTCATCGCCATTACCCGTGCAACCATCAAATGGCAAAAGCTGCTTGATTTCTGGCGATACGTGCCTGTTTCTCAAAAAGATTTGAAATCTAATAGTGGACTTGTTTACACAAAAGGAATGGGAGAGGTGCCCATTTTGCAGATGGCCACTTACAGCATTTGGGAGGATGAGGCCTCGCTGCGAAGATTCGCTTATGAAAGCGAACATCATCGTGTAGCTATTGCCAAGACAAAGGCGTTAAAATGGTACAAAGAAGAATTGTTTGCAAGGTTTCGGCCAATTCTGTCTGAAGGCACCTGGGGTGGACGTTGTCCGCTGGAGGGCATGTTATGAAGTGGCAGCCTTTTTCAGAGGCCATTCTATGACTCTGCCCAAATTAGCTGTCACCCAACTCCTTCCAGTTAAAAACGCATCCCTCCATTGGCTGCTGCCCTCTCACAATGGCCAGCACATTATTCACAGTGTCTACGCACATTTTGGTATAGGTGCGGGTGGTGAGGCTACCGACATGGGCGGTAATAAGGGCATTGGGTTGTGTGAGCAAAGGCTCATCTTTGGCAGGTGGCTCCTCGGTTAACACGTCAGCAGCAAAGCCAGCAATAGCGCCGCTCTTTAGGGCCTCGTATAGGGCCCGCTGATCGATAATCGGCCCACGGGCGGTGTTGATCAGCAAGGCACTTTTTTTCATCTTACTGAGTGTTGCGGCATTGATAAGCTCCTTTGTGGCAGGTAAAAGCGGCACATGGAGGGTGATGACATCCGCTTCGGTAATTACCTCTTCAAATGATTTGAAGGGGTAGGGTACATTAGGAGCTTCAGCTTGATCCCAGTAAATCACCTTCATACCAAAAGCAACGCCCATGGCCGCCACTTTCTTGCCAATGTTGCCCAGGCCGAGAATGCCCAGGGTTTTGCCATATATTTCGTCACCTTCAAACTGGTTGCGCCATGCCCAGTTACCCGCTTTTACTTCCGCCACTGATCTGTACAGGTTCCGTTGGAGCATCATCATCAGCGATAGGGTGTGCTCGGCAATTGTTTGGGCGTTGGAGCCGGGGGCATTCACTATTTTGATGCCTTTGGAGGTGGCATAGGCAACGTCCAAATTATCGAGTCCCACGCCACAGCGACCTGCCACCTGCAAGGATGGGCAGGCGTCCATTAGGGCCTGGTTGACCTGACCTTTCCCCCGGGTGATTATGCCGTCTACTGTATGGTTGGAAATGCCGGATAAATCAAAACCAGGTTCGTAAGCTGCCAGGATATTGACATCAGCTGCTTTTTCAAGGATATCCAGGGCTTCATCGGCCACGGTTTC
Source organism: Imperialibacter roseus (assembly GCF_032999765.1). Taxonomy (GTDB): domain Bacteria; phylum Bacteroidota; class Bacteroidia; order Cytophagales; family Cyclobacteriaceae; genus Imperialibacter; species Imperialibacter roseus. Next base: position 3,061,053 of record NZ_CP136051.1, on the reverse strand, counting down.
CAGTAGAAGGATATTGTACATACGGTTACTTGTGGTAAAGTGTGGCGTCTTTTGATTTATAGCCTCTGAAGTCATTTCTGCCTGAAACATAAATACCTTCCTGGAACAGTTCGTCCTCAAAAATTTTCGGATCAATGGCAAAGCCCGGGGGTGAAGAAAGCTCTACAAGGTTGCCAGATGGGTCACGAACAAACATCTGAATAGGGCCGTCGGGTAGCTGACGCACTTTCCCCCAGGGAGAAGTATCAATTACGCCAAGCTCTTTCATGCGCCAGAAGATTTTGTTGATGTCGTCCACTTGCATACAAACATGCCCTCTGAACGAATGCTCATCTTCCCATTCAGTGAGGTGAAGCTGCTGCGTGGCGTTGATTTTGAAAAAGGCTGTTGGGTAGTCGAACAAGAAAGCCGGAATGACTTCCAGCCCCAGCTCTTCTTCGTAGAATTTACTGGTCTCTTCCAGGTTCTTCACGATCAGGGCTACGTGGTTAATTCCAATTGCTTTTGCCATAGTTATCGAACGGTTTGTTTAAACTCTTTTACGAAATCCCAGTTGGGTGTGAGGCCAAGGCCAGGGGCTGTTGGGGCCGCTATTTGGCCATCAATGGCCTCAATATTTTCTTCTACCAGGTCATACATCATCGGGTTGCCTCCCAGGGAGAACTCAATGATGGTTGCCGCAGGGGCTGCAAATGCCACATTTACTCCAGCCATAAAGGAAAAGGCGGATCCCCAGCAGTGAGGTGCCAGCTCAAGCTGATAGGTATTGGCCAGGTGAGCGGTTCTCATGGCCTCGGTAATGCCACCAATGATGGCAGAGTCGGGCTGCACTACATCCAGCGCTCTAAGGTCGATCAGGTCACGCACGTCAAACACTGTGTATTCGCTTTCACCAGCAGCTATCGGAATGGCCGTAGAGGCCCGCACTTCAGCAGTTCCCACTTTGTTGTCCGGACTGATGGGCTCTTCGAACCAGTAAAGATTGCAGTCTTCCACGCCCCGGCAGAACTGCTTGGCTTCAGGCACGCTAAAGGTGCCGTGGGCATCTGTCATTAATTTGATGTTGTCGCCGAGTGCTTCTCTGGCGGCTTTTACCCGTTTGATACTTTCCTGCACGGTATCGTCCATAATCCCCACCCGCATTTTCACTCCTTTGAAGCCTTTTGCAGTATAGCTCAATAGTTGCTCACCAATTTTATCGACACCTGCCCAACCGCCGCTGGCATAGGCCGGCATGCTGTCACGACAGGCTCCTCCCAGTAACTCGACAACGGGGACGCCCAGCATTTTGCCTTTGATGTCCCACAAGGCGGTGTCCACACCGCTCATGGCCGAGACGGTGAGGCCACGACGCCCAAGGATAGGGAATTTACGGCCTCTGTTGAGTGCATAATGGTCACGTGTGCCGTTATAGATCATTTCCCACAGCCTGGAGATATTGCGTACGTCCTGCCCAACTAAGATAGGTTTCAGCTCATTTTCTACGCAGCTCACTATGGAGGCGCAGGAGCCCGAGGAGCCCACGGCGGCTTTGGCTTCGCCAAAACCTTGCAAGCCACTTTCTGTTGTAACGACTACGAGGGTCATGTCGAATTCAGTGAGCAGGCCGTAGTCCGAACGGTGCTGCTTGGCTGGTGGTATCGGGCAACGAAGCCAGAAGGCTTCAACGTTTTTTATTTTCATAGTTTAGGTCTCTTTTATTGGCCCTTAAGCCGGGCCATTTTTCAGCAGCCCGCCTTTGTGAGTGCCAGGCAGTAGCTAACACATCTTGATTTTACAATTATTGATCTCATTTAAATCAGAGGCCTTAGCGTCTCAATGGATTTTCTGGTGAGCATGGTGTAGAACTCGTCGGTGACGGCTGAGCTGCCATGATCCTCCAGAAATTTCTTTTGTTCGGGGCTCAATCCTTTGGGAGATTCGTCAATGGAATTAGGGTAGGGGTTGGCCGGTGTCCTGTCGAGCGGTGAGCAAAACTCCACGGACAGCACGTCGTCGTATCCGATTTCACCCAATGTTTGGACGATGCTCGCCCAATCCAGCTTGCCCATGCCAGGGGCCATTCGGTTATTATCAGCCACATGAAAGCCAATCAGTTTACCCTTGGCTCGTCTTATGGCGGGCAAAATCTCGTCTTCCTCAATGTTCATATGGAAGGTGTCGAGACAAACCCCACACTTAGGGCCGACTTCTTTTGCCAGTGCCAGTGCCTGGTCGCCACGGTTGATGAAATAGGTCTCAAAACGGTTGATAGGCTCGATGCCAAGCAGAATACCAACGCTTTCTGCATACTCATACACCTGCTTCATGCTATCAACGGCGTATTTCCAGTCTTCTTCGGGTTTGCCTTCGGGCAAGATTTTTCCCACTGTAGACGGCACCACCGACACCATGTGGCCATCGAGCTCCGCCACCATTCTCACCACGTCTTTCACATACTGCACTGAGTCTGCCCGTTGCTTGTTGTCCTTAGCCAACAGGTTACGAAGCTCCAGCATTAGGGTAACGGAACCCCAGCAACTGATGCCTGCATCATCCAGCAGTCGTTTTACCTTTTTTGTGTCGTACAGTTCGGGGCTTCCCTGAATTTCAATGCTGTCGTAGCCCAGTTTGGCAATCCGGTTGACGGTTTCCTCAATGGTTTCTGCCCGCATCCAGTTGTGTATCGAAATCTTCATTGCAAGTAGGTATTGATTAAAAATATATATCTAACAGTAGTTTCAGTAAATTTATCGTCAATTATGAAATATCCACCGGCTTCAGCCGAAATCGGACCAAATCAGTTACTTGTCATTTTCGTGTGGATGCTCTTTTAGTAATTCTTCAGGCGTGTAGAAGCCAGTTTTGCTGCTTGAAGATTCACGTACTTCTTTTACTTTTTCAGGAGTAACAGCATCGGCCAAATTGCCAAATGAGCTTCGCACGTAGGTGAGCACAGCGGCTATTTCCTGGTCGTTCAGTAGCCCCCCGAACGGCGTCATCGGCACCTGACCCGGATAATCCTTTCCGGCCACCGTTATCGGGCCATATAAGCCCTTCAAAGTAATTTTGATTAGCCGTTCTTCGCTGCCCTGCACCCACTCGTTACCCGACAACGGAGGAAATCCGGCGGCATCCAAACCTTTTCCGTCAGGCTGATGGCAGGTGTTGCAGTAGCCATCCCTCATGTAAATTTCCTTTCCGGCAAGGAACAACTGCTGTTCTTCCTTCGACAACATTGGTGGCACCAGCTCGTTGCCAGCCACTTCAGGCTTGTAGGGAACCATGTGATCCAATATGGCCTGGTACGGCTTTTCCATCCAATCGTCCAGGGGTTTCCCGGCTGCAACTGCCAAAATCTCCTTGGCTGCATCGTCATCCAGCCACGAAGCGGCTACAATGGCTTCCAGACGAACTCTGCTGTTTTCGTCGGCGGCAGCCATTTTCAGCAAGCCAGCCTGCTCAGACACCTGGTGCCCAGTGTAACGAAGCACCCGAACGGCGGCCGTTCTTACCTTATAGTCGTCAGCTTTGAGCAACGTTCTCAGCAGCTTGAGGTCGATGGCATTCATGCCCCACGATGCCCACAACCCTTCAAGCATGAATCGTTCGTAATTGGGATCTGTTTTATCCAACTCATTCGTCCATTTTTCGATAGCTGCCAGTACCTTATCAGTTTCTCTTTCTCTCAACTCTCTGCGGCTTCTGTAGCGGGTGCGGTATTCAGGTAGCTTCAGGTTGTCGAGCAGTTCTTCAATGCTTGCTCCATCTACTTTGGCCGGCGTTACTAGCGGACGGGAAGGGTAGGTGATGCGGTAAATTTTTCCATGCACATGGTCACGCAGGGGATCACGGGCATTGTGCTGCATGTGGCCTACCAGCACATTGTGCCAGTCGGCGAGGTAAAGCGAGCCATCTGGCGCAAATTCCATATCCACCGGGCGGAAGTTAGGGTCGTCGCTGACCACAAGATCAAGTCTGTGTTTGGTCTTGAAACCTGTGCCGTCGTCGATTACCTGGTGCATTTTGGTGCCCAGGAAGCCAATGGTATTGTTGATCAGCATGTCGCCTTGTACTTCGTCCGGGAAATGCCTGCTGTAAACAAATTCCAACCCTGAAGTAGGGCGCACCCTGTGTTTTTCTTCGATAAGGTTTCTGGAGCCTGGGTTGGCGAGTCCATATTTTGACTTGATCGAGCCGGGCATCATCCAGTTGACATCTGGGCCGGAAGTGTGAGCGAAGAAGTTCTGTCCCCACTCATCAAAAGCGATACCCCATGGATTGGGAATCGAAAGCTGTGCGGTTCTTTCCAGGCGCTTTCTTTGCGGGTTGTAGCGATAGAACCCACCGTTAGTCGCCCGCACAGTACCATAAGGTGTTTCCACATTGGTATGCAAGAAAACACCTTCGCCCATATAAATGGCTCCGGAAGGGTCGGCACTAAAGGCGCTGATGACGTGGTGAGTATCATGGTCGTCGAAACCACTCAGTATAATCTCGACTTCGTCGGCTTTGTCGTCGCCATCTGTATCGGTATAAAGCTTCAGATTGGTTCCCTGGGAAATATAGACGCCTTCCGGGGCAAATTCGAAGCCAGCCGGAATATGAAGTTTGTCGGCAAACACAGTTAGCTTATCAGCCTTAAAATCACCATCTGTGTCTTCGAGGATAATGAGCTTGTCGTCAGGCCTGGCGTCGCCGGGCTTGTAGTGCGGATAGGTGGGCATCACTGCTACCCAAAGCCTGCCTTTATTATCAAAGGAAATCTGAGAAGGATTGGCCAGCTCCGGAAAGTCTTCTTCGGAGGCAAACAGCTCAATTTTGTAGCCCAGTGCCATTTTGAAATGACTCATGAGCTCCTCGCCATACAAATACCTCACATTGTCGGTGAGTGTGTAGTTCGTTTCTATCGGCGTTAGCTTTTGGGTTTTTGCGTCTGCAGCCGCAAGGTCATACTTTTCACCTTTAACAGTCTTCCAAATAGCCGTATCTCTGATCGCAGTCATTTGGCGTACCTTAATGAGCTCTTCCGGATAGTTTTCGTTGCCAAATGGGCGGTACCTTCTGCCAAAAACATGGACGCCGTTGGGGATTTTGTAATCGTTGTGCCAAAACCAGTTTTTTTCAAGTACCGCTTCCTTTACTGAGGCTCTCAGGTCTTCATTTTTTACTTCTTTTTTTCCAAAGGTTTCATCTACCAATAGCTTCGAAAATTTTTGATAGCCTGCATCATTGAGCTGCAATCCATCAATTGTCAATTGTTCTTCAGCAAACCACTGTTGCGTAGGCCCAAAAGCGTCGACAAATAGCACCTGATATTGCAGCGCCACTTCCTTGATGGCGTTTGCATAGAGACTCAGGTTTCTGTTTTCCTGATCTCCGTTGGGGAGATCATATTTGTCGGAAAGATCCTGAAAGGCAATGGGCGAAACCAGCGCCAGCTGAGGAGGGATGGTGTCGTTGTATTTTTGGGAGAGTGTATGCTCTATGAAAGCAGAAAGCTCGGCCTTGAAATTATCCACACCTTCGGGCCCGGCGTAAGATTCAGAAAAGCCAAAGCAGGCGATGATGATATCCGTTTTATGCCTGGCCAGCCACTCATCGGGGGTTTCGAAATGTCCTTCGCTGCCAGAGTTTTGCGCCAAATCCGTTTGGAATTTCTCAGCGCCGGGAAACGCCCATGGAGAGACCCTGCCGGAATGGGGCCGAAACCCGGGCGTGTCGCCACCGTCGCACATATTTCTTATGTACAACTCTGAATCGGGGTACCTGAGCTGCATCTCTGTTTCAAAATGCCCATAGTTCATCATCCGGGAGCAAAGGTTGTTACCAATAAGGCTGATATGTGCTCCTTGTGAAATCTTGAGAAAAGGCTTCTCGGGCTGACAGCCAAAACTAAATAGCAGGACAAACGACAGAGGTGCGATGATAGCTTTCAGGAGTGCTATTGTCGGCTTGTAAGTCATAGTTTAAGAGTGTAGTATGCAATGAAATCATCAAATACCCAACGAGGGTATGTCCGGCTAAATTAACCGAATTTACTAAAGCGCATTACTTTTCGAGCAACTTATTGGAGGCAATTTACAGGAGGGGCATTTTGGCGTGAAAGGCTGCTGAAGTCCATAAAGCCTGGTAGCAGAGGAAATCAAAAAAGGGACATCAGATCAACCAATTGTGGCTAACCTAACGCCCCTCTTTTTTTCAAACGGCACCCTTTGCTTAGGAATAATTTAAAACCTCGAGTGCGTCTCCTAGTTGACGTTTTCATGCTCCAGTGGCGCAGAGCTGTTAACCAGCTTGCCTTTACCAAGTTTGGCGTTGACCGAATCCATTAGCTCATTGAATTTTCGTTCAATTTTGTGATTGAGTGTTCCTGCCAAATCTTCGCTTTTGTCAACAATGTTTTTCCTTGTCTTTTCGCCTTTTTCCGGAGCAAAAAGCAACCCTAAAGCAGCACCGGCAGCCATCCCGGCTACCACGCCCAATAATGCTTTTCCTGTTGTCATAGCCTTAGTGATTTAGTTACCCAACTAAGGTACTACACGACTACTTCAAAGGCACTGACTTCGGTCAACACGGCGAGATGAGCTTTGTCGTGCCTGGGAAGGCAAGTAGCCGGAAGAATTTTTGTGCCCAAAAATTAATTCCGAAAACCAGGTGACATTAATCATCAGTCTCGTTAAATCGTGTCATATTTGAACCGGGAAGCCTCTGATATCTTGGCTTTCGAACGGAGACACAAAGGCTCCGAAAATGTCCCTTAAAATAGTTATGCTATGAAAACGATCATTGAAACCCCTAATTTTAACGCAAAAGATTCACTGACTGATTTTGTGAAGTTGCATGTCGAAAAGCTTGAAACCCTTAGCGATCAGATCGTTGAAAGCCGGGTGTTTCTTAAACTTGATAAGTTTGATAACAAAGAGAATAAGGTTTGCGAAATAAAGGTTTCTTTACCTGGAAATGATCTTTTTGCCTCTAAGCACGCCGATTCATTCGAAGAGGCAGTGACCCTGAGTGTAGATGCGCTTAAGCATCAGCTGAAACGCTGGAAACATGCATAAGAAGCACTTGTAATAGTTAGAACCCAAATAAAAGCAAGGTTTACGAAGCCTTGCTTTTATTTTTATCCGGGTATTGGCGTTCCTTTTATATTTTTGAATGTGCCTTAAATGGGACTACTTTGAAAAAAAATGCAAGCATGAAGCAAATCTTAATCCTGTTAGCCCTTGTTTTCTTTTTTGCCTGTTCCAAAAAAGAGACTGAACCTGTTAGCCTTTTCAACGGCGTAGACTTTACTGGCTGGCATATCGATGTGCCTGCTATGGATAACAACGACACGGTGCCGAGCCCATTCATTGTTAGAAACGGCATGCTGGTAAGCCTTGCTGAGCCGCAGGGGCATATTATCACTGATAAGGTTTACTCCAACTACAGGCTGGAGGTACAGTACCGCTTTGCAGGCGAGCCGGGCAACTGTGGTGTAATTTTGCATGCTTCTACGCCACGCCTGCTCTACGATATGTTCCCAAAGTCGATCGAAGCACAGCTGATGCATGAAAATGCCGGTGACTTCTGGTGCATCAGAGAGGACATTAAGGTAGATAATATGGAAGCAAGGAGAGGAGACCCGGCCAAGTGGGGAACTTCGGAAGGCATGCTACGCCGCATAGTCAATTTGACCGACGGCTCGGAAAATGCGGTGGGTGAATGGAACAAAATGGTGGTTGAATGCCTTGATAGAGAAATCAAAGTGTGGGTGAATGATGACCTGGTGAACCATGGCTACGGCTGCACGGCAAGTGAAGGACAGATTGCGTTACAGGCCGAAGGCTCAGAGGTAGAGTTCCGAAAAGTAACACTTCAACCCATTGAAAAGCTAAGCGAGTAATCCAAAGTGCAATGAGCTATCCTGCCTCTCCGGCTATACAAGACATTCTTACGGAACTGGTTTTCTCGGCGACCACTGGTGGCGGGCCGGGTGGGCAGCATGTAAACAAAGTCAGCACGAAGGTGACCTTGAGGTGGAGCATCCAGGAGTCGGCAATAATCAGCGACGAACAGAAGGCCATTCTTCTTAGCAAGCTGGCCAACAAACTAACAAAGGAGGGTGAACTATTGCTGAGCTCGCATGAGAGTCGCTCCCAACTGAAAAACAAAGAGGAGGTAATAAGGAAACTTTCTTCGCTGATACAGCAAGCGTTTGAGCGAAAGAAAGCCCGTAAGCCTACCAAACCCGGCAAGGCGGCGGTGCAGAGACGCATAGACGCCAAGAAAAAGCTAAGTGAGAAGAAGAAGTGGAGGAGGGAGTAAGGAGTAAGGAGTAAGGTTTGCCGTGTTAGGTGAACAGTTTCGGTACTCTCTGACATGATATTGGTGGTAGTGCTCCAATTTTTGTATTTTTTTATTTGTGACATCCCCTAAATATCTACCAAACAGGCTATATTTATTTTATCAACTTATGTGGGATGGTTCTTTAGCGTATTTTTATTCCTTATTTTTAGTTCATTTCAAAACGTACATCCACTATTCCGTGAATCCATTTTTAGTACTGAGAAGCTGATCTTAAAATTGAAGTGTGGTAAAAATCGCTGTTGTTTCAGTCGACATTTAGTCTATTGTCAATAGACTGACAGTAATAATTTCAGTGAATAGCGATAGCCAAAAGTATGGAAAGTATTGATGTGCCCAGGTCCGTATTCATATTCTGAGCCAGAAACAGCTCCATCGATGGATACACTTAAAATTTCCCAAATGCGAATTAGACTTTTCCGCTTTCTCGGTACTATGGTAAATATTTTTCCCAGTATAGGTAAAGCGGCTTTGGTGACTTGTGTTCTTTTTATCCTGAAGGGATCTGTCTGTTTTTCCCAGACAAAACTGGTCGGCATGGGTACCTTGGGTGGAGGATCAATTTTTGCTTTGGATCCCAGCGACCTTTCTACAGAGAAATGGGTCGACTTTAGTACTGAAAGATATGCACAATATGGACACCTCATTGAGAGTGGTGGGAAACTGTGGGGAATGACATCTAGGGGAGGAGTGGCCGATGAAGGGTCTATTTTTCACCTAAATGTTGATGGCTCAGGGTTTACAAGAGTGCATGATTTTACAGGGATAGATGGTTCTTTGCCCCATGGTAGTTTGGTTGAAAGTTCAGGCAAATTTTGGGGCATGACATCGGCTGGTGGTGTAAATGACTTTGGGGTTTTATTTTCTTTGGAGTTAAGCGGATCTGGATTTGAAAAGGTCTACGATTTTGATGAATCGACCGGAAGTAATCCATATGGCAGTTTGGTCGAAAGCGGCAATAGACTGTGGGGAATGACTTACGGGGGTGGGGAGAACAGTATGGGAGTGATATTTAATCTGGATCCTTTTTCTCAGGTATATTCCAAAGTGTTAGATTTTGATGACGCTAATGGAGCTTTTCCATATGGAAGTCTATATGAGAGCGGGGGCTTACTTTGGGGGATGACTTCCCAGGGTGGTGACAACCACAATGGTGTCATTTTCAAACTTAACTCGAACCTACTTGAATTGGTCAAAGTTTATGATTTCGATCTAATTGAGGGAGCTGCTCCTTATGGTGATTTGGTGGAAAGCGGGAATAGACTTTGGGGCATTACTTATGGAGGCGGTGATTTTGGATACGGAGTTGTGTTCTCAATGAGTAATGATGGAACAGACTACAGGAGCGATTACGATTTTGACGGAACAAGCGGAAGATATCCTACAGGAAGTCTGACTGTTAGTGGTGAAAAGCTTTGGGGTTCAACGCCAAATCTGTTTTCAATCGATAACGATGGATCCAACTTTACGCTTCAGCATGTTTTCGACTTCGTTTTTGAGGGGCATGCTCCTCACGGAAGTTTGACGTTGAGTAATGGGAAACTTTGGGGTATGACAACCTATGGAACAACCACCAGTTTTGGTTCCATATTTTCTGTCAATGAGGACGGGTCTGGTTTTAGCAAAGTACATGCCTTCAACAACGACGAAGGTGTTGATCCTATGGCCAGCCTGTTGAATGTAGACGGAAAGCTTTGGGGAATGACAGCGAAAGGTGGTGCTGAGGGATATGGGACGATTTTCACGGTTGATTCCGATGGCAGTAATTTTATTCAGATACACGAATTTACTTCAACTGATGGGGCTTTCCCCTGGAATAACCTTGTAAGGAAGGGTGACAAGCTGTGGGGAGTGACATATTATGGCGGAAACAACCATAAAGGGGTTATATTTTCTATAAATACTGATGGCTCGGGGTTTACAAAGATTTACGATTTTAATGGCATAGACGGGGGTATCCCATATGGAGGTATGGTTGAAAATGATGGTAAGTTTTTCGGAAGCACATTTGCCGGGGGGGTTAACAACAAGGGAGTAATATTTTCAATCGAACCTACTGGCTCAAATTATACCAAACTTCATGATTTTAGCTATTCTAGCGGGACTGGAGTATATGGGAATTTATTCGCTGCGAGTGAAAGACTATGGGGGTTGGCGTCTCAGGGTGGAAGTAACGAGTATGGAGTAGTATTTTCCATATCTGGGGATGGCGGTGACTATTCAATTGAACATGAGTTTGACGGCGTCAACGGTGGCGGCCCAACAGGAGAACTTGTCGAAAGCAACGGGAGATTTTGGGGTTTAACAAGGGGTGGAGGTGAAGGCAATTTTGGTGCAGTATTCTCCCTGGCAACTGATGGCTCCGATTATATTAAACATGTAGATTTTAATGAGAGTACTGGGAGATACCCCGGCGGAAGTTTACTCGAATATCATGGGAAACTATGGGGTATGACATACAACGGCGGTGCAAATGGGTATGGAACCGTATTTACACTTGATAAATTTGATGGGATCTTTGTAAAAGAATTGGATTTCACAGAAGATATGGGAGGTAATCCGTATTATGGATCCCTTATCGCCGTTTTCGAGAAGCAGCATCAGGAAATAAGCTTTTCTTTGGCTGACAAAACCTATGGAGATCAGCCGTTCACGTTGGCAGCCACTTCAACCACAGAAAACGACGTTACTTATACATCGTCTAATACCAATGTCATTGTCATCGAAGGTGATGTCGCTACATTAGTGGGTTCAGGTGAGGTAGAAATTACTGCCTCTCAGGCCGAAAATGATTTCTATTTTTTAGGCACTAAAAGCCAAATTATTACAGTGACAAAAGCTGCATTGATCGCCACTGCGGACGACCAGTCGAGGGTCTATGGCTCTACCAATCCAGCGCTGAGTATCAGTTACCAAGGTTTTGTGAATGGAGATGATGTTGAAGAAATTACCGAGCCTGAGATAGCTACCTCAGCCGAGATCACAAGTGACGTTGCGAGCTACCCAATTACTCTTTCAGGAGGCGCTGCGGCAAACTATGAGTTGGAGTTGGTAGCAGGGGAATTGACAGTAACGAAAGCTGCGCTGAAGGCCACTGCAGACAACCAATCCAGGGCATATGGCGCTGTCAATCCAGCGCTGAGTATCAGTTACCAAGGTTTTGTGAATGGAGATGATGTTGAAGATATTACCGAGCCTGATATAACTACCTCAGCAGAGATCACAAGTGACGTTGCAAGCTACCCAATTGCCCTGACGGGAGGTGCTGCGGCAAACTATGAGTTGGAGTTGGTAGCAGGGGAATTGACAGTAACGAAAGCTGCGCTGAAGGCCACTGCAGACAACCAATCCAGGGCATATGGCGCTGTCAATCCAGCGCTGAGTATCAGTTACCAAGGTTTTGTGAATGGAGATGACGTTGAAGATATTACCGAGCCTGAGATAACTACCTCAGCAGATGCAACAAGCAATGTCGGCAACTACTCGATTTTATTGGCAGGAGGGGTTTCCTCGAACTATAAATTGGCCCTGTTCAATGGAATCCTTTCTGTGACAAAAGCGGCGCAGAGTATCACTTTCGAAATGTCATCAATTGTAGCTGTCGATGCAATGCCTTTTCAGCTTGAAGCAGCTTCTGATTCAGGACTTCCAATTTTATACTCGTCTTCTAATTTATCAGTTGCAAGTATTTCGGGCTCAATTGTTACCGTGATTGGAGTGGGTACTTCCACAATAACAGCCAGTCAAGAAGGAAGTGAAAATTTCGTTGCCGCTGCTTCAATTGAGCGAACGCTGGTCGTACGACCATTAGCAACCCTTAATACCCCTCCCGTGATTTTTAGTCAAACGTTTTCTATCGATGAAAATAGCATAGAAGGAGCAGACGTCGGTGTTGTTCAAGCATCAGATGCTGAGTTGGACATACTTACTTTTTCTATTTTATCCACCGACAATGAAGGTGCATTTGGCATCAATTCTTTAAACGGGCAAATCAAAGTCGCAAGTCCGGCCCTTCTTGACTTCGAACGCTTGCCAACAATCGAAATGGTGGTGAACGTAACCGACGGAAAAGGTGGTTCTTCGTCTGCCGTTGTGACAATCCAAATCAACGATATAGATGAAAATACAGTTGCCGGTGTTCTATTATTCTCGGAAGAAACAAATTTTTATCCTTTCCCCAATCCTACATCAGGAAATGCAAGTATTAAATTCAAAGAGATAAGTCAGGGGCATTTTACCATTTCTTTGGTATCAGCAAACGGGTCGCAAGTGCATTTAATTTATAGTGGAGATATCTCAAATGAATCCACTATTGAATTCTCAGTTTCCCACCTTCCAAAAGGATTGTATTTTCTTCGAATTGATGGAGACCAAACGAACATCACCAGGAAACTAATGATAAACTAAGGTGGGTTCGATATATGATGCTGTTTTTCGCATGGATATTAACGCCAAGAAAAAGCTAAGTGAGAAGAAGAAGTGGAGGAGGGAGTAAGGAGTAGGTTATTTTTTAAAATGTTGACGGTCTATTGCACCTTCTTTTCAAGCGCAGCAAGACGCTTTTCGTGATCTGCATATTTTTCAGCCGAAAAGGCCATGTATTCAGTTATGTCTTCGTGAAATTCCTTAAAAGAATCCTGAAGCCCTCTCATACCCTCATGTAAATAGGAAATTTTAGCTTCCATAGTATTGAGGCTTCTATTGATTTTTCTCTCAAAATCTTCATGTCTGCTCATGTTCCAATTTACTTTTTGTTTGTGAAATAATTCTATCTCAAAGAGAAAAGTTTCATCTTAAGATGAGCAGACATAAATTGTGGTTATCAAATCACCCCAACCACATTTTCCAGCGTTCCGATGCCATCGATACTGATGCTTACCATGTCGCCAGCCTGTAGCGTAAACTCATTCGGAGGGATAATGCCCGTGCCTGTCATCAGGTAGGCTCCCTGATTAAAGTGGCAAGCCCTGTATAGATATTCTACCAACTCGTCAAACTTGCGCTTCATTCTGTTGAGCTGAATTTCTTCATGAAAGACCTCGTTTCCACCTCTTTTGATAGAAATTACAATATTGGTATCCAGCGAAATAGGCTCTTTAGGTACGTAAAGACAGGGGCCAAGTGCGCAGGCTTTTTCATACGACTTGGCTTGAGGTAAATAAAGTGGATTTTCTCCCTCGATGCTGCGGCTGCTCATGTCGTTGCCAACGGTATAGCCCTGAATTTCTCCTTTGGAATTGATAAAAAGAGTGAGCTCCGGCTCAGGCACGTTCCAGGTTGAGTCCTTTCTGATATATACTTCTCCTCCATGCCCAACTACCCTATGAGCCAACGCCTTGAAGAAGAGTTCCGGCCGGTCGGCATCGTATACTTTCTGATAGAAATCAGATCCACCGCCACTTTTACTTTCTTCCATTCTGGCATCTCTGCTTCTAAGGTAGGTAACGCCGGAGGCCCACACCTCCTGACTACCAATGGGAGCGCTCAGTCCATCCTTGAGCCAATCTTTTTTTATGCCAGACTCAAGCGGCTTGGCAGATTTCACCAGTTTTGCCAGATGGTCGTGAAGCTTGCTTTGGTTCACGGCATGATCCCAGCTATCAGAGATTTGGTAAGACTGGCCTTCGTACTCGGCGATGATTCGGTTGGAAGTTTTATAAAGTTTCATAGGGTTGTTTTCTTGCGTTTTATATCGTTTAGATCAATGCCCAATAGGGTTTTAGATAATTTGTTGAGGCTTTCGAATTCTCCTTCGAAATGGCAGGTCAGTTGCTTGTGTTCCTGCGCTTCGCCTGGCTCCAGTTCTTTGGCTGGCGACGAAGATTCAATTTCGTAAAAAGGCCCCATTTGAGAGCCATCTGCCATTGGCCCATCATTGTAAGAGTTTACAACGTCGCCCTTGAAAGGCTCATCCTGCATTTCCCATTTTGAGTTTACATAGGCGCCGTTTGGCTCGACCGGAAACTTGATGATGGTTAGAATATTCTTTGCAATGTCGAAACTGGCAGCTATTGGCTTGGCAATGGCAGGCGACAAGCCAAGTTTACTCCGGTAAAGGCCGTCGCACTGGAAATAGATCACGCTGTCCGTTACTGTTAGCCTTTCTGCTGGTATTTCCCCGAAATAGTCATCAGTGATATGGTCTTTCGCTCCTTCAGTTGGCTTGAAAGGAATAATCACCATGGTTTCGGGTGATGGCGTCATCATGCCCAGCAGCCAGATGGATAGGAGACCCCTGTCCTTTGTCCATTGATTGGCTCCTTTGTTGATAATACGGTTCGCCGTTTCATAGCCAACCCACTTCAGGCTTTCTCCCCAAGTAACACCAAGGCTAGCAGCCAGCGCCTCCTGCGACAACAACCGAACACTTCGTTCGATGGCCAGGTCAAATACGGTTCCGCTGTAGTTGGTGACGCTCGCTTCAATTCCGAAGATTACTTCATCTTCAGTAGCGGAAACAACAGGGTAGGCCACCGTGTCAATGATGGCGGGAACCTGCCAGTTGCCGATTTCGAAGGAATCTCCACCTTTAAAGTACACCGAGAACTGACCACCTTCCGGCCCTAGCCAAAAGCGTTCTTCACCACCCACGGGATTGAATTGCTTCTTCCAGTCGCCTGCCTCAATCAGATTGTAGTTGAGCCAGCCGTAGCTGTTACCAGAAGCGCCTGTGGCAGTACTGGTCATTACCCGACCCTGATAGTCAGCTGAAAGCAGCACCCTTGCCTGCCCGTCAGGCGATTTTAGTTCGTAAACCGAGGACGTGTTGGCTTTCAGGAAAGCAGAATCATAAGCATAGGTTCCCTTAGCTGGCATCGCTTTCTCCTTGTTTTCATTAACTGTTTGGCTGCACCCCGCCAGGGCCCAGAGACCAATGAGGCAGGGAATGAGCTTTTTCATAGCGCTTTATCGGTAAACTGACCGTTTACCTTTCTAGTGATGGACAATGGATTTGCATCTTGCAGCGCCTCAGGTAGCAGTGCCTGGTGATAGCCCTGATAACACACTGCTCTTGTGAAACGATAAATAGCGTTGGTGCCTACCGAAGTAGACCTGCTGTCGGTGGTAGCCGGGTAGGGGCCGCCATGCACCATGGCATAGGTTACTTCCACACCTGTTGGAGGTGCGTTGAAAATCACCCTTCCAGCCTTACTTTCAAGGGTTCCTATCAGCTCCGAATGCCCTTTCATGTCCTTTTCTGTGCCCCAAACGCTTGCTGTGAGCTGTCCGTGAAGGATATCAGACACTTGCTTCATTTGTGCGGCATTGTCGGCCACCACATGCAATGAGCTCGGCCCAAATACTTCCTCTTGCAAGTCGGGGTTGTTGATAAAGGCACTTGCTTCTACCTGAAACATGTGTGGGATAGCAGCAACACCTTCTTTTGCGGTTAAGTTGCCGACGAGCTGGGTAACGCCCCGCAGCGAAGCCATTTTGCCGAGGTTGCTGCAGTAGCCACTAAATACTTTGTCGGTGAGCATGTTGTCGGCAGAGGCCGCCTCAAGGGCTGTTTTGAAGGCTTCAGTAAATTGCTCCTGGGCCTTCGACTTTACAGCGACAATCACACCAGGGTTGGTGCAGAATTGCCCGGCACCCATTAGGTTAGAGCCAGCCAGCTTCTGCCCAAGTGCAGTGGCTTCTTTTTCCAATATTTCTGGCAATACAAATACAGGATTCACACTGCCCATTTCAGCATAAACCGGAATTGGTTCGTTTCGCTTGGCGGCAGCATTGAAGAGGGCTCTGCCTCCGCCAAGCGAACCGGTGAACCCTACCGCCTTTATCGCCGGATGAGAGACCAGGTGAACGCTTGCCTCATAACCCTCGCCTTGTAGGTGACAGAAAACGCCCTCTGGCATGCCTGTGTCATTGGCAGCTTGCACAATGAGCGAAGCCACCAGCTCGGAAGTAGCAGGGTGACCCGGATGTGCTTTGCACACAACTGGGCAACCTGCGGCGAGCGCAGATGCGGTGTCGCCGCCAGCGGTGGAAAATGCAAATGGAAAATTGCTGGCGCCAAACACAGCCACCGGACCAAGTGGTCTTTGCATTTGGCGCACGTCAGGTTTAGGCAGTGGCTGGCGGTCAGGAATGGCTGGGTCGATCATGGCATTGACCCATGAGCCTTCTCTAAGAAGAGAGGCAAATAGCTTCAACTGGCCTGTAGTACGTCCTGTTTCTCCCATGAGCCTTCCCTCAGGCAGTCGTGACTCCGTCATGGCGATGGCTACTAATTCGCCCTTGCTTTCGTCGATTAGCTGAGCGATGCGCTCAAGAAAGATAGCTCTTTCTACGCCTGATGTGTTTTTGTAACTGCCAAAAGCCTTATGGGCAATGGCTACAGCCTGATCGACTTCTCCGACTGTTGCTTCGTGGAATGCGATGCCTGAGTGCCCGCCGTGCCCTTTGAAGCTTTGAGGATTGATACCTGATAGTTTATTTCCGATTAAATTCTTTCCTGTTAACTGCATGAATAAATGATGGTGTCTTTTCGTAAGTAAAATTAATTAAAACTATTGCGGGATTCCATTCAGCACTATTTCACAAGGTCTTTGTAGCTGATAAGCTGAATGCCCTTTTTCTTTATTAGCGTTTTGATTTCTTCGTCTATCCAAAGGTCAGTTACACC
Source organism: Imperialibacter roseus (assembly GCF_032999765.1). Classification (GTDB taxonomy): domain Bacteria; phylum Bacteroidota; class Bacteroidia; order Cytophagales; family Cyclobacteriaceae; genus Imperialibacter; species Imperialibacter roseus. The sequence continues at coordinate 3,044,093 of NZ_CP136051.1, read as the reverse complement.
CTGACGGTCTTCGGCCACATTCTCATAACCAATGTGCGAAATTGCCCTCAGCTCGGGCGTGTCGATGCCCGGATGCTCCACAAACATATAAGTTTTTCCCTTTTCCAGCTTGTTGAGCATTTTGCTGAAGCTTTCTTTCTTTTCCGCTAGCGTGCCATGTGCTCCCTCGTACCTGGCACCCTGCACGCCCAATTTCTGCGTATCAATATCGATATCATATTCTATCGCCAGCTTTTTGGCAATGGCGGCCGCTTCATCGTTTAGGTTTGTGCAGCCCATATGGCCCGAGATGTGACTGAGCCTGGGAATCATTTTCTTTGCAAGTTCTATCTGTGCTCTCCACTCTTTTTCAATGTCATCGAGGCTGAATTCGTTTTCCAGCACTGCTTGCCCCGGATAGTTTTTATTGGGCCATATCATTGGAAAGAAGTATCCGTCCTTGTTTCGAAGGCTTAGCGCATCGGTCAGCGGCTGCCATTTCACATTGTCCCACTCGCTGGTGAGCACCAGGTGAATGCCGACGTCAATACCTGGGTTTTCCTCCAGCATCTTGACGGCCTCAGGAAACCATGCCGATGGAACAATCACTTCGATTGATGTTTCTATGCCTTCCTTAAAGGTCTTAATTAGTGCTACATTGCCACTATGAGAGAATCCCATGTCGTCTCCACGAACGATTAAGCGTTGCGCTGAAAGGTGGATGCTGCCGGTGAAAAGAAGAAGTGAGAAGGCTAGTTGAAATAGTCTGATCATGCTCAGTTTTAGTAGGTTTAGAAATATGTAATGCTAAGATAACGCATTAATGAGGTGTAAAATAATGGAAGTTTATTAATTTAGAGAATGCGCTGACGTGCAAAAGTGTGAACAGCTCATTGAAGAATACCCCAGCCATGATAAATAGCATGAAAAGAAGACAGCTTTTGAAGGGTGCACTAGGCCTATCTGCGTTATCGGCAGTGAATTTTGCCTCAACGCCAACGCTTTTGGCGCAGCACATTGCGGGCAGGTCTGCAAAAGCTTCTCAGTTGAAAATCAGTCTCAATGCATTTTCCTTCAATGCGCCACTTACCGATGGCAGTATGGATGTGCACGATATGCTGGAGTACTGTTCAGAAGTTGGTTTTGCGGCTGTGGATATTACTGCTTATTATTTCAAAGGCTACCCCAATGTGCCGCCAGACGACTACCTGTTTGAGATCAAGAGGCACGCTTTTCGGTTGGGGCTGGACATAAGCGGCACCGGTGTTCGCAACGATTTTACGCTGGCCGATCCTGAAAAAAGAAAGGAAGAAGTAAAGCTGGTAAAAAATTGGATTGAAGCGGCCGCTAAACTCGGGGCTCCTGTGATCAGGATTTTTGCAGGTGCCAAAGTGCCCGACGGGTTTTCATGGAACAACGTTGCCGCCTGGATGGTGAAAGACATTCAGGAATGTATTGACCATGGCAAGAAGTTTGGCGTAACAGTGGCCATTCAAAACCATAACGACTTTATCAAAACTGCAGAGCACGTTACAAAGATAATGGAGATGGTTGACTCTGAATGGTTCGGACTTATTTTGGACACGGGAAGTTACCGGGTAGGGGATCCCTATGAGGAAATTGAGAAGACCATTCCTTATGCAGTCAACTGGCAGATTAAGGAATTGATTTTTGTAGAGGGCGAGGAAATAGAGACGGATTTAAAAAAGCTGATAGATATCATCAGAGCATCGGACTATAAGGGTTACTTACCCATCGAAACGCTAGGTGCCGGCGACCCAAAGCAAAAGGTAAAAGCGTTATACGATAAGCTGAACGGGGTTTTGTCGAGCTAAGGGCAAGTGAGGGCAGCTACGTTAAACTGGAGCTTGGGTCTGTCAAATACACCTTTGGCTCCCAAATACTATAATTTACTGACACCAACTGTTAAAAGAAAAAGGGGCGGGTAATCCCCGCCCTCTTTCCATGTATTTATACTCGTTTATGGTTCTTGTTTGTTTACTCCCACCAAATACGAAAGGGAAGCACTTTCATTTTAAAAAGGTGACACATTTTTTCGGAGCAAGAAAGCTTAACTTGGATTAGAGCTTTTTACCACGTGGGAAAGTTACAAATAGCTTTGCCCAGATTTTCATTTCGCTGGTTCTCTTCCAAATCCGATTCCAACAAATTAAAATGCCTAGTGACATTGTTACATCAGTCATCGAATGGTTGGCCGAAATGTATCCACCTTTACCGTGACAGACCAAAAGCGCACTCGATCGCAGATGCCGCTTCCATTGTCACTCCAGATCTGCCTGGGTAATTAAACTTTAAGAACAGCACTATGAGAATTAAACTACTTGCATTAAGCTTTTTGCTAACAATTGGCATAACAAACGCCCAAAATCCCGTCGGAATATTTTCTGACCACGGGGATGTAGGGAACCCAAAAAATAAAGGGGGTGCTACCTACAGCGAGCAAACACAAACCTATTCCATCAAAGGTGCGGGGTACAATATTTGGTTTGAAAGAGACGAATTTCACTTTGCTCACCAAAAGCTAAAAGGTGATTTTATCCTGACGGCCAATTTTGGTTTCAATGGAGCAGGCGTCGACCCACACCGCAAAATTGGGTGGATGGTGAGGGAGTCATTGGACGAGAAGGCAGCACACGTTAGTGCCACCCTTCATGGCGACGGGCTAACGGTTCTTCAGTGGAGGGAATTGAGGGGAGCTTTTATGCGTGATCCAGAAGACGAGATTTTTTCTCCAAAAAGTAATTACACGATAATCCAACTTGAGCGCTCTGGCAAGGAATTGATCATGAGAGCTGCACATTTTGGAGAGCCACTTCAGATGATTGGCTCTCACGTGATGCCATATATGCCAGATGAAGTATTTGCGGGCATATTCGTGGGCTCGCATAACCCTGAAGTGATTGAAGAAGGCATTGCCTGGAATGTGAGGATCGACAAGCCAGTGGCCGACAATTACAACCCAGGGCGAGACGGATGGCTTGGTTGTCGCATGGAAACAATGACCATCGCAGATGGAAAAAGAACCGTTGTTTACGAAAAGGATGGTCGCTTTGAAGCGCCAAATTGGATGCCTAACGGTAAGGAGCTGCTGTTCAACATGGATGGGTCAATATACACCATGGCCATTGCTGGTGGAGAGCCAAAAAAACTGAACACCGGTGATTTGAAAAGAAATAACAATGACCACGGCATCTCCTTTGATGGCAAGCTGCTTGCAGTAAGCAGCCACAGGGATGGACTTCCTGGTGGAGGCTCCACTGTTTATGTGCTGCCGCTGGAAGGAGGAACACCCGAACTGATAACGGAAGGAACTCCTTCTTACTTTCATGGCTGGGCTCCGAACAACAAAGAGTTGGTTTATGTAGCTCAGAGAAACGGGGGGAATATCTACAATGTTTATAAGGCCAATATCAAAACGAAAGTGGAGACTCAGTTGACGAAATTCACTTCGGGGCACGTAGATGGTTGCGAGTACTCACCTGACGGAAAGTATGTTTACTACAACGGCTCTCAGTCGGGTACCATGCAGCTGTGGCGAATGAAACCTGACGGCACAGGAAACGAGCAGTTGACTTTCGATGAAAATAATGACTGGTTCCCGCACGTGTCGCCTGATGGCAAGTGGATACTTTACATTTCTTTTCCACCCACCATTCCTGTCGATTCGCACCCTTCGTACAAAAGAGTCACTTTAAAAATTATGCCCGCAGCTGGTGGTGAGTCAAAGGTATTGGCCTACTTATATGGTGGGCAGGGGACTATTAATACGCCTTCGTGGTCGCCTGATAGTAAATCAGTGGCTTTCGTGAGCAACTCGGGAAAAAAATAAGCTGAGTAGGTTCGGTGAGACGATAAACTCACTAGCTACCATGCGCTGTTAGTAAGTTTGGTAAATATAAAAATGTAGTTAACAAAAGTGCCCGGCTAGTTTCCGGGCATTTTTGCTTCTCTACATTGATACATAATATACTCAATACAAAGTAAACTATAGTATCGCCCAAACCTGCCGACACTTCTTTCAAAAGACCACTGCATTTGTAACCTTCTGAAAAAAGCACTTGAAGAGATACTATTATTGGGAGATATTATAAATGTTTTAAAAAAGATGCCTTTATGGGTCTGGATTTTTCCTGATCTTTACAGAGTGGCGAATTTTTCAATAACGATAGCAATGTGGAAGAGCATGGGGTGGATAAGGTATTTCGTTTTGATTGCGCTGTGTCCGGTTGCAGCCGATTTGGCCATAGCCCAGAATAACTCTGCGCTGACTAGCAATATTAAGTTTGAGCAACTCGCCGACGGCCTCTCGGAGAAGTCAGTAACGAGCATCATCCAGGACCGGCATGGCTTCTTGTGGTTTGGCACCCGAAACGGACTGAATCAGTATGATGGGATTGAGTTTAAGGTATATGAGTATATTCATGGAGACAGCACTTCGTTAAGCAGTAGCTTCATCACCAGCCTGGCAGAAGATAAAGAAGGTAATATTTGGGTGGGGACAACCGATGCCGGACTAAACCGCTACAACAGAAAGTTGGACAACTTCACCCGCTTCCAATCCAAGCCTAATGATCCCGAAAGCCTCTCCGATAATTGGGTGACGGATCTGTGTATCGACAGCCGGGGCAACGTGTGGGTTGGTACCGAAGGGGGTGGATTGAATGTGGTGTATGCGGGTTCAAAAGCTTTCAAGCATTTCACAAATGATGTAAAAGACCCCCTCAGCCTGGCCAACAATCACGTGAGATCGATTTGCGAAGATAGCTCCGGCAATATCTGGGTGGCGACCTACGGTGGCGGATTGGACAGATTTGATGCTGGCGGGCAAAGATTTATCCATCATCGTTACGAGCCTGGTAATGCAAAGAGCCTTTCCAGCAACTACCTGAATTCGTTTTTGAAAGACAGCGACGGGCAAATTTGGATTGGCACACGAGAGGGTCTGAGCCGTCTGGTGCCAAAAGATAATGGTGTAGAGTTTCAAAGGGTGATGCCCAATATTGTAGACCCAACGGGCCTGGTGCACAACATTGTGCTTAGCATCAGCGAAGACAACTACAACCGGCTTTGGCTCGGAATGGAAAACGGCGGGTTGTCGATCTATGACAGGCAAACCGGGCAGTTTTCCAATTTTTGGCCCAACCCACTTGACCCGACAAGCGTGGGCGCCAACTCCATTTGGGCTGTATACAAAGACAATATTGGCACCATGTGGCTGGCAGCCCGCAACAGAGGTTTGAATAAATGGGATCAGTATCAGACAAAGTTCATTCACCATATTTTGCCGCCATCGGGGGGGCATAGCCTGGCCAATAATGACATCATCTGTTTTGTAGAAGACAGGGAAGGCAACTTGTGGATAGGTACCGACGGCGGAGGTCTGAACTATTTCAATAGGAAAACCAACGAGGTGAAAAGCTATGTTCACGACATCAATGACCCCAAAAGCATAGGGAGCAATTCCGTCATTTCTTTGGAGATCGACAGCTATGGAGACCTTTGGGCGGGCACATGGGAGGGTGGACTTAATAAGTTTGATAAAAGGACCGGCACCTTCCAGCGGTTTGTAAACGACCCCCAGGATACGACAACCATAGGTTCCAACTATGTGTTTTCGGTTTTTGAAGACAGCAAAAAGCGGTTATGGGCGGGTACTTTCTATGAAGGGCTGGATCTTTTTGACAGGAAGACGGGCGCATTTTCGCACTATGAAGTGAACCCCGACGACCCCGAATCTTTGAGTCACAACAGGGTGTTTACCATGTTTGAAGACAGTCGGAATAACATCTGGATTGGTACTGAAGGCGGGGGCCTCCTGCAAATGATGTTTGACAGCGATGGAGAGCCGGTGTTTAAAACCTATATCAATAACCCCAAAGACTCCACCAGCTTAAGTAGCAATGTGGTTAACGCCATTTATGAGGATAGCAAGAGCACGCTGTGGGTTAGCACCTGGGCAGGGCTCAATAAATTTGACTACGGAAAAGGAGCCTTCGAAACGTTTCGCAAAAATGATGGACTTGCTGACAATGTAGTCAATGGCATTCTGGAAGATGAGCGGGGAATGTTTTGGATCAGTACCAACCAGGGAATCAGTGAATTCGATCCTGAAAAAAGGAGATTCAAAAACTATAGCACAGCAGATGGGCTGCAGGAGCAGGAGTTTGTGAGGGGCGCCTATTTGAAAAGCCAGTCCGGTGAATTCTTTTTTGGTGGGGTAAATGGCTTTAATTCATTTTATCCGGGAGAGGTGAAAGAGAATCCACACATACCACCCGTGTACATCACCAACTTTTGGATATACAATGAAGAAGTGAGGCCGGGCGCAAAAGGCTCAGTTTTGGCACAAAACATCATCGATACAAAGGAAATTACGCTGACCTATCACCAAAACGAATTTAGCTTTGAATTTGCAGCGCTTAACTATTCTCAGGCTTTTAAAAACAGCTATTCCTATATGCTGGAGGGATATGACGAGCACTGGCACGAGGCTGGTAATCAACGCACCGCCAGCTACACCAAGGTGCCGCATGGCGACTATGTTTTTAGGGTAAAGGCTTCCAACAATGACGGCCTTTGGAATGAGGAAGGAGCCTCGTTGCGAATAATAGTGACGCCGCCGTGGTGGGCCACCTGGTGGGCCTACGCTATCTACATTAGTATCGTTATTGGTCTGCTTTTCTGGTATAGACAAGTACTTATCTACAGAGAAAGGCTTAAAAGTGACTTGAGACTTGAGCACATGGAACTGACCAAAATGCAAGAAATGGATGCTATGAAATCCAACTTTTTTGCCAATATATCACACGAGTTCAGGACCCCGCTCACTTTGATGTTAAGCCCACTGAAGTCGATGTACTCGGGGGCCTTTCGTGGCGACGTGAGAAAACAGTATAGCGTCATGATCCGGAGCGGCGAGAGGTTGCTAAGATTGATTAATCAGCTGCTCGACTTGTCAAAGCTGGGGAGTGGCAGCATGAAGCTGGAAGCCAGCCGAACCGACGTTGTCGAGTTTTTGAAGCCAATCGCAGCATCTTTTTCATCCTATGCCACCCAAAAAAAGCTGTCCTATTCCTACAACCATCCGAACGCTCCTCTGGAGGCATATATTGATCATGATAAGGTTGAGAAGATAGTAACAAATCTGCTGTCCAACGCCTTCAAGTTTACCAGTGAGGGTGAAATCTCCCTAAATCTGAGCCGAATTTCTATGGAAATGACTGACAGCGAAGCAGGCGGGGAGTTTGTGCAAATTACTGTCAGGGACTGTGGCGTCGGAATTCCCAGGGAACACCTGCAGTCAGTTTTTGACAGGTTCTATCAGGCGGATGTTGACCATCACGGTGACCAGGAGGGGACTGGCATAGGCCTTTCGCTTACCAAGGAGCTGGTGGAGCTGCACAGGGGCAGGATATCAGTAAAAAGTACGCTTGGTGAGGGTTCGTGCTTCAAGGTGCTCATCCCTATGGGCAAAGCGCATTTGCAGGACAGTGAAATTGTGGAGCCTGAAAAGGTCGGAGTTGTTAGCATCGGCCATGTGGTGGAAGAGTTGGAAGAAAGAGACAAGCATAGCACCGGTGAGGCTGCTATTGTGAAGACCGACCCCAAAGAGGGTAAACCGCTGGTGCTGATAGTGGAGGACAATGGGGACTTGCGTACCTACATGAAAGAAAGTCTGGAGCACAGCTATGAGATTATTGACGCTGCTAACGGCAAAATAGGGCTGGAGAAATGCATCGAGCTGGTGCCGGATCTTATTATTTCTGACATTATGATGCCATTGATGGATGGAGTGGAAATGTGTCATTTGGTAAAAACCGACAGTCGGATAAGTCATGTGCCAGTGATACTGCTCACAGCCAAGGCTGATTTGGAGGATAAACTCACTGGCCTGGAAACTGGGGCCGACGACTATATCACCAAGCCTTTCGATTCCAGGTTTTTGGAGGTAAGAGTACGCAACCTGATCAAAACGAGGGAGCTGATGAGGGAGCGCTTCATGGGCAACCGGAAGCTGGTGTTGGAGCCTAAAGAGATCACTATTACTCCGCTGGACGAGGTTTTCATGAAAAAGGTGTTGAAAACTATCGAAGACAATATTGGTGACTCAGAGTTCAGGGTGGAGGATCTTGGCAGAGAGGTGGCCATGAGCAGGATGCACTTTTACCGAAAAGTGAAAGCGCTAACCGGCCAAACTGCAGTGGAATTTATCCGAACCATAAGACTCAAAAGGGCCGCCCAAATGCTGAAGCAAAACCAGTTGACCGTCTCTGAAATTACGTATGCAGTGGGCTTCAATGACCTGCAATACTTCAGAAACAGGTTCAAAAAGTACTTTGGTGTTAGCCCTTCGGAGTACGCCAGCCAGTTTGCTGGCGACAAGCCTGAGGTTGAGAGCGAGGTTCGTGACTCTTGATCTACTCAACGACCGGCGAAGTCTGTCGGGGGACAGACCATGGAATACGAACATTCTTGAGAAAGGGCTACAACTTTTCGGCAGCGCAGTTTACCTTTAGCCGACAGTTTTAAATAGAGAGAAGGGTTAGGGCCTTGGGCCATATTGAAAATATAAACACACTAGAAGCTTATGGAAATACATGACAAATCAGGATTAACCACTTACTTACCCAGCGATGCCCGATACAAGAGCATGAAGTATCGCCGCTCGGGCAAAAGTGGTATTCTTCTTCCTGAAATTTCGTTGGGCCTATGGCACAATTTCGGTCACAAAGACAATCTGCTCAACGCTCAACTTTTGCTTCGCAAGGCGTTCGATATGGGAATCATCCATTTTGACCTTGCTAATAACTACGGCCCCCCGTTCGGTTCAGCTGAGACCAACTTCGGCCGTATGTATAACGACGACTTCAGGCCCTACCGCCACGAGCTTTTCATTTCCAGCAAAGCTGGCTACGACATGTGGCCTGGCCCTTACGGTAACTTTGGCTCACGTAAATACCTGGTCAACAGCCTTGACCAGAGCCTTAAGCGGATGAACCTTGACTATGTTGATCTGTTCTATCACCACAGGCCTGATCCACATACGCCACTGGAAGAGACCATGGGCGCTCTTGACTTTATCGTCCGATCTGGAAGAGCCTTGTATGTCGGCATTTCCAACTACCCTGCGGCGGAGGCCAAAAAAGCCATTGCTATTCTAAAAGACCTGGGTACCCCATGTTTGATCCACCAGGCTCGCTACTCCATGCTTGACCGTTGGGTGGAAGATGGGTTGCTGGACGTGCTGACCGAAGGTGGCGTTGGTTGTATTGCCTTTAGCCCACTGGAGCAGGGCATGCTGAGCAATAAGTACCTCAACGGCATTCCCGCCGATAGCAGGGCAGGGCAGGGCATGACCTACCTGGAAAAGGAAACAGTGGAGAAAAACCTGCCGAAGATCAAGGAACTGAACAAGATAGCTATTGAAAGAGGGCAATCACTGTCGCAAATGGCGATTGCCTGGTTGTTGCATAACAAAGCAGTGACATCGGTACTTGTTGGCGTTAGCAAAATTGAACAGCTGGTAGACAATGCAAAGACTTTGGAGAACACTTCGTTTTCTGATGAAGAAGTAAGGAAGGTTAAAGCAATTTTGACGGCTTAAAACCTAGGAAGCCACCTCCTGGCAAGTCCTGGGAAGTGGCTTCTACTTTTTTGACTACTGACGCCGGATCAAAGTCCCTGAGTGATCGCCTTTACTTTGGCCAGTCCGGTTTTACACACTTCCAGTGCATCCTGCGCCCAATATTCTTTGTTGAAGACTTCTAACGACAGAATCAACGGCCTTTTCGGGGATTGAAATGCCTGGAGTATCTTCTTGGTGGGTGCCAACCCTTCGCCGGGGTAAATCCTGTCACCGTCTTTAATCACGTCCCTTGGAATGTCGGTATAGTCGTTCACATGCAATACCTGCACGTCTAGGGGATTGGCCATCTTGAGCGTATCGTAGCTCGATCCACCTTTGTAGAGGTGGAAGATGTCAAGATTGATACAGGCTGAGGAATGCCCTGATTCGGTGGCTACAAACAGCGCCTGGCTGAGCTTGTGAAGGTTTTTGGAATGCCCCCATATCTCCAGCTGCGGCACAACACCCGACTGATCGCCCATTTCCAGAATCGTACGATACCGTTCTGCTGCTTTATAAAGATCAAGCCCGGCTTCAGCTGTGGCACCCGATGGTGGGGCTGCAATGCGCTTGCACCCTAGCTGCGCCAGCATATCCATTTCTTTTTTCAGCTGTTCCAGTCCTTTGTTTCGGGTAGCTTCGTCATCAACTATCCATTGAGCAAAGCCAATGGTGTTTTCAACACTGATCCCAAGGTCTTTGATGATTTTGGCAGCCTCTTTGATCGTTCCACCGCCATCGAGGTACTTTTGCAGGGTAGGAATCCATATTTCTACGGCCCGGAAGCCCCCTTTGGACGCTGTTTCGAGTTCCTTGACAAAACCAAGATTATGTCCCATGATCGTGGCCATGTTGAGGCACGGAATGAAGTCGCCTGCGGCACTCTTCAGCATGCCGGTGGCGCTGTCTTCAACGAGGGATGTAGTGGGGCTGCTAAATCCAAAGGATGGCAATGCCATGAGGCCGGCGGTGCCACCAAGGTATTTAAGTGCACTGCGGCGGGAGTAAGTAGGTGTTTTCATAAAGCTAATTTAAAAGAATTGACGAGATCAGGGTAAGCCGCTTATCTAATTATTCGGGATTTGGCCAAGCGCACTGAACATTGACTGAAACCTGATATACTTTAACTCCAAACAAAAAAGGAGACCTCCCGGCCTCCTTTATTTTCGAAATGCTGTCTTTTCAGATTAGCAGCATCCTGTAGAGCTACCGCCTCCGCAGCAACCTCCACCACAACAATCGTCTCCCATAATAATACATGTTTTGGTTTACATAGAAGAGACGAGGGCATGGGGAGAAGGACGCTCCTGGCAGCGACAATTTTTTTGAGGGATCATATCCAGGATATTTCCATACTTGTCGGCTGGAATAGCGCAGCATTCCAAAAACAAGTCTTTCAGGTGAAGCCTGGCTCTCTGCACCCTCGATTTGGCGGCTGTGTAACTAATGCCTTCCTGCTCAGCAAACTGTTTTTGCGGCATTCCCTCAATGTCAATCTTCTTTATGGCTTCTTTGTGCAGAGGAGAAAGGTTGTGGATAAAAGGTGACATGCATTGGGCAAACGTGGCATTGAATGGATTCTCCTCATGCTGCAATACGAGGTCATCAGGCAGCTCGGTGAATTGCCTTTTTGTTCTGAAATGATCCAGCACCGTGTTTCGTGTGATTTGCCACACCCAGCTCACCAGTTTCCCCTCATCTTTTAATGTATGCCGCCTGGTGTGGATTTTTACAAAGACATCCTGCAGCACATCGTCACTTGCCATTTCGTCTTTCAGCGAGTGCCGGATGAACGCATGTAGCTCTTTGTGAAAGGATGTCCAGATGAATTCGGTTGTGTGCATGTCGGTTGTATTCATTTAATATAGACGATGCAGCAGAAAAAAAGACGCCGTTGCCCGTTGGATTTTTTTAAAATACGACGATTTTCTTCGGATTCGAACTCAAATGGCGTGTCTTTTCAAAAAGGCTCTTGACACAAAGCTCAGCAGCCGTTGGAAATAAATGGCCTCTACAGCGATATTGCTCTCATGATAAGCAAAAATTCCTGAAATTTGAGACAAATGATAGCGACGTATTGATTGATAGGAAACCCGCAGACTCATTTGGCAAAAAAACACATTCAGAACATGAAATTTGATCTCAAAAAAGCGATTGAAGTGCTGGAACGGACACCAGGGGTGCTCAATACCTTGCTGGACGGCCTCTCTGCCGACTGGACTTCCAGCAATGAAGGAGGGGAGAGTTGGAGTGCTTACGATGTAGTCGGACACCTGATTCATGGGGAGAAAACTGACTGGATTCCCAGGGCTGACATTATTCTCTCGCCTGAGGCAGATAAGCATTTCCGACCATTTGACCGTTTCTCCCAAATGGGAGAAAGCGGGAAGAAGACGCTGCAGCAGCTTTTGCAGGAGTTTAGCACGCTACGCAAGAGCAATATGGAGCGGCTTCGTGCGATGGGTATCAGCGACGAAGACCTGGCGAAAACAGGCATTCATCCGGCTTTTGGGGAAGTGACACTGGCGCAGCTTCTGGCCACCTGGGTCGCTCACGATTTGAACCATATTGGCCAGATATCCCGAGTGATGGCCAAACAATATAAAGCCGAAGTGGGGCCGTGGGTGGAATACCTGAGAGTCATGCAATCGTAGTGTCCGACTGCGCTGCAAGACATTGTGTCCGCAGCTTTGCAAGGGGGAAGGGTTTTACCGTTAAATGCTTAAATTGACTTTATTCACTAAATCGAAGACAATGAAAGCTCCTTTATTAGCCATTCTATGCGTGTTTCTGTTTCAACTTGCCTTTGGGCAGGCACCTGAAAATGACAAGGCAATCACCAAGCTCATCAATCAATACTCTGAGGCCAGGGAAACCAAAGACACTGTGCTGCTGAATAACATCCTTACCGAGGACATCGACCAGCTGGTGTCTAACGGAGAGTGGCGGGTTGGTATCAGGGTGGCCATTGATGGCATGATGCGGAGCTCGACCAGCAATCCTGGTTCCCGTACGCTTACCATTGACAAAATCCGCTACCTGGGCTCAGCAAGTGCCATTGCCGACTGTCGCTATGAAATAAAGAATCCCGAGGGTTCAGAGCGGAAGATGTGGAGCACTTTTGTGGTAGTGAAGCAAAAAGGCAAATGGCGGATTTCAGCGATTAGAAATATGCTGCCAGCTGGGTAGTTGAAAGCAAGCGATATAAAATGCCAAGCACAATTTTGTTAAAAACTGCTAACTGTCAGACCCGGATTGACTTCCGGGAAATCGTATTCGAATGGAATATAGAATTCGTCGACAGTCTTAATCGGTTCCACCTCCACCTTGGAAAAGGCCCTAAATCTGGAGACAACTCCATCAATATAGTCACGGTGATTCTGGATGAATACTTTCGTAGGCCTCATTGAATCAATTATTTCCTTATCAATTCTTCTATTATAAACAGGAAACGAGTAGCCAATAACCACTAAGTATTCTGTATCCGAGACAGCCTTTTTTGCAGCAGTTCTTATGTTTTGATTTAGCTTAGTATTCTCCCAAGAATAAGAAATGAAGGGCTCATCGTATAACGGAGTATCTTTTGACCCAATCGAATATGCCCTACTTTTTGTCTTTTCAAAGTTTACAACTCCCGTTTGGGCAATGTAGTGAAGGTTATTTTGGTCACTGTAGTATTCCTTTGTTAAGTTCACATTAAACCGCTCTGTTCTCATATTTTCGTCAGAGGTTCCGTCGAAATAGTGCCCGACCGAACCATTTAGCTTTATCAGCGAGAACTTATCGGGGTTGAACTCAAAATTGTTTAAAGCATTTGGAATGACTTGCGCAATTTTGCTGATTTTCTCAATGTGATTGAGATCCGTCGTTTCCCTAGTTTGCTCATGGAACTGCCCAAGCGAAAATTCAACTTGTCTATCGTAATTCCAACTTATGATATTGATGTTGTCAGGCAACTCGATGCCACCCTTTTGGTTATTCGAAATTATTGCTGAAAAAAATGCATCATATCTTTTATCGAGCCCAAACCTCAATTGTCGATAAATTAAAAACTCATTGATAATTGTCTTTAATTCCAAGAGATTTGGAATATCTCCTCGCAAATAGTATTTCTTCGCCAGAGTATCAATTGACGCATGGTCGTTGACTCTGCTGCATAAATCAAGTATTTTAGATACAAATTCTTTTTGAGATTGTGCTAAGTCATTTACGATAAGCGATTTTGATTCGTAAAGCTCACTTTCAAGGCTAAATTCTTTATGAAATTTGGCAAAATCCTGAAGGTCATCAATAAAGCCAGAGATGATTGGAATTGATCCAATGCTAGCACCTGCCCCCAATAGGTATGTAAATTTTGACATATTTTAGTGTAAGAATTTTAAGTAAAGAGCCTCAATTTGATCCATTTAATAGATAAACAGTTTATTTTTTTAACTGCAATCAGTAACTTAGGGCGGTTACTTTCCAAATAGAGGTTACGAAACATCGAAATTGATAAAGTATCTTGATTTTCTTTGTTGACCTCTCTGGTCTCTCACCCCAACTTCTTCTTAAAAAACTCCACCGTCCTTCCCCAGGCTAGCACTGCTGCTTCCTTATCATACCTCGGTGTTGAGTCGTTATGGAAGCCATGGTTTACGTCGGGATAGATATAGGCTTTGTATTCCTTCTTATTGGCTATCAAAGCCTCTTCGTAGGCTGGCCAGCCTTCATTCACCCTTGTATCCAAACCTGCATACTGAATCAGTAAGGACGCTTTGATTTGCGCAGTTTCCTCCGCTGTTGGTTGTCCACCATAGAAGGGAACAGAAGCTTTCAGTCCTGGGATTTTCACCGCCATCATGTTGGATATCCAGCCACCGAAGCAGAACCCAACCACGCCAATTTTCCCATTGCACTCTGCGTGACCTTTCAGGTAATCATAGGCGGCGATAAAGTCTTCCAGCATTTCATCACGGTCTCTTTTGCGTTGTAGTTCCCGGCCGTCATCATCATTGCCAGGATAGCCACCGAGTGGGAACAAGGCATCAGGAGACATAGAAATAAAGCCCTCCAGTGCAGCTCTGCGCCCCACGTCGGCAATGTGAGGATTGAGGCCCCTGTTTTCATGCACTACCACAATGCCAGGCAGCTTGCCTTTTGCCTTTACTGGACTGGAAAGCTGTCCGCTCATTTTGCCGGCGCCTTTGGGAGAGTCATAACCTACGGTTTCAGTCTTCAGCCTTGGGTCATCGACAGGCACCTGCAGGGTTTGCTGGTACTTGGGCATCAAAAAGTTGAGCATGGCAGGCACGGTAAGGCCGCCTACAGCATAGAAGGATATTTTCTCCACAAACTCCCTGCGGTCGATCTTGTTGTGTACATAGTAGTCGTACAAGTCAAATACTTCCTGTTTGATGTCTTCTTTTTTGATTTCCTCCATGACTGTAGTTGTAGGTGAATGATAGACAATATAAGGTTTATTGGGTTTTGATCATAGAGGGTTTTGATGACGGATTGCTGGCGAGTGAAGACACTCTCTAGAACTTCTACAATATGCGGCTACAGAAGTTGCGAAGACTACAAAAGTTTGCTGCCCTTGGGGTGCTATGAAGCGATCCTGCCGCTGTACTAACAGCGGACGGCTGATGGGAATCGAAACTTTTGCAGTCTCTGGCGCAAGTCAACTATAGCGACTCGAAGCTTTTTTAGGTATTACCCCTCATCAATAATATACTTTCTTCTGGCCGACTTCGACTGCCTGATGCGGTAGTTCAGTGTGAGGTTCACCTGCCTTCTGCGGAACTGGCTACGGCCATCGGTGAAGAAGTTAGGCCCCTCGGTGGTGTAGCGGCTCACTCTGCTGTTAAATAGGTCCAGGATATTCAGGTTGAGTGTGCCGTTGCCTTTCAGCACTTCCTTGGCAAACGACAGGTCGATGTAGGCAAGTGCCTTCCGTGTGCCCTGTGTGGTTTTCTGTGGTGCTTCAAAGTTGCCCCTTAGCTGAATATCGAGGTTGTCTGGCAGGCTAAAGCGGGAGGTTTGGCGGGCAAACCAGCTATAGGTAGTGGGCTTGTAGGTATCGATGATGTTGGTGCCGTCAATTTCAGCATGGAAGAAGTTGAAGTTGAAGTCCAGCTTCCACCACTCGTACGGGTTATAGTCGCTCGTAAACTCAAGGCCGAACGACTTTTGACCGATGAGGTTTTGTGGCAGCGTGCGGGCATTACCCTCGTCGTCAACCACCCTGATGCGATCGATGGTTTCCTTCGACTCCCGGTAGTAAAACGAAGAAGTGAGGGAGCCTTTTTCAAAGTATTTCAGGTGTCCAATTTCATAAGCGTCAGTGTATTCAGGATCCAGATCGGGGTTGCCGCTAAAGAAGTTTCTACCATCAGCCAGGGTTACAAAAGGGCTCAGGTCATTGTAGAACGGCCGCCTGATCCTCCGGCTGTAGCTCAGCTGAAACGAGTTTTGATTGGCAACGGCATAAGTAAGGTGAGCGCTCGGGAAGAAGTTGAGGTAGTCTCTTGGGTTTTGTTCGTTAGTTTCCACCAGCCTCGTTTTTACATCGGTGTATTCTGCTCTTATCCCAGCCTGGTAAGTGAACTTGTTGCTTTTGTTGCCCAAAATGGCATAAGCCGCCTGTATGTTCTCATCGTACAGAAAGATGTTCTTCAAATCAGGATCCACGGTTTCAACACCTGCCTCGTCCACGTTGGTCACCACATAGTTGTTTTCCATGTTCCGGAGGCTGCTCCTGAGTCCCGTTTCAAACTTACCTTCCTTGCCAATAGGCTTGGTGTAGTCTAGCTGGAGCAGGTATTGCTTTTCAAACTCGTCATTCAGCGCATGCTGCTTCTGGGCTGAACCATCTATGGAAACATCATTCTCATCAAATGAGCGTTGGGTGAAAATCTGATCCGACCGCTCCCAGTAGTCGATATACTTCAACGTGGTGAGCAATTTGTGGCCTTTTTCTTCAAATGATTTTTCCCAGGTCAGGGTAGTTTCTGAATTGGGTTCGGCTTCGTTCTCATTTTGCCTGCGAGCCGTGTAGCCCAGGTAATTGTTCTCATCAAAGAGATAGTCCTTGTAAGTCAGGTCGGTAATGCGGTTGCCATCGCTTCGCTTGAACAAATAGGAGAGGGTGAGGATGCTCTTTTCGCTGAAAAAGTAGTCAACACCACCTTGAATATTGTTGTTGAGGCCCTTGAGATAGCCGTCTCTGTCTTGTCTGGAAATGTAGGTAGTATCGCCAGAATAGACTTCCTGATAAAGAGAGGCCACATTGGGCTGCTTGCGCCAGGCTATGCCATAGTTGACAAACCAGTTGATTTTTTTGTGGCGATAGTTAAGGTTGGCAGCGCCGCCAAAGTTGTAAGGATAGCCCGTGATGCCCTGAAAGGAGCCGTTGAAGCCCTGGTTGCGGTCTTTCTTGAGCACGATGTTGATAATGCCTGCCATGCCTTCTGCCTGGTACCTGGCCGAGGGGTTGGTAATGATTTCCACTTTGTCAACCATGCTGGCCTGCATCTGCTGCAATCCGCTGGCACCTTTGAGGCTCACAAGTCCTGACGGCTTGCCATCAATCAATATCATTACATTGTCGCTGCCACGCAGCTTTACATTTCCCTCCGGATCCACGGCAATAGAGGGGATGTTGGTTAGCAGGTCGGAAGCTGTGCCACCGGCATTTGCCAGGTCTTGCCCCACGTTGAAGATCTTCTTGTCGAGAGAAAGCTCCATGGTACTTTTCTCGGCCCGCACTTCCACTTCTTCGAGCGTGCTGGACGAAGCGTCAAGCTGTACAGTGCCAAGGTCGGTATTTGAAGAAGCCTGAAAGCTCTCGGTACGGTGCGCTTCGTAGCCCATGAACTCCACCAAAGCATAGTAGTTGCCTGCGGGCACCTCTACAGTAAAATTTCCTTTATCGTCAGTAACATTTCCTCCTATGAACTGATCGTCCTGAGCAAAAATCCGGATAGACGCAAAACTCATGGCCTCGCCCGACTGGCTGTCGACCACCTTTCCTTTCACATTTACCTTTTTACCTCCCTGGGCAAAGAGCCCGTGCGTGGTTGCAATAAAAAAAAGAACAAGGGTGAAGAGTGAACGAATATGCAATAGCGAAAAATTGTAATTCATGAGTTGAAAATAGTAGTCGGGGTTGTGTAGTAATGATTAATAAATGGAGGTATTCTACCAGGAAACGAGTAAAGGCCAGGCCTGAGACCGAAGTTCGGGCCTGGTCTTGATCTATATTTTGAATCTTTCTTTGAGGTAACTAATGGCTTTTGCGTAGGCCTGTTTCGACGATTCTTCGTCGTACTTCGGATTGCTCGGGTTGGCAAAACCATGAACGCCGGGGTATATTTTATACATCAGGGTTTTGTTGGCAGCCTTCATATTGGCAGCAAACTCCTCAACCACTTCTTTAGAAATTCTTTCTTCCGTGGCAAAAACACCCAGCACGTCTCCGCTGAGCTGCTTCAGCTTTTCCACATCTCTCACCGGCATGCCATAGTACATAACGGTGCCAATGGTTTGCTTGCCTCCCAGCAGTCCTGACCGGAGCGACCAGCCGCCACCAAAGCACCAGCCGACATTGGCAATTTTAGCTTTGGGCCCTGCATAGGCCAGGCCACCTTTGATGATGGACTCCAAACGAGCCTCCTGGGCACCCTGCACCAATTTACCGGCCTCTGCAGGAACGTTGGTTACCTTGCCATCATAAAGATCAAGGGCAAGCACATTTACCTCTCCGTTCAGGTCGTTGTAAAACGTATCCGACTGTCTGCGGATATAGTCGTTCAAGCCCCACCATTCCTGATAAACGAACAGCCATTTGTCTGATTTCTTTTTGGCTTTCACCATGTACCCGGTTGCATCGGTACCATCGGCTGCTTTGAAAGTCACTTTCTCTCCTATGGCGTCGTACTGAAGGGGGAGCGGAGCAGGATGGAGAGCAATAAAAGCCGGATCGGTAGCGAAGGAGGCCATGCTATCGTCCGATGAAGCAACGTAGCACAATGTGATTTGTGTTTCTTTCTTTGTTTCAACTGGTGCAAACAGGTAGCTGATAAAGCTAACTATTGCGATGCTGGTACCAAGTAAAAGCTTTACCATGAGGTAACTGTTTAAGTAGATTGGAATTTTGCCGTCGTCAAACCACCTAAAGTGGATGCCGGACACAAGGCAATTAACATAAAGATGGGATTTGAAATGGTTGTTTGAGCCAAGTTTTACACGAACTGTTGTAAAAAGTTGTCACCACTCAGACGGTCGTAAAAAGTTATTGTGATGTTTTGACACAAAGAATTACTTTCGCCGATACTAAGTCGACGTTAAAATCCGATAGTTTATCCTGATATTCTACCGGATTTTCTATTCTTCTTAGAATTTCATTTCCCTTTTAATGACCTTACTGTCGCAATGTTCTGTCGGCTGCTGTCAAATGCATAGGAAAGCAAGCGTTTATACAGCCGGTAGCACAGCTTTTGAACAAAAATTATACTCGTTTACATGGTACTTACTTTAAAAACTACCGGCAGGTCAGTATTGACCTATGCCGCATCGATTTGCCTGCTTGTGCAATCTTGCAAGCAACCTGAAACGCAAACTTCCAACGAACCACCAGAAGACAATCGCTTTACCAAAGTGGTGCTGACTGAAGGGATGGACGAACCGATGGAGATGACCTTTCTTCCCAATAGCCGTGTGCTGTTTGTGGAGAGAAAAGGAGGAGTAAAAATACTGGATGAAAATACTGGTGAAGTAACTTTGGTGGCTACTATTCCTGTAAATACCAAGTACACCAACAAGGAAGGTAGAGTGAGGGAGGCCGAAGAAGGCTTGATGGGCGTGATAGCTCACCCCAATTACAAAGAAAATTCCTGGGTGTATATGTACTATGCCGACCCGGACACGCCTAAACACGTACTTGCCCGCTGGGAGCTGAGAGGCGATTCACTTTACGAATCAACCAAAAAGGTGGTGCTTGAAGTGCCTACCCAAAGAGAGGAATGCTGCCACACCGGCGGTGGGATGGTTTTCGACAAAGAGGGGAATCTCTTTCTGACCGTTGGAAACAACACGGTGAACCCAAGAACTGGGTCTTCCAATCTTGACGAACGCCCCGGCATGGAAAGCTCAGACGATCAGCGTGCACCGGGAAACACTAACGACCTTAGAGGCAAAATCCTTCGCATCCACCCTGAGGCGGACGGAAGCTATACTATTCCTGAAGGCAACCTTTTTCCCCAAGGCACAGAGAAAACGAGGCCAGAGATTTACACCATGGGCCACAGAAACCCCTGGAGACCAACTTTGGACAGCAAAACGGGCTATCTGTATTGGGGCGAAGTTGGCCCGGATGCATCTGTTGATTCTGTTTGGGGACCAAAAGGCTACGACGAGTTCAACCAGGCCAAAGGCCCGGGCTTTTTTGGCTGGCCATATTTTATTGCTAACAACAGGCCGTATAATCGCCATGATTTGGCTACCGACACTTACGGAGAGCCGTTTGATGTGAACCATCCTGTCAACGAGTCGGTAAACAATACCGGATTGAAAGAATTGCCTACGCCTGTGGTACCAGCCTTTATCTATTACCCTTATGGCCCGTCGGATACTTTCCCTTTGGTGGGAACGGCAGGACGTAGTGCTACCGGAGGCCCCGTTTTCCGCAAAGCGGACTTTGCCGGTGCTCCAAGACCTTTCCCTTCCTATTTCGAAGGCAAGTGGCTGATCGTGGAGTTCATGCGTGGCTGGATAATGTCAGTAACGATGGATGAAAATGGCGACTACCAATCCATGGAACGCTTCCTGCCCAATGAGAGCTTCGTAAGCGCCATAGATATGGACTTCGGCCCGAACGGCGACCTTTATGTACTGGAGTATGGCAGTGCCTGGTTTAGGGGCAATTCTAACTCAAGAATCGTTAAAATCGAATACAATGCAGGCAACAGGAAGCCGATTGTGGCTGCCTCTATTGACAAAACCGCAGGCGCTGTACCTTTTACAGCTCAGCTATCATCGGAAGGCACAAAAGACTACGACGACTACGATCAGGGAAAATTGACTTATGAGTGGAAGGTAATCTCCGACGGAGGCGTTAACAAAACGCTTACTGAAGCCAATCCATCGTTCAATTTTGAGCAGGCTGGTACTTATCAGGTGAGCCTGACAGTAACTGATACCAAAGGGGAGAAGAACAGGGCTTCGATGGAAGTAGTGGCAGGTAATGAGCCGCCGGTGGTGTCTATCGATTTCCAGGTACCCAACCGGAGCTTCTATTTCGGAGAGAAGTCACTTGCTTATTCTGTAAGCGTGAGTGATAAAGAAGATGGAAGCAGCGCTGACGGCACCATCAAGCCCAACGAAGTAGCGGTTACTTTCGACTACGTGCCCTCTGGCTATGACCCAATCGAAATGGCGTCAAAGCAAAGAGGAGCAGAGTCGATGGCTGCTTTGAACATTGGCAAGAACCTGATTGAAACCAGCGATTGTAAGTCGTGCCACCAGTACGAGCAGGCATCGATAGGCCCTGCTTACAACGCAGTAGCAGCTAAGTACCCCAAAACTGACGCCAACATCAGTATGCTGGTAGGAAAGGTGATCAATGGTGGTAGTGGCGTGTGGGGCGAGCATGCCATGAGTGCTCACCCGCAATTGAGCCAGGCTGATGCCAAAAGAATGGTGATGTTTATTTTGAACATGTTAGAAACCAAGCCGACAGTGGAATCGCTTCCGCTAGCAGGTACAGTTATTCCCAAGGTTCCGGAAGGAGAGGACGGACAGGGCGGCTACCTGCTCAGAGCCTCTTATGCTGACAAAGGTGCAGGCACTGTTGGCCCGCTTTCTGGTGACGATTTCGTGGCGCTCAGAAACCCTTCATTGGATCCTCAGTTGGCAGAAATCAGAAAGGGCGTGAATTTACTAACCACTCCAGGCACTACTTTCAACATGGTAGGTAGCGGCTCATACATAGGCTATAAGGCCATCGACCTCACTGGCATCAAGCAAATTGATTTGTTTGTAGTGGCTTCTCCAAGGGTAAGTGCAGCAGGTGGCTATGTCGAAGTACATGTTGATTCACCAACAGGCCCGCTGTTGGGTACTACCAATGCAGTGGGGCAGAAGAATGTAGGCTTTGGCAGACCAGCGCCAGGCGAAGATATCGTTACCTGGAGAAGGAAGAGAAACTCACAGGCTCAGGCCAAAATTCAACCGACTGAAGGAAAACACGATGTGTACTTTGTTTTCAAAAGCGACAAAGCAACGCCCGATCAGGTATTGGTGCAGATTTCAGAAATTGTATTTCTGAATGAAGAAAAAGCACCTTTGGAAGCGGCAATGTAAGGCCTCTTTCAAGCTTATTTATAAAAGCCTCATTCCTCCCGGTTTGAGGCTTTTTAGTTGAAGCATTCATTATGTTTCTTTGACACATTAAAAAATTGAGCTAAGTTTAGTTACTTAACTTTTAGACATTCATCCTATGTTCAGATTTGCTGTTTTAACTTTTTTGCTTAGCCCGGTCCTTACTTTTGCCGCCAAAGTAGACACCCTTGAGATTCCCAGTGCTGTGATGGGCAAGTCATACAAAGCAGTTGTTGCGCTTCCAGCGTCCTACACGCAAAGCAAGGTTGCCTATCCCGTTTTGTATCTTTTGCACGGAGGTTTTGGTCACTTTGATGACTGGATTTTAAAAACTCCTGAGAGGGGGCTGATTCAACAGCTAGCGGATCAGTACAATTTGATCATTGCCATGCCTGAAGGAGAGGCCTTTAGCTACTACCTCGACAGTAAAGTGAAGACGGATAGTCAGTTTGAGACGTATTTGACAAAGGAGGTGATAGAGAAAATAGACAAAACTTACCGAACGATAGCGAAAAAGGAAGGCCGTGTAATCACTGGTTTATCAATGGGAGGCTACGGTGCATTATACCTGTCGTCGAAACACCCCGATTTATATTGTGCTGCCGGGAGTATGAGCGGAGCGTTGAACCCTGACATGGTGAGCTGGAAGCTGCCGCCGGAGCCTACCGAAGGGGTGAAAAAGGCTTTTGCAGAGATATTAGGGCCTTTGGAAGCCAATACCGAGGAATATATCACGGCGTCGGTGCTTAGCTATGCTGACAAAATGAAAACCAATGGAGTGAGCCTGGTTTTCGATTGTGGTGTCGACGACTTTCTTATTGAACCTAACCGGGAACTGCATCGCAGACTTGTTTTCAACCAAACGCCACACGATTACTCAGAAAGGCCAGGAGGACACTCTTGGGAATATTGGCAAAACTCACTTCCCTACCAGGTGCTATTTTTTAGCAAAGTCTTGAAACAAAACGGTTCGTACGTCAAGTAAGTAATATGAAAAAGGTTTTTTATATCCTTTGTTCCCTGCTGTTTGGCTCGTCCATGCTAATAGCAAAACAGGTTGTTCAGATCAAATCAGGAAAAGTAGCTGGCATCGCTACACCCGATGGTCAGGTGGTCAGCTACAAAGGCATCCCTTTTGCTGCGCCGCCGGTCGGTGATTTGCGTTGGAAAGCCCCTCAGCCCGTAAAACCGTGGGAGGGGGTAAAAGAGTGCACAGCATTTGGACCAAGCCCGATGCAGGGCAAACCCGCTCCGTTTAGCATGTGGAGCCAGGAATTTCTAATTCCGGAGGAACCGATCAGTGAAAATTGCCTGTACCTCAACGTCTGGACTGGAGCAAAGTCTCCCAAAGAAAAGCGTTCGGTATTAGTGTGGATCTATGGAGGAGGCTTCCAAAGCGGCGGCAGCGGCGTGCCTATTTATGACGGAGAAGCCATGGCCCGCAAGGGAATTGTGTTTGTAAGCATCAACTATCGGGTGGGGGTGTTTGGCTTTCTGGCCCACCCCGAACTAACGAAAGAGTCACCAAATAGCGCTTCCGGCAACTACGGGTTGATGGATCAGGTGGCAGCTTTGAAGTGGGTAAAAGAGAACATCGCAGCTTTTGGCGGTGATCCTGACAATGTAACCATAGCCGGCCAATCCGCCGGTTCTATGAGTGTCAACTGCATGGTGGCGACTCCTCTGGCAAAGGGGCTGTTCAACAAGGCAATTGCCGAAAGTGGAGCCAGTTTTGGAAGAAATCAGCAGGCCCTCGCACCAGCGGAAGAGGCTGGCGTTGCTTTTGCGAAATCTTTGGGTGCTACTGGCTTGGCAGACCTAAGAAAACTGTCTCCACAAGAGCTCATGAAGGGTCAGCTGGGGATCAGAGGCCCGATCATAGATGGCTTTGTACTTCCTCAGCACATTGCCGATATTTTCGCCGAGGGCAAAGAAAACCCCGTTGATTTGCTCACCGGCTGGAACCAGGACGAAGGCTTGCTTTTTGGGCCTGTAAAAAATGCCACTGACTTCGAAACGCAGATCAATCAACAGTACGGAAGCAATGCCGGAAAAGTACTGACCTACTACCCGGCATCCGACGACGCTGAGGCCGCTCAATCACAACTTGATCTGTCACGTGACATGATCTTTGGACTCCAAAATTACGCCTGGGCCAATGTGCAGGCAAAACAGGGAAGAACCAGTGTGTATGTGTACCGGTTTACCCGAAAGGTGCCAGGCACAGGTGAGTATGCCAAATATGGCGCATTTCATACCGGAGAGGTTCCCTACGCCTACGACAACCTGGAGTTTGTTGATCGTCCCTGGGAAGCTGTAGACAGGAAACTGGAAGCGACGATGTCTACCTACTGGGCTAATTTCGTCAAAACAGGAAATCCAAACGCTACGGGCTTGCCCGAATGGCCTATTTACAAACCGGACAGCCAGCAAGTGATGCTATTGGGAACTAAAGCTGAAGCAAAGCCGATCGCCGACGGCGAAGCATTGGATACTATGACGGCCATTTTATCTGCGAATAAATAGCTTATGCTGGCGTTCCTCGGACTTTTGACCATAGTGCTTTTGCTTGTTTTGGTAATGAGCAAAAAACTGTCTCCTGTAGTGGCGCTCATCATTGTGCCCATTGCCACTGCGTTAATTGGCGGGTTCACAACGGAGATCGTCACCTATATTACCGACGGAGTGAAAACCATTTCTACCACGGCGGTGATGTTCATCTTTGCTATTTTGTTTTTCGGCATCCTGATGGATGCCGGCACTTTTGAGCCTGTTATCAAGCGCCTATTGAAAGCCGCTGGTAACGACCCGGCACGGATTACTGTCGTTACAGCCATTCTCGCCATGATCGTCCACCTCGATGGCTCCGGTGCGGTCACCTTTCTGGTCACAGTGCCAGCTATGTTGCCACTTTATGATGCCATCGGAATGAAAAGAACTACATTGGCTACAGTGGTTGCCCTGGCAGCTGGTACCATGAATATTTTACCCTGGGGTGGGCCGACCATCAGGGCTGCGTCAGCGCTCGAAGTGCCGGTGACCGAGCTATTCAATCCTATTTTAATCCCTGTGATTTGCGGGTTGCTGGCGGTACTGGGAATTGCCTGGTATCTGGGAAAAAAGGAGAGAAGCTGGGTGAATGAACAAGGGCAGGTCATTGATTCCACTATGGCTATCGAAAAGGATATTAGCCTCCATCGGCCAAAATTAATTTGGCTGAATACGGCGTTGATCGTTATTTCCATTACTGCACTCATTGCTGCCCTCGCACCGCCACACGTCATTTTCATGATCGCCTTTGTCATAGCCATCACGGTGAATTACCCCAACCTTAAGGAGCAAAGAGAGAGGATTGATGCACATGCAAAAGCAGCTTTGCTAATGGCTAGCATTTTGTTTGCTGCCGGATGCTTTACCGGCATTCTGAAAGGCTCGGGCATGATAGAAGCCATGGCGGCTACGGCTGTTAATTATATTCCGTCGGGTATTGGTAATCATCTGGCCTTGATGACGGGAGTGGTGAGCATGCCCGCCAGTTTACTGTTCGATCCGGATTCCTTCTATTTCGGGGTACTACCATTGCTGGGAACAACCGCTGATCACTTCAATGGTGAGGCCATAGAAGTAGCCAGAGCAGCCATTTTAGGTCAGATGACCACCGGCTTTCCTGTAAGCCCGCTAACAGGCGCTACTTTTCTGTTGATTGGTCTCACAGGGGTGGACTTAGGTGATCATCAGCGGAAAACCATTCCGTGGGCTTTTTTAGTCACAATGATTATGCTGACAATGTCGATCCTCATTGGTGCGATAAGTTTCTAAACCATGAAGAAAAAAATAAGAATCGGCGGTGGGGCAGGTTTTTCTGGCGACAGGTTGGAACCGGCAGTTGTGCTTGCCGAAAAAGGCGACCTCGATTACCTTGTATTGGAATGCCTGGCCGAGAGAACAATAGCCCTGGCTCAGAAGCGAAAGCAAGCCGATCCGTCCAAAGGATATGACCCACTACTCGAGCGGAGGATAAGGTCGCTACTGCCACATTTGGTGAAAAACAAAGTAAGGCTGATCACAAATATGGGTGCAGCCAATCCCCTGGCTGCAGTTGACAAAGTGCTGGAAATAGCCAAAGAGCTGCACTTGTCAGTAAAGGTAGCCGCCGTAACTGGCGACGACGTTTTTGGGCAAATAGATCCCGCTCAGCAGGCAATGGAAACGGGGCGCCCACTTAAGGAAGCAGGGCAGCTCCTTTCTGCCAATGCTTACATCGGCATAGACGCCATTCTTCCTGCCTTGGAATCGGGTGCCGATATTATCATTACTGGTAGAGTGGCGGATCCGTCGCTGTTTCTGGCACCTATGGTATATGCATTTGGCTGGGAAACGGACGATTACGACTTTCTGGGAAAAGGCACCGTGATTGGTCACCTGATGGAATGCGCCGGACAAATTACCGGGGGCTATTTTATGGATCCGGGTAAAAAAGATGTACCGAATCCCGCCCAGCTGGGCTTCCCAATCGCAGAGGTGTCGGCCGACGGATCGGCGGTCATCAGTAAAGTGAACGGCACTGGTGGCGTGATCAACCTAATGACAAGTAAAGAGCAGCTACTTTACGAGGTAGTAAATCCTCATGAGTACTACACGCCTGATGTGATTGCAGACTTTACCAGTGTGAGGCTAAAGGAAATTGGCAAGGACATGGTGCATGTTTCTGGTGGCGGTGGCAAGGCGAAACCCGCTACTTTTAAGGTGAGTGTAGGATACCAGGCATTTTGGCTTGGAGAGGGAGAAATTTCGTACGCAGGCACTAATGCGCTTCAAAAGGCTAAGCTGGCAGGACAAATTATCGAAGAGCGGCTGAAAGACAGAATGGATGATTTGAGGGTAGACCTTGTCGGGGTAAATGCTATTTTTAGAGGAGCTTTTGATCAACAAATTGAGCCGGCTGAAGTGAGGTTGAGAGTAGCTGGCAGAGCACAGAAAATGGAAGTGGCTTCGCTGGTGGGTGAGGAGGTTGAAGCCTTGTACACCAATGGCCCGGCAGGGGGTGGGGGTGCCAGAAAATACGTCAATGAGATTGTGGGCATTGTGTCGGTTTTATTGGCCAGAGGCTTGGTTGTTCCACAAGTAACTGTCAAAGATATATGAAATTATACGACATAGCGCACAGCCGGGCAGGCGACAAAGGAAACACTTCCACGCTTTCCCTGATACCCTACGATGAGACGGACTATCCGATGCTTTGCGAGCAAGTGACAGTGGAAGCTGTGAGCAAACACATGAAGGGAATTGTAGCAGGTGAAATCAGACGATACGAAATGCCCAATGTTTATGCGCTATTGTTTGTCTGCGAAAAGGCGTTACTCAGTGGCGTTACCACCTCTCTCGCCCTCGACACGCATGGGAAAAGCTTGAGCAGTGCTTTGCTGGAAATGGAAATATAATTTCAAATTTCCCGTTCTTCACAAATTAAATCAAACACTTTGCCCTTAATAATCAGCTGGTTATCTTTAGTAGGTACCTACCTACTTACCCATGAACCAGCTCAAAACATTGCTTCCCGGCAGGCAGTCCATTTACGGGACAATAGCCGTTCTCATTTTCATTTCCGGAATCTATAGTGCCTGTCAGTCGGGAAAAGAGACTGCACAGGTGGACGCAGACGATATCGGCGGCATTGTTACAGGCCCCGGCGGCCCGGAGGCCGGCGTCTGGGTGATTGCAGAAACTTTTGATCTGCCCACCCGGTTTGCCAAAATTGTCGTCACCGATGACCAGGGACGATATTTGCTGCCCGACCTGCCCGAGGCTACCTATTCCATTTGGGTGAGGGGCTACGGGCTCATCGATTCACCAAAAAAGGAAGCGGAGCCAGGTTCCTCAGTTGATTTAGAGGCGGTGTCAGCGCCTGACGCCAAAGCTGCAGCAGCCTACTATCCTGGTGGCTATTGGTTTTCCCTCCTTCATATACCCAATAAGACCAATTTCCCGGGAACTGGTGCCAAAGGAAACGGTATTTCAGAAAGCATGCTGACACAAGCCCAGTTTCTGTCCCGGATAAAGTCGGGTACTTGTTTGGCGTGTCATCAGCTTGGTAGCAAAGGAACCAGAGAGATTCGTCCAACACTGGGCACTTTTGCCAGTTCAAAACATGCTTGGGAGCGCCGCATCAGGTCGGGGCAGGCGGGGCCGAGCATGGTCTCAGGTATTCACCAAATTGGGGCTGATGGCACATTAAGCATGTTTGCTGACTGGACAGATCGCATTGCGGCTGGAGAGGTGCCTGAAGCACCTACACGTCCGCAGGGTATTGAGAGAAACGTGGTGATTAGCCAATGGGATTGGGCGGATCCGAAAGCCTACATGCATGACCTGGTGTCGACCGATCGTCGTGACCCAACTGTCAACCCCAACGGAAAGCTTTATGGTGCCACGGAGTTGAGTACCGACTATTTGCCTGTGCTCGATCCCATGACCAGCACAACGGGGCAGGTGCCGCTTACGGTAAGAGACCCGGAAACAAAGTCTGTTTCCGGCGAAGTCCTGGAGCCGTCAGTTTACTGGGGTGATGAAGCCATTTGGGACAGCAAAACCAACGTGCACAATCCCATGATGGACGAAATAGGGAAAGTATGGATAACGGCCAACGTCGGCCTGCCGGAGAACCCTGATTTCTGCAAAGCGGGGTCGGATCACCCATCGGCCAGATTATTTCCCGTCGATCGCTCTTATCGTCACCTCGGCCTATATGACCCGGATACCAGAAAATATACGACCATAAGGACTTGCTTCAGCACCCACCATTTGATGTTTGCGGAAGATGCCAACAACACGCTCTGGACCAGTGGAGGCGGGCAGGTGATAGGCTGGCTGAATACAAAGAAATACCGTGAAACCGGAGATGAACAAGCCTCTCAAGGCTGGACTGCTCTGATTCTTGACACCAATGGCAATGGCAAACGTGACGACTATGTGGAACCGGATCAACCAGTTGACCCCAAAAAAGACAAACGTATTACCAAAGGACTTTATGCTGTATCGCCAGCTCCTGACGGGTCAGTATGGGGCTCGTCGCTTGGTTACCCTGGCGGAGTGGTTAGGCTTGATCCTGGTACTAATCCGCCTGAAACAGCGCTGGTGGAGTACTATGAGCTTCCTTTGAAGGAATCGGGCGAACCGATAGAGGGCTTTTCTCCCCGTGGTATGGATGTGGATAGGAACGGCGTGGCCTGGGTAGCTTTGGCAAGTGGTCATATGGCCAGCTTTGATCGTCGCAAATGTAAGGCACCTTTAAACGGACCGGAGGCCACAGGCCAGCATTGCGCCGAGGGTTGGACGTTTTATACCGAACCGCTACCTCAATTCTCAAACATAGATGCATCGGGGAGTGCTGAAGCCAGCTACTATACCTGGGTAGACCAATTCAATACACTTGGGCTGGGAGAAAATGTACCTATCAATACGGGAAATGAGTCAGAGGCCTTGTTAGCACTGAAAGATGGTGAATTTGTGCGTTTGAGGGTTCCATATCCACTGGGCTTTTTTACCAAATGGATGGATGGAAGAATCGACGACCCTGAGGCGGGCTGGAAGGGTAGAGGGCTTTGGGCAACGATTAGCACCCGAACCCCTTTTCACATGGAAGGCGGCAAGGGCACCACCAGCAAGGTGTTCAAGTTTCAAATGAGGCCTGACCCATTAGCAAAGTAATAGTATCAGCAGATACCTCCTTTTCCATTTGTGTAATACGTCAGTTCGACACATTGAACAATCATCCGGATTAGGTAACTTAATGAGCAAAGTAAACGAAAAAACATGCCTACGATGAACACCAAAAGAAGAGACTTTATCCAAAAAATGGGGCTTGGAACGGCTAGCTTAGGCTTAGCTGCGGCTATTCCCCTTACATCCTGTGATGCCAGTGCGAATAAGGCAACGGCGGAGGAGCCAAAAGACGATGAACAATTTTTATTTATCGGCGACGATATTGCCATTGCCAACACAACCTCTGGTAAAGTGAGGGGCTATATACTGAATGGTGTCTATACCTATCTTGGCGTACCCTACGGGGCAGATACATCAGGCAAGAACCGGTTCATGCCGCCTCAGAAGCCTGAGCCGTGGACTGATGTGAAGCCAACCATCTGGTGGGGAAATACTGCTCCCCAGATCATGGACAACCGCTACGCCAATGTGCATTACTCGTTCGCAGATCATTGGAACTACGATGACGTAAGCGAGGATTGTTTGCGCCTCAATGTTTGGACACCGGCCACTGACGGCAAAAAGCGCCCTGTGATGGTGTGGCTGCATGGTGGAGGCTTTACCAACGGTAATGCCATTGAACAGGACGGCTATCACGGCGAAAACTTTAGTAAAAAAGGAGATGCCGTTTTTGTTTCGATCAACCACCGATTGGGGCCAATTGGCTTTACTGACTTTTCAGGAGTAGGAGGAGAGAAATATGCCTCATCCGGCAACGTGGGCATGCTTGACATCATTGCTTCGCTGGAATGGGTGCGTGACAATATTGCTAATTTTGGAGGAGACCCAGGCAATGTCACCATCATGGGACAGTCGGGTGGCGGTGCTAAAGTTACCGGGGTAATGGCCATGCCGGCAGCCCAACAGCTGGTGCACAAAGGTGTTGCACTTAGCGGATCTATGCTCAAAGGCGTCGACCAGAGCTACTCTCAGAAGTTGGGTGAATATGTGATGAAAGAAGCAGGGCTTACACCAGCTACCCTCGATAACATACAGGACATTCCCTGGAGGGAGTACCTCGATATAGCTTACAGAGCCATTGACAAAGCGAGAAAAGACAACTTGAACTCAGGGGGTGGCAGAGGAGGCTTCGGGCCAGTGGCCGATGGCGTTCATTTGCCTGCGGAGGAGTTTTTTAGTGATCCGAACGGTGCGGCTTCCAACATGCCTTTAATGGTGTGTACCACCTTCCATGAATGGTCGGCGACACGTACCAGCCCGGAGCTCGAGGCAATCGACTTTGCCGGTGTCGTTGAAAAGCTAAAGCCACGATTTGGCGACGATGCCGAAAAGGTAGTAAACGCTTACAAAGCGAATTTTCCTGATGCAAAACCTGCCGAAATATGGGCCCTCGCTGCGTCTAACCGTCAGGGTGCCATTAACACCTCTAACGCCAAGTCTGGGCAGAAAGCCCCTGTATATCTTGCCTGGTTTGGTTGGGAGCCGAAAATGTACGATGGCCGCATGAGAGCCTTCCATTGCATCGACATCTGTTTCTGGTATGCCAATACCGACAGGATGTACACGCACACAGGTGGGGGCAGCCGTCCTAGAAAGCTGTCAGAGAAGATGTCGGCGTCGTTGTTGTCGTTTATGCGGACGGGCGATCCTAACGCAGGCACCTTACCTACATGGGCCGCTTATACGAAAGAAAACGGCGAGACCATGGTGCTCAACGACACCTGTGAATTGAAAAATGATCCGGACAGAGCAGCCAGAGAGGCACTGCCTGCCTGAAAAACAGTCGAAATAAAGAGGCCGTTTTGTGCTGCATCAGAGAGCGACCTCTTTATTTATCAAGTAGGGGCTACCTATTTTTTCAACGCCCTCGATATTTCTCCTATCCAAAGCACTGGCGAGGTGGCAGCAATAATTATTCCCCAGTCTTTCAGAGATATCGGAACTGTTCTGAAAACTTCTCCACCAAACTCGACTATCATAAACTGACCCACCACGATCAAAATGCCGACGATGATAAAGCCAACCCCCTTATTCAGTTCATGGAAGGCAGACTTGCCAGTTGCGTAAGCCTTAGCGTTGAACAGGTTCCAGAATTGCAGCATCACAAATACTGTAAAAAAAACAGACAAGTGGTAGGCGGTGATTTCGCCGTCGGTCTTTGTGAAATAGAAAAGCATTCCTACCAATAGAATGACAAATGTAAAGCCCACGAACAATATGTTTTTGCTCATCACTGGCGTAATGATAAAGTCATCCGGATGCCGGGGCTTGCTTTTCATTACGTTATGGTCAGGCGGAAGAGAAGCCAGGGCCGCCGCCGCAAAGGTGTCCATGATCAGATTCACCCAGAGCATTTGGGTGACGGTTAGCGGCAGCTCAAAGCCCATAAGCGAGCCCAGGAAGACGATGGATAAGGCAGCCACATTGATAGTGAGCTGAAACAGGATGAAGCGCTGAATGTTCTGGTAAAGCGACCGGCCCCACATAACCGCTGTGGCAATGCTGTTGAACGAATCGTCCAGTAAGGTAATGTCGCTGGCTTCCTTGGCTACGGACGTGCCGGAACCCATGGAAAGCCCTACGTGGGCATAGTTCAGTGCCGGGGCATCGTTGGTACCGTCGCCGGTAACAGCCACCACCGACCCAGTTTGTTGCAGCAACTGCACCAGCCTTTGCTTGTCTGAGGGCCTTGCCCTACACATGATCTTCAGCCCCTGCACCCTTTTTAGTGCCTCTTCGTCACTAAGCGCAGCAAATTCCACTCCCGTGATTATCTGTAAATCACTGTCCTCATCCTTCCAAACGCCAATCTGCTTGCCAATTTCTTTGGCGGTGCCGGGTGTGTCTCCCGTAACAATTTTTACATCAATACCGGCATCGTGGCAATCCTTCACAGCACTGGGCACTTCCTCCCTCACCGGATCAGAGATGGCTACAATCCCGAGAAATGTTAAGTCGAAGTCGGCCAGGTCTTTGATACTACCTGGTGTTTCATCTTCTATTATTTTGTAAGCAAAGCCGAGTGTTCGCATTGCCTTTCCCTGATACTCAAGGAGCTTGTTGTCGATCTCTTCCTTCACCTCTTTAATCAATCTTGGTTTTACATCGGAGGTGACATTCTTACACTTCGACATTACAATTTCCGGAGCCCCTTTCACATACAGCACCTTTTTCCCAAGCGTTGGCGACTCAACCAGCGTAGCCATGTACTTGCGTTCTGTAGAAAACGTCAGTTGTTCGATGACTTCAACCTTTTCTCTTAGTTCAAGGTAATCGATATCATTTTTGTGCAACCAGAAAAGCAGCGCTGCCTCCGTGGGGTTGCCTAGTGACTTGCTCTTATCAGGGTTAGAGTGGTCAAGATGGGCGGTTGTGTTGGCAGAAATACTTTCTTTAATCAGATTGGCCGCATGACTATTTTCCTTTGGTTGCTGGTCTTTTAAACCGAAGAAATCAGTTTGGTAAATGGTC
The DNA here is from genome assembly GCF_032999765.1 of Imperialibacter roseus. Classification (GTDB taxonomy): domain Bacteria; phylum Bacteroidota; class Bacteroidia; order Cytophagales; family Cyclobacteriaceae; genus Imperialibacter; species Imperialibacter roseus. The sequence goes on along the minus strand of NZ_CP136051.1, from coordinate 3,010,915 downwards.
ATCTGATTTTGCGTGAGCGTACCTGTTTTATCAGTGCAAATGACTGTAGTGGCCCCCATAGTTTCGGTGGCGTGCATTTTCCGCACGAGGTTGTTGGTTTTCAACATACGCCGCATGCTCATGGCAAGGCTTAGCGTAACGCTCATAGGAAGGCCTTCAGGTACTGCCACCACAATAAGCGTAACCGCCACCATGAAATGCTGTAGAATGATTTTCGCCAGGTCTATCGAGGCCCAGGACTCGGCACTGGTTATATCTAATCCGGCTGCGAAGCCGACACCGAGCAAAACTGCAAAAGTCACCACGCCATAGGCTAGCCATCGGAACCAGCTTCCGTTGTCAACACTGTCAGGCACTTCTTTGTCGTAGCCCATTAGCTGAATGCCATCGTATACAATAGGTATCCAAACTTTTGCCAATACCACCATTATTGCAATAATAACGATTCCTGCGGATCCCAGCTGCACCAATGGAACCTCAGTGGCTCCAAAAAACATGTCTTTGGCGAAAAGAACAGAAAAAGTAAGCACCGCCAGAATAAACCCAACCACACCAATGAGCTTGGCCAGCCGATCCAGCTGTTTGTTCAAAGGAGTATCCTCCTTCGTCATTTCGGTGGCTTTCTTGGCTACCTGGCCAAATTCTGTGGCGTCTCCTACTTTTTTAACCTCCACAGTGGCGTGCCCGTCAATTACTTTTGTACCCCTCATCACCCAATTGGATGGATAAGTGGAGTCGGAGTGAAAGTGAGCTGGATTGGTTGTTTTATCGATGAGTGGCTCGCCGGTAAGCGTCGACTCATCTATTTGCAGCGAAACGGCCTCAAGCAACTCTCCATCGGCGGGGACTTCCTCTCCGGTTTCGAGCACGATGATATCGCCAACGACAACATCTGTCTTGGGTACCTCACCTATTTTACCATTTCTAATGACCTTGATCAGCTCCTGATCGTTGACCTTGTTGAGAATGTCAAACTTTTTGTTGGCGTCCATTTCGAACCAAAAAGCGACTCCGGTAGCCAAGAATATTGCGCAGAAAATGCCTATTGTTTCAGCATAATCGTTATGAACAACAGATATAATCAGGGATAAGAAGGCGGCAATGAGCAGTATTCTGATGATGGGATCCTCAAACTTCTCCAAAAAGAGCTTCCACAGCGGATCCCTTTCAGGCGGAGTCAGTAAGTTATTGCCGTACTTTTTCCTACTTTCCTGAACTTGTTCGTCTGTCAGGCCGACGAAATGCTTCTTGTTCTCCATAGTATAACATTACAAATGTCAGTGCTTCCGGTTCTTGCAACAAACTATGGTATAATGTTCAAAGGGTAGTCTACACTCAGCAAATTTGGGCATATTTTTTCAAATCGCCATTATTGGAATTTACGAGAGTTCTTTGTAAAAGAATATTTTCCAACGGAAAAATACACCTTGGCGAGATCATAACTAAGTAAAAGATCAGAAGCTGAAATTGTCTGGATCGGCGCCAACCCGCTGATGCTTATCCAGATGGTCAATTGCAGCCATGTCCTCCGGCGTTATTGTGTAGTCAAAAATATTTGCGTTCTCTTTGATCCTCAATTGGTTAATACTTTTAGGGATGGTAATGACACCCTTTTGAAGGTTCCATCTCAAAACTAACTGAGCAACTGTTTTTCCGTATTTGCTGGCTAATTGCTGTAGGGCTTCAATTTTAAAGACGCCACCTTGCATCAGTGGGCTCCAGGCCTCCACTTGAATTTTTTTCTGGGCGCAGAAATCCAGGAGGCTTTGCTGAACCAGGCGTGGGTGAAATTCTATTTGGTTCACAGCGGGCACCGATGACGAGCTGTTCATCAAATCTTCAAGGTGATGTTGCAGAAAATTGCTAACACCAATCGAGCGTATGTAGCCCTCGTTCAGTAGTCTTTCGAGAGCCTTCCAGGTTTCCTTATATTTTCCTTTGACTGGCCAGTGAATCAGGAAAAGGTCAACATAGTCGAGTCCAAGTCGCTTTATAGAATGGTCAAACGCCCTCAGAGTTGGCTCATAACCCTGCTCATTGTTCCATACCTTCGTAGTTACAAATATGTCTTTTCTGGGGGCGCCTGATGCTCTTACAGCATCGCCAACTCCACGCTCATTTCCATAGAGCGCGGCAGTGTCTATGAGTCGATAGCCATTTTCTATAGCGTGATGTATAGCATCAATCACCTGTTTCCCATCTTTGGTTTTGAAAACACCCAACCCAAAGTAGGGCATTTGAATGCCGTTGTTCAGCTTTACAGTGCCTTTTATATCTGTGATTGTCATCTACGTCTGTTGAAGTTTCATTTTGGCTGGCGATAGCCAAATTGTATCAAAAGTTACCAAAGAAAGGGTTATTATGCTAGTGAAGTGGATCGAACTGCTTTGCTATGCGTCTTTCAGACCTGAAAAACCCACAGACAAACTGCCTGTGGGTTTTGATTAACAAATGAAATATATGGACTTGAATGTAAGAGGATATTGCACTATCAATCGTCCTGTACAAGTATCGGCAATTCTCCTTGATGCAACTATCAATTTGAAGCGGACTGTTACGATGTTGTAGTAAGCTGTATAATCAATTGACTGAAATACTTCCTTTGAAAATGAAGAGTTGCGTATATTGGATGCTCAATTAAACGCTCAAATAAATGAAATTCGGTTCCGTTCCTGACCCAGGTAATATTGACTTTACAATTCCCTCTGATCATCCTGATACTGCTAAAATGCTCTGCAAAGGAAACGGAAGTTTTGAAGCCTTTGTAGGTTGTGCGAAGTGGAACAAAACTGATTTGAAAAACTTCTATCCAAAGGGTACAAAAGACGAGCTGAGCTATTACAGCACACAGTTTAATAGTATAGAGCTTAATGCCACTTTTTATAACTCTCCAAAAAAGGATCAGGTGCTGAAATGGAAGGAGAAAACGCCAGAGGGCTTTAAGTTCTTCCCTAAGCTTACGAACTCTATCAGCCATTTTAAGCGACTTATAGACACAAAGCAGGTAGTGGATGAGTATTGCGACGCCATTAGTGGGCTGGAAGAAAAGCTCGGAATGGTGTTTTTGCAAATGCACGACAACTTCAAACCAAAGGACTTTGACAGAGTTATCAAATTCATCGATGAATTTCCCAAGGTGATTCCACTGGCTATCGAGGTGCGCAACGAAGACTGGTTTACCGACCCCGCCTCGTCTGAAAAGTTCTACCAGCTGCTGGAAGACAAAGGAGTGACCAATGTGCTGGTGGACACCGCCGGCAGAAGGGACATGATGCACATGCGAATGACTACCCCGCATGCGTTTGTTCGCTATGTGGGCGCCAATCACCCTACAGATTACCCACGCCTCGATGACTGGTTGGTGCGGATAAAGGCGTGGAAGGAGCAGGGGTTGGAGAAACTATACTTCTTTATTCACCAAAACATTGAATTGGAGTCGCCCTTGCTGTCGGCTTATTTTATCAAAAAGATGAATGAGCAGTTAGGAACAGACTTAACAGTGCCAAAAACTTTGAACGACTAATTGTAGATCATATCATCGACCACGCCATTAGCTTCTCCGATTTTTTTCAAGTAGCGAAGGGACTGTTGAGCGACAGCATCGTAACTGTTTCTTTAGAGTCTCTTAAAGGCTTACCTTTGCAGGCCTGCCTGGCGTAAAATGGAGTTGAAAGTGCCTTTAGGCAAATCCTTTTTTGGATGTGGAACAACCACTCGTTTTCCCTCTCTGTTCTTGTAGATATGGTGGCTACCTTTTACTCTATCGAGCGTAAAGCCGACTTCAAGCAGCTTTTTTATAATGCCATTTGAGCTGTAATCAGGCATGCTCTATCTGGAGCGTGTATTCAAGAAAATTATCTGATGGGATTGGTGTGCCATCAGCCTGCAACGACTCAACATAAAGCTCTATCGCCTCTCTGGCATTTTTTTTTGCTTCATCGAGGGTTTCACCATAAGTTATACAGCCTTCAAGGCTTGGGACAAGTACTGTAAACCCACCTTCTGGTTCCTCTCTCAATAAAATTCGATAATTAAGCACCTTCATTGTATTTCTCTTTACCTCCTAAATATAGCATCAATAAATTAAAAAAGAGATTAAGTCAAGTGTCTTAAACAAGCACTTTCTCCATCACCACAAACTCAATGCCCCCCTTCATATAGGTAGCATCTGTTTTCAGAAATCCGAACCTTTCATAATATCCGGCTTTCTCCGTTCTGGCATTACACCAAACGGATGATACATGCAGGCCTTCGGTTTCCTTCAAAAGGTAGTTGAGCAGAAAAGTGCCGTAGCCCTTACCCTGGTGTTCAACTTCGGTAGCGAACTTCCTGAACTGCGCTTTGCCATCTTTGAGAAAGAGCGAAACAACGGATACCAGCTCATCGTCCACAAAGAGCCCATAATGGATCCCTTCGTGGTCCTCATCGACCTTTACAAAGTCAAACGGCTGGTTAGGCCACATTACCCTGTGCCGGACTGGCCATGTGTCTTCAGCTTTGATCTTTCTTATTTCCAATTCAGCAATTGTCTTTGTGGGTATTCAGACAGACATTGGCATAGCCATCATAGATATGGTAAGACGGCCCGGGCTTTCCATAAAGAGTGACGATCTTGTCCAACCGAACCTTATCGCCATTGGACGTGAGGAGGAATTCGCCTTCAGGCGTTTCGACGATATCCAAAATTTTGCCTTCAGCACTTTCCATGTCTGGTTCAGTAGTGAAGTAGTAAATCACGCCATCTTTTTCCTGCGTTTTTACTTCGTCCATCACCTCTCTGAAATCCCAGGGAACAGGCAAATAGCTGTCTTTAATCAGTGCCATAGTGGTTCATTTGATAATAAGAAAGCAGTCTTTGAAGACTAAAAGTTCGTTTGCCAATGATTTTAAGGTCGCAAAGACATCATTTGACGCCCCTGCGACCTTTTTCAATTATTTCTTAGCCTGCCATTCGGCAATCGACTTATCGTTTAGTCTTGGGTAGTCAGCATTGCCAGCGGCTTTCGATTTCTCAGTGCTCACTTGCGCCGATGCAATAGCCTCTTTGTATTTGCCCAGGCCAGCGAGGATAAGCGCCTTGGTTCTGTGCTGCCAGAAAAACCCGTCGTTTACAGCGATGGCCTTATTCACCCACTCCAAAGCCTTATTAAGGTCTCTGCCAGTGTTGAGGTAGTAACTAGCCGCCTGGTAATAAGCGTTGGCCAAACTGGCTTCAGGGTTTTTAGCGAAGCTTTCAATTTGTGCCATTACCTGCTCGTCCGTCTTGAACACCATCGGGATCGAGATCAACGTTTTTTCCCAGAGAATTTGAAGGTCGGCTGAAGTCTCGGTGATCTTCTCAAACTGGATGCTCAATGTTTCGACGTGAATAGGATAGGCTGCAGGCGTTATTTTGAGACTCAACACCTTCTGGTCGTTTTGTGAGAAAGTAACCGTCCATTCTGTTTTGCCGGGCACCGATGAAATGACATAGCTACCCGCTGCTAATTCCTGTCCTTTGATCACCACTGGCTTGTCGAAAGTGAGCGTAGTCGGCGAGTTGGCACCCGTTCTCCACTCAACGCCATAAGGCAGCAGGTCACCAAAGATCGTTCTGCCTCTGGCGCTAGGTCTTGAATACTCCAGAGACAGATTTGTCAGACCAATTTGTTGGGTAATAGTGCACGACGGACTAGCTGCCGGTGCGCTGATTTGCGCATAGGATGAAAACCCTGCAAAAATCAAGGTCACTGCAAGTGCGAAAGTGTTTCTCATATTTTGATGAAGGTTTGTTTGAACGTTGTTTTGTATTATTCAGCCGAAGTTATGGATTAATATTTAGCAGGTAAACAACAAGGATCGAAATGGCAGCGAAACCGCTATCAAAAGATTTTTATGTGGTAAGTGATGTGGTGTCTGTAGCGAAGAATTTGCTGGGGAAGGTCTTGTGCACTTTTTTTGACGGAGAATTGACTGCCGGGGTGATCGTTGAAACGGAAGCGTATAGTGGTGAGGGCGATATGGCGTGCCATGCATGCCGGTTTGGAAAGACGAGCCGCACTGAAGTGATGTTCCAGGAAGGTGGTGTGGTCTATGTTTACCTGTGCTATGGCATCCACCACATGGTTAATGTGGTAACTAATGTAGAGGGTAATGCCGACGCAGTGCTGATCAGGGCACTGGAGCCGCTGGAAGGTGGGCACACCATGATGGAGCGACGAAGAAAGAGCTCCCTCAAAAGGATATCGGCTGGACCCGGAACGGTGGGCGAGGCCCTTGGCATAAAAGTAGCCAACACAGGGGAGTCGCTTTCAGGGCCTTCCATCTGGCTGGAAGAAAGAGGAATCGCCGTGGCTGAGAAAGAAATAGTGGCCACGACCAGAATAGGAGTGGATTACGCAGGTGAAGACGCACTGAAGCCGTGGCGGTTTTATATAAAGGACAACCCATTTGTAAGCAGGAAATAGCCTATGTCGATAGTAATTATTGCACTAAACAAGGATTTAAGTCGGTGGATTACAGCATTCAATAAGGTCGACGAAAACCTTGATGTTAGCATTTGGCCGGAGACTGGTGATCAATCAGAAATAACTTGTGCAGTAGTGTGGGGCCATCCTGCCGGGTCGCTGACAGCTTTTCCTAACCTCAAACTTATTTGCTCCATGGGGGCAGGGGTCGACCATGTGCTCAAAGACCCGGAGCTGCCTGACGGCGTGCCCATAGTTCGCATCGTTGATGATGGCCTAAGCTTCTCGATGAGCAACTATGTTGTTTCGGCTGTGATGTATCATCATCGGCGGTTTGACAAATACCTCGCCGACAAGAGTGCACATGTTTGGGATCCGTCGTCACCATCTGAAGTAGCTGTAAAGATCGGTATCATGGGGTTTGGCGTACTTGGGCAAGAAGCCGGCAAAAAGCTAAAAGCTCTCGGATTCGAAGTAGTTGGATATTCGAATAGTCGTAAAAATGTGAAAGGAATTAAATGTTTTGCAGGCAACAAGGAGCTGGATGCCTTTCTAAGGGAAATAAACGTGTTGGTGTGCTTGCTGCCAGCTACTCCGGACACCAAAGGTATGTTGAACAGTAAGCTATTTACGAAAATGAACAAGGGCACTTTTCTGATCAATGCCGCTCGTGGGCAACATCAGGTAACCAACGACATCATAGATGCCATTGACAACGGAACACTCTCCGGGGCCTTTCTCGACGTGTTTGAAAATGAACCACTTCAAAAGAATCACCCAGTTTGGGATCATCCTAAGGTGTTTATCACCCCACATATTGCCAGCATCACCAACCCTGATGCTGCAGCTCCTCAGATTGTGGCCAATTATAAAGCCATGTTAGCAGGGCTGCCATTGAAGAATAAAATTGATAGGGACCGAGGATACTAGTTTTGATGCCAGGGACTAAAACGTGCTTCAAAGGTATCTCCATCCGACCGTTCACCCAATTTTCGCCGTACCGATTGCGTTATCCGGGCATGATTGTTCGTTATTCTATTAACTTTGCCGAAAATCCTGTTTAATGAAGTATTTAGCCCTTTTTCTAACACCTGCTCTTCTGTTTTGTTCAGTGTTACTCAACGCCCAAAACCTGACTATTTACGATGGTCAGGAGACTGTGGGAAATAGTATTAACTCTCCTTCGTTTGAAGAAAATCCCATTCTGCATCCTTCTGGCACTATGATGTTCTTTACCAGGGTGCAGCATGCTGCCAATGTGGGAGGCAAGGGAGACAAAGGCGATATCTGGATAAGCGAACAGTCGGCTTCCGGAGACTGGCTTCCGGCGCAAAATTTAGGCACACCATTGAACAGCGATGGACTCAATGCTATCATAGGTTTTGCCGATGCTGGCAACCTGATGTATCTTTCCACTGACTACAAAGACAAGGACGGGATACTCAGAAAAGCAGTAGCTACCAGCCGCAGAAACGGCGATAACTGGACAGCACCGGAAAGGTTGAACGTCAAATACTTCAATAACAAGAGCAGTCATCAAAGTAGCTGGGTGACAGCGGACGGAACAGTCTTGCTGCTTTCGATAGAAGCCCCTGGTGGTTATGGCACGGAAGACCTTTATGTATGCTTTAGAGAATCAGATGGCAGCTACTCTTCGCCTCGGAACCTTGGCTTTATGATCAATACGGCCTTTCAGGAAAATACACCGTTCCTGGCCGAAGACTATAAAACACTGATTTTTGCTTCCAATGGGATTGCGGGGCAGGGGGGGAGAGACCTGTTCTATTCAGAAAGGCTTGACGATTCCTGGAGAAACTGGTCGGAGCCCGTAAGCCTCGGGAACAAAGTCAATACTGTCGGTACCGAGCTATCGTTTTCGTTCCAGCCTGGTGCCGATTTCGCTTACCTCACCAGCACGCAGAACTCCGAGGGCTATAGCGATATCAAAAGGGTGAAAATTAAGTCGGACATAGTAGCCCAAAGGCTGGATACTATTCCACAAACCCCACTCATTGGCGCCGTTGTTAAACCGTCTATCGACCCTGAAGTGGTGCCGACAGCAACAGCTCCAACAGTGGCCACGACTCAGGTTTCCGGAATTGTGAGAGATGCCAAAACACTTGGGGCGTTGTCTGCAAACATATCAGTGTCTGGTCAAACCTCGGATTACAGTACCAATCACCAGTCAGGCAATGACGGAACCTTTAGTTTTGCTCTTGAAGATGGTCATTCCTATGCCCTTACTGTTTCAGCCAAGGGATATCTGGACGAGCAGTTGGTCGTTGAAACTTTTGATGGAGACGAAATTAACGAGACGGTGTTGCTACAGCCGTTGTCAGTTGGCAATACGGTAACGCTTTCACATGTGCTTTTCGAGCAAAGCACCGCCAATATGATCAAGGGCTCAGAAGCAGACCTTGAAAGGGTACGGAAAATGATGGAAGACAACCCGGAAGTAGAGATACTCATTTCAGGTCACACGGACAACCAGGGGCCTATCAAACCCAATATCGAATTGTCGGAAAGCAGGGTGCAGACTGTTATCGACTATTTGGTCAGCAAAGGAATAGACAAGAGCCGGTTAACTGGCAAAGGCTTTGGGCCAACCAAACCGATCGCATCTAATGCGTCGGAGGAAACTCGAAAGCTCAACAGGAGAGTTGAGTTCACCGTGTTGAAGGGTAACTAATTTTCCAGGGCTTCCTTTATTATCTGTTCACTTAATTTCCAGAGGTCTTCGGCGTTTTTATCGCTTGTGGCCTGGGTGGAGGGGGTAGTTAAGTGCCTCGATTTGAAATAGCCACCACTGTTTTTTTCGATCCCTTCTTTTGTCGCCAGGTAAACCGAAGTGGCGGCCCCTTTGGCAGCTGTGATCATAAACAGCTGTGCAAACTTGACAACGCCGCTCACAAAACCTTTCATATTGTGGCCAAAATTGGTTTTCACAACGCCAGGGTGAACCGAGAAAGCCGTGAGGCCACGGTCACTGTATTGTTCATGGAGTGATTTGGTGAACAACAGATTACATAGTTTTGCGTCACCATATCCCTTGAAGCCAGAAGTCAGGCCTTTATTTTCCTTTATCCGCTCAATATTCAAGTAGCCGATTTTGTGGGCTTCTGAACTCACATTGATGACTCTTGCCTTGGAAGCTACAAGCTCGTTAATCAAAAGGTTGGTAAGGTAAAAATGTCCGAGGTGGTTGATGGCAAAGTTCATTTCAATACCATCTTTGCTACGGTCGTCCACATCGATAATACCACCTGCGTTGTTGATAAGCGCATCAATCCTGCGGGAGATTTCTTTGATTTTGCCAGCAGCTTCCTGAATCGAACGGAGGTCGGCCAGATCAGCCACAATATGGTGCACATTCTCGTGCCCAGCGGCAGCTTTGATAAGGCTGTCGGCTTTTCTGGCTTTATCTTTATTCCGGGCAAGGTGAATAACCCTGTATCCCTTTTGAGCCAATTGTTTGGCAGTTTCAAAGCCAATTCCGGCAGTGGCACCCGTAACAACTACAGTTTTCATGGTCAGGTTAGTATAGTTTCATTAAGATAGGAGAATAACTGTAGCATGTAAAATTGCCACTTGATTATATCTTTTTTCGCCATTCCTTCACAGTCGAATATCGTCCACGCTCCAGATCAGTCCTTGTAACCTACCCATCCCGGGCCTCTTACTACTCTTCCGGGAAAGCTTCCCGTATGCTCGCTGTTGCTAAGGACCTGCACGCCATTTACCCAAACGTCGGTCACGCCTGTGGAAAGCTGATGAGGGTTTTCAAACGTAGCGTGATCCTGAATTGTCGCTGGGTCAAAGATCACCACATCGGCGTAGTAGCCAGGCAGAAGCCGCCCCCTTTTTCTTATCCCCATGTTTTCAGCTGGCATCGAAGATAGTTTTCTAATGGCCTCTTCCAGAGAAATCACTTTCTCGTCTCTCACATACTTGCCCAACAGCCTGGCAAAATTGCCATAGGTGCGTGGATGGGTGCTCGACTCTAGCACTTTGCCCTCCGGCATCACCGACTCAGCATCAGACCCAAAACTCATGTAGGGCAGTTGTATCTGGCGCTTGACGTTTTCTTCTGACATCATGAAGTAGGCCGTACCCACCCGGGTCTCATCGGCTATCACCAAATCAATAGCGGTTTCTTCTGCAGACTTACCATGAATAGCTGCGGCTTCCGCCAAAGTTTTTCCGGTGTAGATTGTTTTCAGCGAATCGTTCTTGAAGCCAAGCAGCACAACCCGTTCTGGCGAACCGGCGGACAGCAGCAGGTTTTCCCATTCATTGGTGGCAGTTCGCATCTCTTCGATCACTTTCTTTCTAATATCGGGATCCTGCAAGCGCTCTCTCCATTTTTCCGGGCCACCTTCCTGCACCCAGGGTGGCATGGAAGCATCGAGCCCGGTGGCGCCAGCGGTGTAGGTATACATGTCAGTGGTGAGTTTAATTCCCTCTGCTCTCGCTCCTTCGATCATAGTAAGCAACGTGTCTATTTTCCACCAGTTGTCGGTGCCTGCTACTTTCAGATGATAGATTTCTGCCGGGATTCCAGATTCCTTAGCAATCCTGATCGTTTCGTCTACCGCTTCCAGTAGCTGATTGCCTTCGCTGCGCATGTGGGTGATGTACCGGCCACCATAGGGAGCAGCCACCTTGCACAGTTCTATTAACTCCTCAGTGCTGGCGTAAAAGGCAGGGGCATATATCAGAGATGAACCAATGCCCAAAGCGCCTTCTTCCATCCCCTGTTTTACCAGTAACCGCATGCTGTCTAGTTCTTCTTCAGTGGGCGGACGGTTATCATAGTCAACAGTGTGAATGCGTAGGGTAGTAGCGCCGATGAAGGAGGCTACGTTGGGTGTGACGCCTTTGGTTTCCAGGTACTCCAGGTATTCTCCGAGTGTGGTCCATTCTGGGGTGATATCAGTTTCTTCTTCTGCATTCTTGACCCAGTCGGCCTTCATTTTATCACTCAGCGGGCCCATCGATACCCCCTCGCCAAACACTTCCAGTGTAACTCCCTGTCTGATGTCGCTCATAGACCGAGGATCGGTAATGATGCTTTCTGTAGCCCAGCTTAGCATGTTGATGAAGCCAGGGCTCACTGCCTTGCCTTTGGCATCAATTTCTGTCGCTCCTGATTTTTCCTTCAGGTTACCTATGGTCGCAATCGTATCGCCTTTAATACCCAGGTCGGCACTAATAGGAGCACTGCCCGAGCCATCGTAGATGAGTCCGTTGCGGATAATTACGTCGTAATCAGGCGTGGAGCAAGAAATGATTGCCCCGAGCAGGGGCAAAAGATAAGTTAATTTTTTCATCTAAGGTTGGTTTGATTGGCATCGACGCCCAACCCTCAACTTGATATAATCAAAGGGGTCAGCCGTACTATAGCACTACTAATCCATGTAAGTTAGAAAAATCGGATTCTACTTGCGAACCATTGGTACCAAATTCCCATTCGATCCCGAACACGCCCAGTCCTTTGCTTCTCAATTTTTTGATGAGCAAATCATTTTCAGACGATTTCTTTAAAATAAGGGTAGTTGAGCCGATGATATATCTGGCCTCTTTGTCTTCGTCAGCCGGATTCTGCCGGGGCTCCTGATTCAGCAGAGTGGTCAGGTTGCGCATCATTTCCTTAAAATCAAGTGCCAGGAGAGTAATTGATTTAATGCCGGTAATGCCATTTTTGTGCGCCGTTGCTTCGTCGGAAGGAGATGAGGGAGCGGAATAGGGGCCCCGAATAAATGGAAGCTCAGTCAGGAGGGTTGAAGCCATTTGCCAGTTAATCTTTTTCCCATCCGGCTTCTTTCTCGCCGCTGCCATTGGTTTGGTGACGAAAAGGCCCCCATCGTTTATCCTCGTCAGATCTGCTTTTATATCAGCTGACAAAACGCAGAAATCTGTCACTCCTTCAGGCAGCGAAAGAGCCCTGTCGTAAAACCTGTGAAAAAGCCCCCATTTCTTCGAGTACTTGAGAGACCTGAAAGCCCGGGTTTTAGAATAAAGTTTCAAAAGAAATGGCTTGACACCTTTTCTGATCGACAATAGCTCCAGAAAGCTTCCGTCTTTAAACATTACCAATGCGTTTTCAGAGAACCCGCCCTTATGAACGCCTCCTTTTGTCACTACGAACCCGCTTGCAGTGAATGTTTGCGTGGCTTTTTCTAAGTCATCGACTTTAATCACAAGGTGATCGAATGGTAAGCTCATAGATGTAGGAAAGTTTTGAGTTTTCGAGAAAAAACTATGCACGTATTCCATATAGTCTGAACTAACAGGCTTATGGCGTAATGCTTAAAGTACTTATGAACTTACGGTTGGTTGCAGATATGCTTGCGAAATATAGTAAATTATTCCTTTAGGGTGGGCTTGGGATAGTTCACCTAAATGCATACATTTCGGAAAAGTATACCTACTTCATTGCGTCGGATCACCGCCATATCGCTTCTTTTTCTGTTCCTTTTGAACATCATCGGTTTTTACGGTGTGTTCATGGGTTTGAAATATAACCTTGAACAACAGGTGGTTAGTGACCTGGATTCAGACAATTTCAATGAAGAAGAGTTAGTTGAGTTCAAGGTAGCGGTGTCTCTTGCCTACATGCCTGACCAGGCCAACTATGAAAGAGTTGACGGGCTTATCGAGGTAGAAGGAAAGTTCTATCGATTGGTCAAACAAAAATATGCAGCGGATACACTGTACATCGTTTGCCTTCCTGATTACAACCAACAAAAGCTACATGAAGCCATTGAGGACTATGTGAGTACCTTCACAGCGCCGGATGCTTCCACGGCTAAACAGGTTGATTTTTCAAAATCGCTTTCTAAAGATTACATGATTTCGAATGTGGCAATGGAAAGGGCTTCCTACGGTGGTTTTTATTCCGTAGAGAATGCCGACTACGTTGTCTCCGATTACATTTTTTACCTTTCGATCCAAAACCCTCCACCCAGAGGTATTTTAGTCTAAGACAGAATCAGACCGATTCTGAGTGGTCTTCTCGTTATTTCTTCATCGCTGACACATCAGTCTTTTGCTGCGAAACTTTAGCTGGTTTCCTACAAACGAGGTTGTTTATAGTTGTTTGGTGCTTCAGTAAGTCGCTGGCAGGTTTTTTGGCAAAGCTTTGTGCTGTCGAAGACGGTGAGAAATGATAAGTAGGGCTTTTCAGAATTGGTCTACCCAATACTTTTTCTTTTACTAAAATCATCTCAAAATGAAATCTACTTTTACTATATATATAGTTTTGATATGCCTGTTGGCGGCTGCTAACGAGGCTTTTTCACAAGGTTGTATTGCTGTTAGGTCAGGGGCTGGTGTCAACGTTGGAGGCGGTGCGGTGCTCGGCAAAGGACAGTGGAACGCAGCAACCAATTTCAGGTATTTCCATTCTTACAAGCATTTTCGTGGAAAGCATGAAGAAACTGAGCGAGTTGAAAACGGCACTGAGGTAATAAACGATTCTTATTTCTTCGACTTTCTGATAGCCTACGGCATTTCAGATCGCCTTTCAGTAAATTTTGTTCTTCCTTTCGTTAATCACGCCAGGTCGTCGATGTACGAGCATGGCGGCAACCCACCCAACGGCCTCGGCGACAGGCATTCGACTTATTCAAGCGGGCTGGCAGACATAAGGTTTGGTGCTAGCTACTGGCTGCTCGACCCTGCCACACATGCAGGATCCAATATTTCGCTTGGCTTAGGCATGAAGCTTCCTTCTGGGAATTACCGGGCAAAGGGCAAATTCTACAACCAGGGACCTAACCGTGACCAGGTGATCACGTCTGGCCTCGATCAGTCGATACAGCCAGGCGATGGTGGTGTCGGCATTACATTCGAATCACAGGCTTACCACAACATTTCAGAGAAGCTGGTGGTGAGCGCCCTGTTGTACTACATGGTGAATCCCAGGGAGAAATATTCGACTACTAATTTCCGGGGGTCTGCCTCTGAATTATCTGTATCCGATCAGTACGCAGCCCGGCTGGGTGCGTTGTACGTCACTCCTGTGCAGGGGCTTGGCTTGTATGGCGGAGCAAGACTGGAGGGTGTGCCATCAAGCGACCTCATCGGAGGAGATGAGGGATTCAGGAGACCAGGCTATATTGTGTCGCTTGAGCCAGGTGTGAACTATGGCATTGGAAACATGGCATTTAGCCTGACTGTGCCGATAGCGGTCGACCGTGCCAGGGTGCAGAATTTTTCCGACAAGCAAAGAACCAAAGAAACAGGGGAGTTGGTCAACGGCGATGCTGCATTTGCTGACTATCTGATAAACTTCGGTTTCACCTATCGTTTTGGAATGGCCAGACACACTGTTGATGTAAACGACTTTACCGGATCTCAAAACTAGTTTTTTCCAGCCGCTTAACTTCACAAAGTAGCCGCCCAAGGCGTCAAGTTTGACCAGTGGAAACGCTGGGGTAAATACTGCCTTTGCGGGGTGGCCGGTAATTTTGTGCCTTTACCGGTGAGTTGTCGATCGACTTTTGAAAGGACAAGCGTGCCTGAAATTCCTTTACCCTTACATTTTAACCTAGCAATTAATGAAAAGCAATAAATATATACTTTTTGGCATTTCTGCCTTTGTGTTCACCCTCATCCAGGTAAAAGCACAAACGCCTACAGATGCCATCATGATGAAACAACGAGAGTCATGTGTAGCGTTGATTTACGACATGAGCTCTTTTGATCACTATTGGGAAGGCGACCTCTTGAGGGTGAATCAAACGATCGAAACAGTGACGAGAAATACCGTTTTGCCCATGATCGCCATAGGATTGCATGACAAGTTGAACCTCATAGTGGCAACGCCCTATGTGAAAACCAAGTCGAGCGAGCCGAACGGAGGCAAGTTTGCCGGAGCCAAAGGATTCCAGGACATCGGGATTTCACTCAAGGGAGAGCTGATGAACAAACAATTGGGGGCAGGAAAACTAGCCTTGCTGACGACCGTCAGTTTTTCTACTCCAATGAGCAACTACCTGTCCGACTACATGCCTTATTCACTAGGTTTCGGTGCGCCGGAGTTTGGTGTAAGAGGCATTGTGCATTATCAATTAGATAAGGGAATGTATGCCAGAATTACTGGTGCGCACCTTTGGAGAGGGCAGACAGAGGCTGAAAGAGACTATTACTACAATGATGGCAGCTATTACACGGCTTGGATGGACGTGCCGGACGCATGGAACTACCAGGCCGTAGTGGGTAGCTGGTTGTTGGATTACTCCCTCAAAGTGGAAGCTAATTACCAGGGACTGGTGTCAACTTCGGGTGACGATATCAGAAAGTATAATGCTGCGCAACCAACAAACAAGGTTGAATTTGGTCAGGTTGGATTGACTGCCCAGTATTACCCTAAAGCGGCGAAAGGACTCGGTGCGCTGGTATATTATAGCCAGCGGATAAGCGGAAGAAATACCGCCAAGTCCAACAATTTGGGCATTGGTTTGACCTACCAATTCAAAATCTAGATTTTAAAAAAGACATCAATGAATAAGAATATAACTATAGCAGTTGCCAGCCTTTGCATGGTACTGGTGATTACTGCATGCGACGATGAGTTGCCCACCATGGCAAACTTTAGTGACTACGCCTATTCAAGCCTCGACGAGGATGCCGGATCGTGGACACCCGTTCTGCTAACCTCAGTAGATCAGGTCGTAATCGACGCACCGTCCGATGTTACATCTGCCGAGTACATGGCCGAGCTAGCAGACCTTAAGTCGGCCTCTGCCAACCTCACGACTGATCAGCTTAAAAAAGTGGAGTACTGGACCAACAACTCCGTGATCAGATGGAACGAGATTGCGCTGGAGTTGGTGGCCAAGTACAACCTGATTCCCGGGCCAAACGAGGACGACACCTACACCTTGCCTAATCCGGCGAGTCCCGAGGGGCCACCGGCATTTCCATTTGCTCATCCTCCTTATGCTTGCAGGGCTTTTGCCTATTTGAGCGTGGCCCAATTCGACGGATTAATAACGACATGGCACTACAAATACACGTTTAACAGACAGGCTCCATACAATATAGACAACGCTATCACGCCGGCTTACGAAAAGAGTACCCTTCCGTCATACCCTTCTGACGGTGCTGTGATTGCTACAAGTTCCAGGGACGTATTGACCGCTATGTTTCCGTTAGAAAAGGACTACCTGGCTGCCAAAGCGGACGAACACTTACAAAGCTTGATTTGGGCAGGTATCAATGTGGAAAGTGATGTTGAGGCTGGTAAGCACATTGGTGAGGAGGTGGCCAAAGTGGCGCTTGCCAGAGCTGCTGGTGATGGCATGAAAAAGGCCCAGGCACCAAAGGCAGTATCTGATTCTATCAAAGCTGCAGCATTCGCAAGATTTGGCTGGCAGTGGGACAACCTGGAATTACCCACCAGACCAGTAGGGCTCACTCCTTTGTTTGGCAAAGTGAAAATGTGGAATGTGCCTACCGTACAGGAAGTCCGGCCAATTGCTCCACCTGCTCCAGGCTCTGCCGAGTTTGAGGAAAATGTGAAAGAACTCAAACACTATGCCGACAACATGACCGACGAGTGGCGGGCTATTGCCAATTTCTGGCAAGATGGCTTGGGCACGTACACACCACCAGGCCATTGGAATCGTTTTGCCAAAGACTTTATCATCAAGTACAAGCAAAACCCTATTCGCTCTGCAAGAACTTTTGCCTATATGAACATGGCCATCATGGACGCCGGCATCAGTTGCTGGGATGCTAAGTATTACTACCATTATCCAAGACCGATTCAAACGATTCCCGGCTACAAGACCATAGCGGGAACGCCGAATTTTCCCAGCTATACCTCAGGACATAGCGTGTTTTCTGCTGCAGGTGCGGCGGTGTTGGGTTATATATTTCCGCAGGAAGCCGAGCTCTGTAACTTCTGGGCCGAAGAAGCGGCCATTTCAAGGGTGTACGGTGGCATTCATTACAGGTTTGATGCGGTAGTTGGCACCGATCAGGGCAGAAAAGTGGCTCAGTATAGCATTGAGAAAGCTAAAAATGACGGAGCTAATTGACTTACCGAATTAATTAAATAAAGATGGGTGCTGGATACGGCAAGCCGGATATTTCCCCACTGTCTGTCATTAAAGCAGACAGTGGGTACTTGTCGCCTTCGAAAGTATTTTGCAACTATTTTTTTTAAATCTTTTAAAACCAGAGTTGGTGACTGTCATCAGTTGCAACGCTGAAATTCAATTTTACATGAAAAACATTAGACTTCTGTTTCTATTCGCTTTGGGCTGCCTTTGGAGTTCAGTCGAAGCGCAGGAAATAAACGAACCAGACAGTATTTCAACAAAAATTCTTGACGCCGTAACTGTTAAGGGCTTTCACGATAAGAAGCAGGCGTTACCTGATATAGTTGGCGCTAACATATTTGCAGGTAAAAAGACGGAAACAGTGGATTTGGATAACGGTGGAGCCAATCTCGTTCAAAACGTTGGCAGGATGGTCTTCGCAAAAATGCCGGGCGTCAATCTTTGGGATATGGATGGTGCCGGCACCCAAATGAATATAGGAACCAGAGGAACCGATGCCCATCGTTCCATCGAAATGAATATGCGGCAGAATGGCTACAACACTAATTCCGACATATTTGGCTATCCTGAAAACCACTATCAGGTGCCTATGCAAGGGGTAAAACAGGTGCAGCTTGTGCGTGGCTCAGCAGCCCTTCAGTTCGGCAGTCAGTACGGTGGGATGATGAACTATGTGATGAAGGAAGGAGACTCCACCAAAGTGTTTTCGCTGGAAAGCGAGCAGACACTTGGCGCTAACAATCTTTTCAATTCGTATAATGCCGTGGGCGGAACGAAAGGGAAAGTAAGTTACTATGCCTACTACAACAACCGACATGGCGACGGCTGGCGCCCCAATTCTGCTTTTAACTACGATGCCTGGTATGCCAATGTCAAGTACCGGTTTTCCAATAAGGGTAGCGTAGCTTTGCAATTTTCCGGAATGGACTACCGCCAGCAGATAGCAGGCGGACTAACGGACGCACAATTCAAGGACAATTCAAGGCAATCCGACAGGTCTAGAAATTATTTTAGTCCTATCATTAACGTTCCGGCTGTTACTTTCAACTATCAGCTCTCTCCCTCTACATCGCTTGAATTAACTGCCAACGGTGTTTGGGGTGAACGAAGCAGTATACAGTTTATCAACCCTGCTACTGTAAAAGACACGTTCAACACCAACATAGGCTCTTTCAATCCACGGCAGATCGACAGGGACTTTTATGGTAGTGTAACGACAGAAGCAAGACTTCTTCACGAATACAGCCTCGGGCAAGTGAAGAGTGTGCTTTCGGCAGGGGTGAGGTATTTCGATGGGACGACCAAGAGGAGACAGAAAGGTACAGGAACGACAGGAAGTGACTTTAATTTCACTCTTGTTGCACCTTATGGTACCGACTTGACATTCTCAACCATCAACTATGCTGCCTTTGCAGAAAATATCTTTTACCTGAATAAAAGGTTTTCGGTAACGCCAGGATTCAGGTATGAAGTGATCAAATCAGATCTGTCAGGAGTCATTAACAACGCCTCTTTTCCCGTGTCCTATACAGGCAAACGTAACTTTCCTCTTTTCGGTACTGGTTTGCAATATCAGTTAACCAATGAGACCCAACTTTATGGAAATATCTCCCAGGCGTACCGACCGTACCTGTACGCCTACATTACACCAGCCGATCAGCTAGGCATAGTTGACCCCAACTTGAAAGACAGTCGTGGGTATGATATTGACGCTGGCTACAGGGGAAGCATAGGCAACCTACTGAATTTCGACATCAATGGGTATTACCTTTTTTATGGCGACAGAATTGGTAAAGTGACAATGCAGGGGAGTGCCAATGCTTCCTACCTTTTCACCACCAATGTGGGGAATTCTGAAGTCAAAGGTTTGGAAATGTACCTTAATTTTTCGTTGCTGGGAGGTGTGAAAAACAATGTGAACACCGACTTGCGGCTGTTTAACTCACTGGCCTACACCAATGCCAGGTATCTGGACGTGACTGTAGCCAGCGGCAATCAGGAAGTCTCCCTCAACGGTAACCATGTAGAAAACGTCCCCGACTGGATAGAACGAGCCGGGCTTGAATTCACACACAAAAGTTTTTCTTCCACCTTGCAGGTTAGCTATGTAAGCGAGCAATTCAACGACGCCAACAATACCGAATTTTCCGAGTCGGGCATCGTGGGAGTAATACCCGCTTATACAGTCATCGACTGGGCCTTTAACCTGGGCTTTCTCGATAAATATCATTTTTCAGGCGGTGTGAACAATGTAGCTGACGCCAGGTATTTCAGCAGGAGAATTCAGATGTATCCAGGCCCAGGCATCTTACCAGCTAATGGCAGGACTTTCTATCTGACATTGGGATATAAATTTTGACAGGGAATAACCAGCTATGTTAATTGGGGCAGGGATTTTTGATTGAAGTTTTTTGGCGGCAGGCATGGCCTGGCCGCAGAAAGCTATTTTTTAAGCTTACCTGCTTTCTTTAAAATCTTCAATACTTCCTCTTCTGGAAGTTCTTTCACGGTTCGTCCCTCGAAGCCGGTCATAGTAGTCGCTGCCCACAGTGAATTCAGAATGGCTTCTTCTGTCGCTTCAATAACAGCCATGAATAGCGGGCTCATATGATCATTTGAAAGAATGCTTTGCGTAAGGGTGGGTGATGACGTATCATAAGGAACCCTAAGTCCTTCATCTGTAGAAAAGGCTATCACATAGTCGCCACTTCCATTGGAAGCGATACCACCTGTTCTTCCGAGCCCCAGAATAGCCCTTTTGGCAAGTCTTTCAAGATTCCTTGCATCTAACGGTGCATCTGTAGCCACCACTATCATGCACGATCCATCGACAGAACCAAGGATTTGCTTTCGGTAGGGGTATTGCTCCAGTATTTCATCGATGGCTTCACCATCAATCGTAAGGTTACCGCCAAAGTTTGTTTGTACCAGCACACCCACTGTGTAGCCACCGAGGGTTTCGGGGAGTTTCCGGCTGGAGGTGCCAATACCCCCCTTGTAACCGAAGCAAACTGTGCCAGTGCCAGCGCCAACGTTGCCTTCTTCAACTTTCCCGGACGTCGCTGCGTCAATGGCAGCTGCGAAATGCTCCGGCTGCAATGGGAAACTGCGAATATCGTTGAGGTAGCTATCGTTGGTTTCTCCAACAACAGGGTTCACTGATCGAACATTCTCATTGCCAGGCAGTGCAATCGTATATTTTACCAGAGCCTTAGATGCATCAGCCACTGCTAAGGTATTCGTCAGAAGTATTGGCGTTTCAATATTGCCAAGCTCTTTCACTTGAGTGTAGCCTGCAAGTTTGCCGAAAGCATTACCCAGGTAAATGGCGGCAGGAACCTTCGACTGAAAGATATTCCCGTCGTAGGGTAGGATGGAAGTCACCCCTGTTCTTACGTTGTCTCCTTGAATAAATGTGAAGTGCCCGACTTTTACACCTTTGACGTCTGTGATAGCATTGAATTCTCCTGATGGCAGAACACCAATTTTCACGCCTAGCTCTGCCGGTCGTTGTCGGGCGTTAGCCAACACGGAAGTGAGACAAAAGAAAAGCAACAGCAGGCGATTCATTTTTTGGTATTTAAGTACTTAATAGCCAACAGCAGTGTCGTCACCTCTTGGATCCGCACCGCCCTCCAGCATGCCGTCAGGCAGCACGAGGATAGCGTCAATCCGACCAATATTTCCAGCCTCTCTGAAGTGATGGCCCATGCTATCTAATTCAGAAGTAACCTCAGGTTTGAGGGCGTCAGTTTCGGTCAGTATCAAGTCGGGTAGCCACTGGTGGTGAAACCTTCGGGCCGTTACAGCTTCTTGCATGCCCATGCCGTGGTCAACCACATTGAGGATTGTTTGAAACACCGACGTGATGATAGTTGAGCCTCCCGGCGTGCCAACAACCATTATCAGTTTACCATCTTTCTCAACAATGGAAGGAGTCATTGAACTCAACATTCTTTTACCGGGCTCGATGGCATTAGCCTCACCACCCACCAAACCATAGGCATTGGCATAGCCAGGCTTCACACTGAAGTCGTCCATTTCATTATTGAGCAAAAAGCCAGCGCCTGCTACAAACACTTTGCTTCCAAAGCCCCCATTGAGCGTGGTGGTAACCGACACAGCATTGCCTTTGGAGTCAACTACTGAAAAGTGAGTTGTTTGATCCGATTCAAGCAGCGCCACAGGGTTTCCCTCGGTCACCTCGGATGACAGAGAAGCCTTTTCAGGATTGAAGGAAGACATTCTTTTTTTGTTGTATGCAGGATCTATCAGTCCGGCCATAGGCACATCGAAATAGTCGGGATCTCCCAGGTATTTAGCACGGTCAGCGTACACACGCCTCTCTGCCTCAGTGATCAAATGGACAGTTTTTGCCGTGTTCCAGCCCCATTCATTGATCGGGTAGGGCTCTACAGATTGTAGCAGCTGCAGCAAGGCGATGCCTCCGCTGGAAGGAGGCGCCATCGAGATAATCTTATGGCCTTTGTAAGATCCCACAACCGGTGTTCTCCATACAGCTTCATAATTTTTCAGGTCTTCGAGGGTAATGATACCCTTTCCCCGTTGCATTTCGGCCACGATGAGATCGGCGGTTTCGCCCTCGTAGAAGCCTGCCTCTTTTTTGTCACGAATAAGAGAAAGTGTTTTGGCAAGATCCTTCAAAAATATGGTGTCGCCTGCCACCCACTCATTGTCCTTTAAAATAAAGCCGGGACTAACGGTATTGTACTTGATGAAATTGTCTTTTCCCCGATTCAGCCCCGCTGCTTCTTTTTCGGTAAGTGCAAAGCCATTGGCAGCCAGATCAATAGAAGGCTGTACCAACTCTTCCCAGCCAAGGCTGCCATATTTTTCGTGTGCCTTCACCATTCCATCCACCGAACCGGGCACTCCAGATGCCAAATGTCCCAGCCAACTCAGGTTTTCGATAACTTCGCCATTCTCATCAAGGTACATATTTCTGGATGCAGCCGCAGGAGCTTCTTCTCTGTAGTCCAAGCCATCAACCGAACCGTCGTTTTGGCGGATCACCATAAAACCGCCGCCTCCAATATTCCCCGCTCCCGGATAAACAACAGCCAGCGCAAACTGTACTGCAATGGCAGCATCCACAGCATTGCCACCTTTTTTGAGTATGTCAGCCCCCACTTGTGATGCCAATGGGTGTGCTGAAACGACCATCCCATTTTTTGCTGTCAAGCCACGGTCAATGACCCGCTGAGGCTCATTGGCTTTTGGAGAGCAGCCATACAATAGAATAGCAATAAGGATCAGGTTGGTAAGTCTTTTCATATAGTTGACGGTTTTGTGTTCCAAAGTAAAAAAAGAAATGCAGAATCAAATGCTGATTATGGAGAAGGGTAACTTCTGAAATAAAATGTCATTCATGTAAGGTTTTTTCGTTTTGTTAGTCTTTCCAATCATACGGTTGATCGAAAATATAGCCCTGGTCGTAGTAATAAGGACAAGAAGGCTTTCAATAGCCATGGTTTATACGTACCTTCGAAGAGTATTAAATGTAAAAACGAAGTGAAAAAAGTCTTTTTAGTTGTTTCTTTCTTAATGTTAATAGGGTTTGTAAACGCAACACCTTCTCCTAAGAAGAGCGTAAAGAAAGCCTATTACACATCGCCAATAAGAGAATTTAGAGGAACTACATTTTATCAGTGGAAGAATAACGACACTGTGAAAGTGGCTAAAATCTCAACCACTGAGGATAGTGGAAAGAAAGCCGTTGCGAAGACCGAAACAAACATCCCCGGTAAGCCTATCGCCAGCAACCGCACCAATTAATGGCCACTAGGTCGATTTCATTTTAACCTTCTTTACCCTGCTTTTGTGCTTGTCCTTTTTAGGATTGTAATAGCGGTGATGCACTTTCGGCTTTACAGTTTTTATATTGTAGGAATGGCTGGAGCACCCCTGAAAGGAGATAGCTAGTAGAAAAAAAGCCAGCATGAACATGCCGGCCCTCAGAAGTGATACCTTTTTGCGCACCTACTTTACGTCATCAAAGTCAAACATATAGATGGGATCAAGTTGAGTATTTGGATCCATCTTAAATACTTCGTTCAAAATACCATCCTTCAACCCATATACCCAACCATGTAGCATAGGGCGTTGCTCTTTTTTCCAGGCATGCTGCACAATCGATGTTTTTGCTAAGTTGTTTACCTGCTCTATTACATTGAGCTCCACCAATCGATCTGCTTTGGCCTCTTCGTTGGGAAGACGATCTATTTCCTGCTTGTGAATTCTATACACTTCCTTGATATTTCTCAACCATTTATTGATAAGGCCAAGACTTTTGTTGGTCATCGCCGCCTTTACGCCACCGCAACCATAGTGGCCAGTTACAATAATGTGGTCGACTTTGAGGTGCTCCACTGCATATTGTAAAACGCTCAGCATGTTAAGATCCGTATGCACCACCATGTTAGCGATGTTTCTGTGTACAAACATCTCACCCGGCTCTGTATTTGTGATCTCATTGGCAGGTACCCTTGAGTCGGCGCAGCCAATCCATAAAAATGCCGGATTTTGTATTTCAGAAAGGTGATTAAAATAGTCGGGGTCGGCTTGGACACGTTCACGTGCCCAAGCTTTATTTTCCAGTAACAATTTTTCGTAGGGACTCATGTCGACTATTTCTTAAATAAGTGATTGTAGCTGGAGGATGATTTTTTTAGTTCAACCGTTATTTTTCGGTTCTCTGATGTTTCAACGAAATCTTCGATAACTTCTGATATGTCGTTGTCAATGAATATTGATTTAGTTCCATCAATGATAACGAAGGCACCTTTTGGAATCTTTTGAAATGTAGTTCTTAGGGCGGATTTATTGAGAAAAGTTACGTCCTTGTTCAATTTCACAAGA
Source organism: Imperialibacter roseus (assembly GCF_032999765.1). Classification (GTDB taxonomy): domain Bacteria; phylum Bacteroidota; class Bacteroidia; order Cytophagales; family Cyclobacteriaceae; genus Imperialibacter; species Imperialibacter roseus. The sequence continues at coordinate 2,986,518 of NZ_CP136051.1, read as the reverse complement.
TAGTTCTCCTCATCCTGTGTAACCAAAATAGCCTCGTTGAAATTGCTCTTTATTACAAAGAACAGACCAACAGCCATGCCGATAGAGATACCGATTAGTAAATCTGACAACAGAATCGCTGCGATTGTAATCACAAATGGCAGGAACTGCCCCATTCCCTTTTGAAACATCGACCTGAACAGCGATGGTTTGGCAAGTTTGAAGCCAATCATTATCAGTATTGCTGCAAGGGCAGCCAGCGGTATCAGGTTAAGGATATGTGGAATAACAACGACACTGAGAAGCAGCAAAGCACCATGGATAATTGCTGACATTTTTGTGTGTGCCCCAGAATCTATGTTGGCGGAGCTTCTCACAATAACAGCTGTTAGCGGCAAGCCTCCAATAAGTCCTGAGACCATATTACCAATGCCCTGTGCTTTCAACTCTCTGTTTTGAGGGGAAACTCTTTTGTAAGGATCCAGCTTGTCAGTGGCTTCCAGACTCAATAAAGTCTCCAAACTTGCGATAATGGCAAGGGTAATGGCCACTACATAGATTTCGGGGTTGCCAAACTGGCTAAAGTCCGGGAAAGTAAGTTCGTTGGCAAACTCACTCAGATTGCCAATAATAGGCAACGAAACGAGATGGCTCTGCCCGAGAGCCATGTCAGGGAGGAATTTAATGAAGAGCTGATTAACACCTATTCCCAGTAGTACCACCACCAACGGTGCCGGAACGATAGAAAAGAATGCCTTTTTCTTGATACCAGGCCTATCCCAGAGAAGAATGACAGCCAACGAAATGAGGCAGATGGCAATCGCTCCCATACTCAAATTTTCGAGAGCAGCGAAAATCTCTGAAAAGGTGTTTTGTCCGTCGGGCTGGAAAAATTCTATATCACCCTCCGGATCTGAATCGTAGCCGAAAGCATGAGGTATTTGTTTCAGTATCAATATAAGCCCGATGGCAGCAAGCATTCCTTTGATTACTGAAGAGGGGAAGAAATTACCAATAACACCGGCTTTCAGAAAGCCCAGCAAGAGCTGGATAGCGCCTGCAATGACGACTGCAAGCAGAAAGGACTCGAAAGAACCTAAATCGTCTATAGCGTTGAGAACGATGATTGTCAGGCCGGCAGCCGGGCCACTAACGGCGAGTTGAGAGCCACTGAAAGAGGCTACCACCAAGCCTCCAACAATTCCAGCAATAACGCCCGAAAAAAGTGGTGCTCCAGATGCCAGCGCTATACCCAAACACAGCGGCAGAGCAACAAGAAAAACTACCAGGCCGGCGGGGCCATCGTATTTGAAGTGGCCGAAGATATTAGGGCTGGAGTTTAAAGAATTCTTATCGGACATTGTTTACAGTTTATAATTTTGATGGTGCAAAGATGCAATAGGAAATACTTAAATATAGAAAAATTGTTCCAATGATTTGATAAGGGGTTGATTAGCTTTTTGAGTTGTGATCATTGTTGTCGACTACGCCAACCTTACTTTGCCTGCTTGTCAACACTCGTTTTGAAACCAAATATATGATAAAAGATGCCAGCGGGGCCAATAGCAACCATCCCAAAAGCATATTGATTGCAATGAAAAGCAAATCCCCGGAAATTTCCGCCAAACTATTGAGTGAAAAAGAAAACTCCCCAATTTTGTCGATGGTCGTACCATTGATGGTAAACCCGGTAAAAGGCGCTCCGATGTAAAAGTAAGGAAGCAGAAGGGCCAACTGTATAGGGTAAACAATGTAATTGACTGCCTGAATAATAGCCATGTTCAGCCTAAAGAACAATGAACTAGCGGTACAAAGTACCGTAGAGGTGCCTACCAATGGAAAGACGCCCCAGAGAAAGCCGAGACTGATTGACAAAGAGGCTTTTGAAGGTTCCATCCCTCCGGTTACAAAAGTATTTACCAGTGACTTTAGCCTGTAACGGAGATTTGTTTTTGTTTGATTTTGCATTAAATCTTACATGAGGCTGAATCGAAAAAAGATAGAAGAATTCTCCTCGTTGGTACGTAGCATCTTTGTTGGAAATATCAAAAAAATGAATAACACGCACACTTAAAGTAATACTTTAATACAAATGAAAGATGAGCAAATCTAGGGATATTGGATGAATGCAAGTTTATTAAATAGTGAATATTTCATGTTAATTTGTTGACTGCGGGCTTTATTACATGTCGTAGATCATATTTTTTTGCCAAACTTTGCTTCTGTGCTATTTTTTTGATAATATTTCAAATCATTAGCTAACTGGCCTGGTTAGTGGAATATTCGAAAAGTAATATTTTGCTTTAATGACATTATAGGTTTTAGGAATCAGTGTAGAATTGTGTAACCAACCAACAAAATGAATGAAAACCTCGAGCTAAGGAAAGGTGCCATTGACAACCCAAAAGATTGGAGAGTATATAAGATAAGCGGTGTAGACAGGACAATAGTAGCCAGAAAAGGAGGGCCTTCTGCCAACGACATCAAAAGTAAAGAGTCATATCAGGAACTGAGGAACAATCAAAAGGAATTCGGTGTGGCCAGCATGATGGCAAGAACCATGCGCATGACTATGACTGGCGATTTGGGGGATATATGCGAAACCTATTCGTCGGGAAAGCTGACTGCTAAATTCAGAGGCTTGGTGAAAGGTGTTGATGGCCCCACTGGTCGACGTCCTTTAACACCGAGTAAATATGGCAAACAGGTAGAAGGCTTTGAATTCAATCCGGAGTTTCCGTTTGGTACTACTTTCTATCCGAAATACTTTGTTCACCCTGGGCAGGGACGGGGACATGTCATCCTCCACTTTCCAGGTTTTGTTCCTCAGAGCAATATCGCCTTTCCGGCAGAAGCCACTCATTTCAAATTGACGGCTAAGTTGGTTTCTATTTCAGACTTTTATTTCGATGAAGAGGAAGCTTCTTACAGGCCGTGCAATCCTGATCACCACGGCTTAACCGATTCATTTGAAAGCAACATGTTTCCCGATCTAAAGATTGCTATCCAGCCAATTACGGCTCAGCTTTCTATAGTACCTCCAAAAGGACTTCCCGAAAAAGTAGGTGTATTTCTGCTAATGGGTGTGAAATTTTATAAATATGAGAATGCAAAGTATACGTTCGTGAAGAACGGATCGTCATGTAAAGTGTTAAAATCTTTTTGATCTTTAATTAACCAATTGGAAGCATGCAGGGTTATACCATTAACTGCATGCTTTTTTTATGGATTTAGAAAAATTTAGGCTCACTGGCGATCCTCCCGCCGACGCTGTTGTTGAAGTTATTCAACGAGACATGCCTGAGCTCTGGGCATCGGACAAATGGAAGAACTTTACTCATAATAACCAGAAGCCCGACGACACCTGGCCAAAAGAGCTGATAAGTTTCATCAATCAAAATGAGGTATTACCCGAAGATAGCTTGCCAAATCGCTTGAAGCATACTCAGGAATTTTTCTCCAAGCACCAACCTCTGATTCTGCTCTGCCTTGGGCTTTATTCACTTCCGTACTGCTATGCGGCTGCCAACGGTGCTAAGGTATTGTATCACTCCAAACGGCTTAGAGAGTCCCCCGGCAAGCGGCTCATCGAGACAGCCTCCTTTGTGCTTGATGTGTCTGAGCCCGGAGCGTTTGATACCAAGGGAAAGGGCTTCAGGAGTATTCTCAAAGTAAGGCTCATGCATGCGCTCACCAGGTATTATATAAAGAATCAAGCCTTTTGGCAGAGCGATTGGGGGCTTCCCATCAACCAGGAGGACATGGCTGGGACAAACCTGGCTTTCTCGCTGATTGTACTGCGTGGCCTGCGAAAGTTGGGGGTTGACGTAAAGGGAGCAGAAAGTAAGGATTTTTTACAATACTGGAATCTGATTGGGCACCTGCTGGGGATTGAAAATGAACTGGTAAAGGACAATGTAAAACAGGCGTTGTCGCTCGAAAAGCAAATAGCAAAAAGGCACTTTACCAGATCTGTTGAGGGTGTGGAATTAGCTGCAGCACTTAGGAAGCACATAGAAGTTGAAATGCGGAATAGCGCTATTCATTTACCTGTTTCGGCTCTTATGGCCTATTTACTAGGGAGTGAGATCAGCAAGATGCTCGATATTGAAACTTCTTCATTCAATAAGGTTGTTGCAAAATCTTTTGTTAGCTTAAGCAAAATTCAGCAATTAATAGGGCGAGATTTTCAATGGCAAAGGCAGGAAATTGATAGGGTAAATTTGTGACATGCAACTAGAACTGAGCACACCGGCATTGTTGTTTCCAGCCATCACATTGTTGATTCTGGCTTACACTAACAGGTTTTTAGCGATTGCCAGCCTGATCAGAGGGCTCCATAAAAGGCAAGCTGATTCCCATGGCGAAAACAATGTGCCCGTCCGGGAACAGATTAAGAACTTACGGTTGCGGCTTTCGCTCATCAGGAACATGCAGGCGTTCGGTATTTTAAGCTTTCTCGGTTGTGTGCTTTCGATTCTGTTCTTATACCTGAACAATAGCCAATTGGGAAACTACCTGTTTGTTGCAAGTCTAGTTTTGCTTTTAGTTTCTCTCGGGCTTTCGTTCTACGAGACACAGATTTCCACAAAGGCATTGAGCATTGAATTGAGTACCTTAGAGAAAGATGAGTAAGGGGGTAATTGAGTCACCATGTTTTTTAAACTATGAAAATCGGTTTTTTTGTTTTGATAATGATGGCAGTGACTGGGCAGGCACTATCACAGGGTGTTGATTCGCTTGCCGTTGATTCTGTCAAACTGCTGAAGAAGCAAATCAATAAACCGGCAAGAAAATATGGCGTTTGGGCTGCGGGCTACATTGAACCCGCCTACCTCCGGCAGGCAAACGGCGTGAATCTTGGAGGTGGTTTAAGCTTTTTATTCCGCAGCCGCTACCATGTTGGGGCTTACGGGTCTGTTTATATGGGAGACTACAATCAAAGACTGATTTTTCCTAACGAATTCAGTATGAAATACAGCCATGCAGGCTTGTGGACAGGATACAAAACTACGTTGGAAAAGCCCTTTCAGTTTACATTTGATGCAAAAGTGGGGCAGGGGAAGGTGTTTTGGGAACGGCGGGACAATTTCTATAACATGTTCGAAGACTATGCGCTATTTGTGCAGCCATCTGCTGGCTGCGATTATAAATTTCTGCCTTTTGCCATCTTGCACGGCGAGGTAGGCTATCGATTGGTCAAAGGATTGGATATCCCCGAAGTATCCGATGATGACTTCTCAGGACTCACATTGAATGTCATGATTAAAATAGGGCTATTTTGATGCGTCGAATCCACCTTCTTATTGTCGCCGTCTTTATCCTCATTCCTCAGAGCTGCAAATGGAATGATGACGTACGGCCCGATGAGTCACCATGGGCTTACGAAGATCCAGGCGTGTCGGGTTTCGATGAGCCTTTGCTTTTGGCATTAGACAGTCTTTTTGATGCGGGTCGCCTTGGTGGCATTGGCAGTATGCTTGTTTTGAAAGATAACAAGGTGGTTTTTGAAGACTACTATGGTTTCTACACAAGAGACTCGCTTCAGGGCATAGGAAGTATGGGTAACATCATTGTTTCTCTGCTGGTAGGTATTGCTATTGACGGCGGTTTCATTAAAAGTGTTGAGGACTCGGTTTACAAGTATTTGCCCCAACGCCAGTCGTATTTCGAAGCTGACCAACTAAAAAAGAGAATCAGGTTCAAGGATATTCTCACCATGAAATCGGGACTTTCGTGGAACGAAACGCTGTCAGGAGTCAACTCCACTTCCAACGACGTGAATGTGATAAAGACGGCACCAAGTGCTGTGGAGTTTCTGCTTAAAAAGCCAATGGAGAGCATTCCAGGTCAAAGGTTTTCTCAGAATTCGGCGGGCAGCCTCATCATACTTGAGGCGCTCGAGTCTGCTACCGGTTTGTCCATCGACGAGGTGGTGAGCGAGTGGCTGTTCAAACCTCTGGAAATCAGTGACTGGAAGGTGAGAAAAGATGAGGTTGGGTTGAGTGACCTTTCGCTTGGGCTCACTATAAAGCCGCTCGATTTGTTGAAGATTGGAGACCTTATGCTCAACAATGGAAGCTGGCTTGGCAACCGAATTGTGAGTGCCAGCTGGGTCGAATTGTCGACAAGTACTCAGCATCGAATTTCCAACTTTTCGGATATGGGGTATTTATGGTGGAGATTTTCAGATGATAGCTCATGGTCGGTCTATTTTCCCGAGAATAAAACCTTCTATGCACTGAGCGATGAAGATCACTACATGTTTGTAATGCCTGAATACAACATGGTTTTTTTACTCACCACCAATGGACGAACATCCGCCAGCACCAACTTAGGGTATTACGTGCTCTCCAATTATTTACTGGCCACACTCCAACCAGACGACGGCAATTAGGGTCTTTCTATTCCAAATTGTTAAAAACAAAAGAAGGCCCAATATTTTCTGATAGCCTTCGTTGAACTTATAAACATTAGGTTTGGTTGGTTGTTAAGGAAATGCCTCGTTTTACGGGGCTTTCCTTTTTTAGTATTCCCCGCCAATCGCTAATTTCGGCTGTATTTGTAGAGTTTTATACATTTTAAAATTGAGCCAACTGCTTCCTGATAACTTATCTTCATTAGAAGTACTCTTCAAACAGCATTACACGGAATTGTGCCGGTATGCGCTGAAACTGACCCGCAATAACGAAGTGGCAGAGGAAGTGGTTCAGGAGGTTTTCGTGAACTTCTGGGAGCGGCGGGAAGAAATTAATATCAGCTATTCTGTAAAAGCCTATCTCGTAGCATCTGTTCGGAACAGGTCAATCAACTACCTCAAGCTTCAACTGCCCAAAGAGTTGAAAAAAGAGGATGTGGATAATTTGAGCGAAAAGGCCGACTTGTCAGACCCAACCCAAATTGAGTACAATGAGCTATATTCAATTGTCCAGAAGGCCATCGATTTATTGCCGGAACGATGCAAAGTTATTTTTGTGCTCAGCCGAGAGGAAGGGCTTACCTATCAGGAGATTGCTGAAAAGCTGGAACTGTCAGTAAAGACAGTAGAGAATCAAATGAGCATAGCGCTCAAAAAGCTCAGAGTAAGCCTGAAGCCGTATGTTGATAAGCTGGGAATAATTTTGCTGGCCTTAATCGAAAACTTTTTGTAGATAGCTTGGGGGTTGGGATTAAAATCCTTGACATCTAATAGAATACACCTGATTATAATGCAACGAGACTTAGTCGAATATTTTAACGGTAAGGCAAAAGCCACTTCTAACACTGAGAAGGGCGTCGATGCTAATCATTCAGTTGAGCTTCAAGAGGCAATTAAGGTATGGGAACATGCGTCCCTTGACACCTCGGACTATTGCCCTGATGTGGAATGTGCCTGGAGTAAAGTGAAGAGTAGACTTACTGAGGAAAAGAAGGTGGTTGCTTTAAGGTACTTCTACTGGGCTGCGGCGAGCCTTGCTCTTATCATCGGGAGCTATTTTGTGTTTCAATCCACTGTGACTAGTCAGGTTTTTTCCGAAACCGCTATAGTTAAGGCCGATGAGAAGGTAAAGGAGATTACGCTGCCTGATGGCTCCTTAGTTTGGCTCAATGCCAATGGCCAGATATCTTATTCTGAGGATGAACCCAGGAAAATCGAATTGAAAGGGGAAGCCTATTTTAAGGTAGCTCACGATGCTGAGCACCCTTTCGTTGTGGAGTCGAACGGTTTGACTGCAAAAGTGTTGGGTACAGAGTTTAATATGAAAAACACGAAAGAAGGGGTCAGGCTTGCGGTGATCGATGGAACTGTTGAAGCCTCAGCTTTTGAAAAGGTTCTTACGCTCCAGAAAAATCAACAAGTGGACGTTGTAGTGAAGGATAATGTCATTAGAAGGTCTGATATAACCGATATGAATTTTCTGTCCTGGAAAACAGGCATGATGACTTTTTCTAATCGGCCACTCGATAAAGTACTGAAACAAATACAAGATCACTACCGGACTGAAATCACGCTGGACAATGAAGCATTGAAGGCGTGCAAGGTAAGTGTAACCCTTGATAACCTCAGCCTTCAGGAAAGCCTGAACGTAATAACTACGCTACTGAATGGATCGGTAGAGCAAAAAGGTGATTCATATGTAATTCTTGCGGGGCCCTGCGAGAATTAGAACCGGGAACTTCCAACCTCTTTTTTTATTTATTACTCCTATAGTTACCTTTTATAGACGAAACATGTCTTTATTTAGAGGTCGCTTTCGGGAGTATGCCAACGTTTTTACGAGTCTGTTTTATCTTTCACCTTTGCTTGCTGTCGGCAAGCTCAGCATTAGTCGCTCAGAGTCACTCTGACGTGGTTGTGCGGGTGCCTCATGGTCAAACGAGCCTTTCTGTCGGGCAAGCTTTGCGCCTGATAGCTGATCAAACGACCTACAAGCCCTCCTACGTTGACCAATTAATTCCATTCGACAAGAAGATCAAAGTCAATGGCAATTCTATTTTGCTGGATGATTTGCTCGATAAGATAGTGTATTCTGAAAATCTGAAGTATCAGTTTGAGGGCAACCTAATCTTGCTGATAGCCGTCAAAAAGAATACTCCACTGAAGAATGACAACGTCACTATGAAGGGCCAGGTGAGTGAGGCTAGCACTGGCGAGGCCCTGATTGGCGCCACAATCTGGATTGATTCTCTTAAAACCGGATCGTCTACCAATGCCTATGGCTTTTTCTCCCTCTCATTGCCCAAGGGAATTTATGATGTTCGTATCTCATTTGTGGGTTATGAGACAATCGAGACCAGGTTGGCTTTGGCGGAGTCGACAGAACAAAACTTTTCACTTAAGTCAGCAAAGGCTAATTTGCCCGAATTGGTCGTTTCTCCGAAAGATTTTGACATTTTGCTGACAACTAAAAATACCGGCTACCACAAGATTAGTCGAAACATCTTCGGAAAGATTCCCTATTTTCTCAGCGAAGTGGATGTGCTACAGGGAGCTTTGTTGCTTCCCGGCATCAGGAACGTCGGTGAGGATGCTACAGGAATTAATGTCAGAGGTGGGTCGGCCGACAATAACCTGATACTGCTGGATGAGGCAGTCATTTTCAATACATCTCACTTTTTTGGGTTAGTGGGCGTTTTCAACCCTGAGGCGATCAACGACATAGAAATATATAAAGGTGATATACCGGCATCCTACGGCGGCAGAACTTCTTCCGTGGTGAGTGTGAGGCAGAGGGAGGGCAATAAGGAACGATTTGCTTTTTCAGGAGGGCTCGGACTTTTGTCGGGCAGGCTGGTGGCCGAAGGCCCCCTTGTAAAAGGAAAAAGCTCATTCCTGACATCGGTTCGGTCGTCATTGTTTAATATCAACTATGAGTTGGGTGACAACAATGTAAGGAGGAGTACCCTGAACTTTGCTGATTTCAATATGAAACTCAACTACGATTTGAACTCAAAAAATAAGGTGTATCTATCGGGCTATGTTGGTAAAGACCGGAACAAGATTGGAGAAACATTCCAGCGAACCTGGGGCAATAGTGCGCTGATTGCCCGATGGAACCACATTTTTGGAAACCGTCTGTTCAGCAATCATACATTCACGCTGAGCGAGTACAGCTACAAAACAGAAGACCCTTCCGAAATTTCCAATTTCATAGGAACGTCTTACATCTTCAACTACGCCTTTAAGTCCGATTTTAATTTTTATTCAAACCCTGACAATACCTACAATTTTGGCTACTCATCGATTATTCACAGGCTCAATCCCGGAGACAGAATACCTCTTACGGAAGACGCCTCGGTAGTGGAAATAAAGCTGAGCTCGGAACATGCCGTAGAGCCTGCCCTGTACGGCAGTTGGGAGAAGAAGTGGAGCAGACGGATTGAAACGGTGGCAGGAGCAAGGTGGTCTCGTTTCTATTACCTGGGGCCGTCAAATGAGTATATTTATGTGAACGGATTACCAAAAAGCAGGACATCGATTATCGACACCGTGCAGTATAAATTTGGCCAAATTATAGATTTTTATGAAGGGTTTGAGCCCAGGCTTGTTGCAAGCTATAAATTAAGCAAAGCCTCGATACTTAAAACCAGCTACAACAAAAACTATCAATACATCCACAGAATTACTAATAGCATTTCTCCTGCACCTACTGACATATGGAAACTCAGCGACAGGTATATCAAACCAGAGGTGTCAAATCAATACACATTGGGCTACTACAGAGACCTGTTTAATGGAAACCTGGAAGTCTCGCTTGAAGCATATTTCAAGTCGCTGTCAAATACAATAGCATTTAAGAATGGTGCCGACTTACTGTTAAATGAAACTATTGAAACAGAGGTGCTCACCGGAGTGGGAAGGGCATATGGGACTGAGCTACTGGTGCGGAAACCCGAGGGAATGCTTCGTGGCTGGGTAAGTTATACGCTGTCGAGGGCAGAGACGCAGATAAAGGGATCAACCGTGGAAGAAACACTCAATGATGGTGATTTTTTCCCCAGCGACTATGACAGGACGCATGACGTTTCAGTGGTGGGTATTTATGATGAAGGCAGGCAGTGGAGCTTCTCTGCTACGTTTAATTTCAGCACAGGGCGCCCCGTAACCCTGCCAGACGCAAAATACGTTTACGATGGCGTGATAGTGCCCAATTTCTCAAAACGTAATCAAGGCAGGCTTTCTGACTACCACAGGTTGGATGTGTCGACGACTTATGTGAGCAGGAAAAGTCTCGACAGGAAGTTCAAAAGTAGCTGGACGTTTTCAATCTACAATGTATATGCCAGGAGGAACGCCTATTCTTACCTTTTTAGGCAAAGTGCTTTGAATCCCAGCCAAACGGAAACCATCAGGTATTCTGTGTTGGGCACAATCATCCCCTCAATTTCCTATAATTTTAAGTTCTGACGGATGCGGAAATCAGCCCTGCTATTTGTTGCTTTAACCTCTTTTCTACTTCAGTCTTGCGAAGACCCTATCTCAATCGATCTGCCATCCGATAGCACTTACCTGGTGGTTGAGGGATGGATTACCGATCAGCCTGGCCCTTACCGTGTCAGGCTTTCCCAAACGCTGCCATTTGCTTCTCCTGAGACTAACCCAAAAATATCCAACGCAAAGGTATACATCACCTCTAAGGGAGTTAACTACTTTTTGGCCGAAAACCCAGAAATTCCTGGTGAGTATTTAACGGATTCGGCTGAGTTTGTCGGCACTCCGGGTGTTAATTACAAATTGGTGATTGAATGGGAGGACAAGATTATTATTTCAACCGAAAACTCTTTCAAAGCAGCTCCACCGATAGACACACTTACTTACTCTTTCGTGCCAAATATTTTTGTACCCGAAACTTTATCATTTACCTCAGGCTATTTGGTGACGGGCTTCGTGTCGGATCCGGCCACTGAGAACGACTACTATAGATGGAAAGTGTCGGAGAATGGAATTTCTTATGACCGAGCTGAAGACTTGATTTTGATCACCGATCGTTTTTTTAACGGAAAGAAATTCGGTTTTGAGCTATCAAACCTGTTGTTTCAGGTAGACGATACCGTCAGTGTGAGTCAATATACAATTGACGCCGCTGCCTTTGAATACCTGAAAAACATTAATACACAGGCTATTGGCCTCGGGAAGTCGACCAGCACACCGCCATCGCTGGTTAGGGGAAACTTGAAATACCTAAACGACGATGAAGGAGTGATACTCGGCTATTTCGGCATGAGTAGCGTGTCCAGTGCGCAGGTCGTCATCAAAAAAAATCAATAAAGTCATTCTTTTTTTAAAACGGCATGGGGGTAAACCGCCTTTTTGTTGACAATAATAAGTAGAGGGAGGCTACTACACGCAGCGATGCTTTGTGCATGTAGGCTTCTTCACCTGGCTAGATTCAGCGAGAAAAAAAAGTAACAAAGATGGGGGGTAGCAACGTTAAGAGCTAATGTTGCTTCCTAAAAAGCAAAGACTTATAAAAATTATTGCCATGCTATTAGATAACAAAATTTCAGAAGGACTTCTCAAATTGCTAAAAACAAAAGAAGTAAGACATTTTAATAAGGCAAAAGATGCTTTTCTGGACGAGGAGTCAAGAGAGCTGTACTTCAGACAGTTTTACCTTGCTCAGGTTCTTGAATTGGCTGAGGTAAAAGCGCATTGAGAGCGTAAGTACTTATCTTAGAATTATTTTTTTGTATTGAGGGAGTTCATTTTTTAGTTTGAACATCATCACGTAAACTCCGGGTTGAAGAAAAGAGGTCACTGCACGGTACCCATTAAGGCCTTCGTTGATTAGTCCGATAGACTGTTTTTGCCCATTCATTGTCACCAAATCAACAGCTTCAAGTTCTGTTTCCTCGGGCAGTTCAATGAGCACATCTCCTTCACTTGGGTTTGGATAAAACGTAACGGTGCTTACCACCAGCGGATCACTACAAGCCTGCAAAGTTGCAAAGACGTCCTGCCTTATGGTTTCAAGCTTTTCAAACACTTTGTCGCCGGGGCATTGTGTAGCACAGCCCTGCCTGTGTCCTGCAATGGTATTTAAATCGCCGTTTAATGGATGAGGCGAGCTTCCCAGCACGTCCAGCATGTCTTTGGAGGCTTTCCATGTGAGCAGTGCCTCGAGCGCAGAAATGGCCTCTTCCTTCGGCTCTGTGCTACTATAGTCGCCCATCATGCACACCCCCATGGTGGTAGAGTTTTTTCCGCAAAAATGGGCCCCAAGCACAAGGTCTTGTTCTCCATCGCCAGGATCCCTACCATTAAAAATGGTACCATCAGGGGCAACCAGGTAGTTGTAGCCGATGTCGGACCAGCCGTTTACCTGCGTGTGATAGATATAAATGTTTCGAACCACATTATAATAATCGGTAAGCGAATTGGAGGTAGCAGAATGATGGACAATGAGGTGTTCTGTCTCCGTATAACTCCTCGAATAAGAAGGGGCGGAAAGACCTTTTCGCCATTCGGATTGATCGACGCTTTCAGGCTCTTCACAGCTGCCTGGCGTTTTGATCAACGGTTTGAGTTCACCGGCTGTGCGGGCAGAAGATGGCAACTCACCAGCATTAATGTAATAAACTGAAAATGACTCGCTCACATTGGGTAGTAACAATCTGGCACTTTGCCTGGGAAAGTCGAAGATGACAGGAAGGCTCTGTAGCCCTCGATCTAAGTCGGCGTGCTCATCGAGCTCGAGCGGGTAAATGCTGCCGTCGGTGGCTACAGAAGAGTTTTCGAAAGTATCCGTGCCTGATATTTTTACCACCAACGACGTGAAGTATTTTTCGCCTGATGAAAGCTCATATTCTCCTTGATCGTTAGGGGTAAGCTCTTGTACCGAAAGCTCGGGGCTTACTTCTAATACCCTACTGTTGTTTCCTGCAGGACTCTGGGCCGACAGACTTCCAGCCACCAGAAGAACAACGAACAACACACAAAATCTCATCATTAATTAGCCGGTCTAATTTCTTTCCTCATCGAAACGAAAAGTTTTTCAAACAATTGCAACCCCTGTTCTAAATTTCAGTCTTTCACCAAAGCACTAATTAACGAAACTATACTGCACACATGAAACATCTTATTATACTACTTTTTGCCGGGCTCATTTCTTTTCAGGTAAATGCCCAGATGAAGGAAACCAGAAGGCTACCTTCTTTCAACCAGTTGTCCGTTTCTCAATCTATTGAGGTCGAGCTGGTTAAGGGCAACGAAGAAAGGGCTGAAATCACTTCCGACGAGGTTGATCTTGAAGACATTTTGACTGAGGTGTCGGGCAGTAAGCTGAAGATACATCTTGATGGGTGGAACAGAAACTGGAGGGGCAGTATAAAAATCAGGCTGACCTATCGGGAGCTTGAAGGGGTGTCAGTAGGCTCGTCAGCCAGAGTGACTGCCGAAGAAACTATTAATGCTACCTCTTTTTACGCCGATGCCAGCAGCTCAGGCAGAATGTCGTTGGCGGTAAATTGCAATGACCTTGAGGTGGATGTGTCGAGCAGTGGCCGGGTGACACTTCGTGGCAGGGCCACTTTTCAGGAAATAGATGGGAGCAGTTCAGGCTATTACGATGGCTTTGAATTGGAAAGTGAAAAGGTCAGGGCCGACGTCAGCAGCAGCGGGAAGGTGAATGTGTCGGTAACCAGGGAACTGATGGCAGATGTTAGCAGCAGCGGCAGAGTTACTTACAAGGGAACGCCTGACCGACTGATTGCCGACCAAAATAGCAGTGGCAAAGTGGTCAGGTACTAGCCGCTACAAACAAATAATGATATTTAAAGCAGGGAAACCTGCTTTTTTTGTTTTTAAATAATACTTTTCAGAAATTCTTAGGCCTATATATGCCGGATAGAAAAAGTAAGCTGCCAAAACTGTTTCCCGATCATGGAAATATTTCTTTTCTAAAGATCATTCTGGCCTAATTTTCGTTGGATACATTATTATTGACAAAACAAAATTATGAATAAAGCATCATTCCTATGGATCGCCCTTTTTTTTATGCTATTGGGCACAGGTATTCAAGCTTCAGCCGCAAGAGCCGAAGTTATTGCTGACACAACGAAGCTGATTGTGCCAAATGCAGAACACGGCAAAGAGGCACTCCTCATTACTCGCTTGCTTCTTCAGAATCATTACAGAAAAACACCGCTGAATGACTCTCTCTCAAATGTGATATTCAACAACTATATCACCAACCTGGACAACAACCGGATGTACTTCGTTGCGTCTGATATTGAATATTTCAAGCGCTACAAGGATTATTTCGACAACTATCTGCTTACCGGAAATATCGATGTGCCATTTCAAATGTTCAGGTTGTATCAGGAAAGAGCCCTGGATCGAATCAGCAAGGTGAATAAGATATTGGAGACCGAGCCTGACTTCAATTCAGATGAGATGTTTACGCCAGACCGGGAAAAAGAGCCCTGGGCTAAGTCGTTCGACGAATTGGACGAATTGTGGAGAAAAACCATCAAATACCAGGCGTTGGGATTGAAGCTGGAAGGTAAGGAGTGGAAAGACATCAAGACCACCCTGGCAAGCCGCTATGCACGCTATCACAAAATGATTGAACAGTATAATAGCGAAGATGCTTTTCAGATGTTCATGAATTCATTTACCGAAGCTTTTGATCCACATACTAACTATTTCTCGCCCATCACGTCGGAGAACTTTCAGATTGATATGGCACAATCCCTTGAGGGCATTGGTGCAAGGCTGACTCAGCAAATGGATAATACACAAGTGTATGAGGTGATTCCTGGCGGGCCGGCTTACAAGAGCAAGCAGATTTACAAGGACGATAAAATTGTGGCGGTGGCCCAGGGAGACAAAGAAGACTTTGTTGATGTTATAGGCTGGCGCCTGGATGATGTCGTTCAGCTGATCAGAGGGCCGAAAGGAACAGTTGTTCGTTTGAAAATTGTTCCTCACGATGCACCCGATGGCTCTTTGCCTGTTGAGTTGCGCCTTGTAAGGGACAAAGTGAAGCTGGAGGAAGAAACGGCCTCTAAGAAGATTGTGCCTTATACCGAAGGCGGGACAACCTATAAGCTTGGTGTGATTACTCTGCCGTCTTTTTACTTTGACTGGGAGGGAGCTCAAAAAGGGGAGAAGGATTATAAGAGTGCTACCAGGGACGTGAAAAGACTTCTTGCTGAGTTGGAGGCTGATGGTGTAGACGGCGTGATGATGGACCTGAGGTTCAATGGGGGTGGATCGCTCCAGGAAGCCATTAATTTGTCTGGTCTTTTCATTTCTAAGGGCCCTGTCGTGCAGGTAAAGAATGCCGATGGATCAATTGACGTGGGAACTGATAAAGATAGTGAGATTGCCTACAACGGGCCACTGGCAGTTTTGGTCAATAGATTTAGTGCATCGGCTAGCGAAATTTTCGCCGGTGCCATTCAGGACTACAAAAGAGGCATCATCATTGGCGAAAATTCTTTTGGCAAAGGCACAGTGCAGCAGCTTGTCGATCTTGACCAGTTTTTGCCGCAGGAAACAGCCAAACTGGGCCAGGTGAAGCTTACATTATCTAAGTATTATCGAGTCAACGGGAGCAGTACACAGCACCTGGGAGTGAAGCCTGATATTGAGTTCCCATCTGCATATGATGCAGACAACTTTGGTGAAAGCTCGCAGCCAAGCGCTTTGCCATGGGATCAAATCAGAAGCTCAAGTTTTACGCCCGTAAATAAAATCGACAGCAAGCTAATAGAGCAACTTACTCGTATTTATTCGCTTGACTTGCAGAACAACGCAGAGTTCAAAGAGCTGCAGTACGACATAGAAGAAGCAAAGAAAGCACGCTCGAAAAATGAAATTTCGTTGAACTACAACATAAGAAAGGCTGAAATCGATGACGTGAGAGCAGCCAGGGAGTCCATCAGAGATCTTAGTACTCAGATAAACGACTCAGAGGTGAAAGAGGCTGGCACAGATAGAAAAGAACCGAAGGACGTCTATCTCGATGAAAGCCTTAAATTATTGGCCAACTTGATTAAAATTCGATTGGGTTAAAAAAATGAAATACCTTTGGGCATGCCTGAAGGTTTGGAAGTCAATACATGTAGTGTAAAGTACCCCGGGGTTGAAACAAGAGCGCTTTCAAAGCTTAGTTTCAAGTTGCCCCGGGGTTCTTTTTTGGTTATCTCTGGCGCCAGCGGATCCGGAAAAACAACATTGTTGCGGTCGATAGCTGGCCTGGTGGATTTAAGCAATGGAAAAATCACATGGGGAGGTAGTCTTATCCAGGGCCCCGCTGACCGGTTAGTCCCTGGCTATAACCATATAAAGCTTATTACCCAGGAATTGGAGCTACAGGAGAAGATGACGGTGAGGGAAAACGTAAGGTATGCTATGAGGGCCTTCAGCGATCCGTACAAATCGGAAAGGGTAGAAGAGCTTATCAAAATCTGCCGACTAAGAGACCTGGAAGAGCGTAGACCGGATCAGCTATCAGGTGGGCAGAGACAAAGAGTGGTGTGGGCTGTTAACCTGGCTGATGAACCAGAGCTGCTGCTACTGGATGAACCGTTCAGTCACCTTGATGTAATGCTTAAGAGCGAGATGACGACTGTTTTGAAGGAGATTCATCGGGAACTCCGCATTACCGTTATTATGGTTACACACGACCCGGCAGAAGCACTTTCTCTGGCGGACAAGATTCTTCTTTTAAGGCTGGGCAAAATGGACATGCTGGCGACCCCAAAGACAATGTACAACCAGCCAGCCACGGCCTATGGAGCTGCTTTTTTCGGAGAGGCAAACATCTTTACCAGAAAAAACCTGGAGTCAATGGGGGTGAAGTCCAGTGAAGCAAACGGCAAGTGGATGGTTCGGCCGGAAGATGTGGTGTTAGAGGCTGACGGAAGAGGGGTGGAAGCTACGGTAACTGACGTACAATTCCGGGGTTTTTATTATATGATTCATTTGAGTACATCTCAGCATGTAGAGATAAAGGCCATTTGTAACAGAGCTTTGAAAACAGGTTCCAAATGGCTCGTGAGATGGCCTGTTTCCAAGCTTCATCATCTAAAAAAATAACTATTAATTGCCTTTGTTGTCGATCTCGGCTGTTTCAGGCTTTTGAAATAAGGTGGCATCCGGAGCTCCTTCCTGAAAGGACACATCTGTTATTAAAGTAGCGCCTCGTTTGTCTCCGAGAGAATCGTTTTCCCATTTGTAGGAAGTCCATTTTTTAGGAATCTTTAAGCCATTGACCGTTTGCCATTCATCGTAAACCATGGCGTTGAATTTGCTGGCATTAGCAGCATCAAAATACGTAACAGAGTAGTTGATCATGCCAAGCAAATGATCTGACTTTCTGAACCATAGGATATATTGATCGTCAGGCGACTCACCCACACTATCCCCAAAAGAAATACTGATCCTGCTGTAAGCCACTCCATTAAATGTGATGTCTGGTAAAGCGGTGTAATTCACCCCTGGGTCGGCGACCACGAAAGGAAGGGAAAAGAAATAGAATACAAGATTATGGTAAAAAGTTGCTGACGAACCTGGGTAGGCTGCCAGGTTTGGGCTAACCCAAACATCTTGCCCATCAAAGCCCATTGTGAAAGTGCTGTCTGTAGTGATGAGTACTTTTCTGCTATTAAGGTCTATCAAATGGTCTTCCGGAATATTTTTGGAGGCCACTGTATAATTCAGTGTGCCGTATGTCGCCCATTTCTGAAGGCCACCATGGGCCTTAAGGCCTTCCTGAAGCGCAGGAGGCATTTGCTGAATGCGTGCATTGATTGATTCGTCGCTCGAAGACGGACTCTTTTTTTCGTCGCAGGATACAGCGAGAATTGAAACCCAAATACCGAGGGCCAGTGTGGTTGCTTTATTGATGGCTATGTACATGAAGCAAAGCTAGGTTGAAACCTGGATTGAGAAAGTAAACCAGAAGACAAATGTGGATATCATGTTGATATAGTCGTGAACAACATGAACTCAGGTGTTGATAATTCCGTGCATAAGTTGTTGAAAAGTAGGTTCTTACGCAGTTGCGTTTGCAAATTTTTATATGGAAATTGAATACATCAAGTGAGAGATAGTTTGCTGAGCCAGCAGGGCTCAGGGAAGAAAAAGGAAAGCCGAGAGATCGGCGTACTTTGAATCTTGTCGAGCGTAGTGCCACCCAGGTGACGTTGCGATTGAGGCGAATGAACAATAGCTTGACGTTTTTCACTGGTTAAGGCTGGTGAAAAATGAAACGGGCAGCGGATGACTAATCCCTGCCCGTTTTGCTTTTTTGGCCAGGTTGCTAAGCCCCTCGCCGGTAGCTAATTATCATTTTCTCTATCTCATCGCAATTCAGTCTCGCCAAATGCGACACAAAATTGCACTTTATTGGTCCTTCGATTGTTTAAAGGTTAAATAATCGAAAACAAATAGTGCGAACTAAAGGTATTGACTTTACCTTTGTATACAATTTGAGAATTATAGTGAATCAGACTCAAACGATAACGCTTTATCAACCCTTGCTTCACAGGCTCGCCTTGAAGATGGTAGGCTCATGGCAAGATGCCGAGGACATTGTTCAGGACACCTTTTTGAAGTGGTTGACACTCGATCAGGAGAAGATAAAAAACACAAAGGCCTATTTGATTAAGTCGGTAACCAATAGCTGCATCAATCATCTTAATTCAATCAAACGAAAGAAGAACGAATACCTTGATGCCATTAATCCAAAGGAATTTGTTGAGAAGCTGGATCTTTCTCATATCGACATAGAGCACGAAATTTCTACTGCTTTAGCAATGTTGCATAAAAAGCTGGAGCCTGTCGAGAGAGCGGTGTACCTGTTGAGGGAGGTGTTCAATATTGAGTACGACGAACTTCAGCAGATTGTCAATAAAAAGAAAGAGAACTGTCGCCAGTTGTTTTCCAGAGCTAAGGAGAAGCTGGCAATAGATACCAGCAAGATAAGTTTCGATATGGTAAACTCAGCCCAGCTTATCGAAAGCTTCAAGAAGGCCTGCTCATTTGGGGAGCCCAAAGAGCTCATTGAGGATTTGAGGCTTGAGATCAGCCAAAAGGCTTAGTTGGCCAGGTAAATGGCTATGTTGCCATTACGAAAAAAAATATTTTATTAATTCTGTCACAAATTAAATTTGACTTTGTCTTAAGGGAATAGATCATAAACAGGTCAAATCTAAACCGTAAAAAAATACTACTAACAAGATGGAAGTTATCATACCCTTTTTTATTGCCCAGTGGTACTTGTCATTGTTCTTTCAAACGTTCTTTCTACATCGGTATGCAGCGCACGGTGCGTTTACGATGAGTAAGTTCACAGAGAAAGTATTCTTTGTACTTACCTGGATATTTCAGGGGTCAAATTACTTGAGCCCTTACGGCTATGGCGTAATGCACAGGATGCACCACGCTTTTGCCGACACCGAAAATGATCCTCACTCTCCAAAGTATGATGAGACCATTTTCAAGATGATGTGGAAAACAAAAACCATTTACTCTGATATTGCCAGTGGAAGAGTAGTGCCCGAGAAGAGATTCACTGAAGGAGTTGCAAAATGGGATGCCTTTGATAAATTCGCTCGTTCATGGTACTCAAGAGTGTTTTGGGGTGCATTGTATGTAGGAGTGTACTATTTGTATGCTGATGCATGGTGGTTGTGGCTGTTTCTGCCACTGCAGTTCATTCTGTCGCCTATTCATGGAGCGATTATCAACTGGTTTGCTCATAAATACGGATACAGAAATTTCGAGGTTGGTGATACCTCCCGGAATTTCTTGCCTGTAGACTTCCTCATGATGGGCGAAAGCTATCACAATAACCATCATAAGTATGGTAACCGTGCAAATTTTGGTGGCATTCGCTGGCATGAAATAGATCCAACTTACTATATTATCAAGCTGCTTGATAAAATGGGTGTAATAGAGATCAAACCTCACAAGGCGGTATCACTTGCCGACGCCAAAAAGGCAGCTGCTTAAGTCATATTCATTATATCTGCAAAAGAAAGGCCCGCTGCGAAGCGGGCCTTTCTGTTTTTATTCACTGTTTTCGGTTTCGTACTTTTTCTAAAGTACCGTGACCCTGACCTTTACCTTCTTTATTTTTTCTCCACTCACTTTGATGGCTGTTTTTACAGCTTTCTCTCTATTTACAGCGGCATAGGCAGCCTTGTCGGTTACGTCTATCAAGCCGATGTCTCCCTTTTCCAAAAGACCTTTTTTGAAGAGCAGACCAACAATATCTACTTTATTGATTTTATCCTTTTTACCGGCTGAGAACTCAAGTGTTGACCAGGCGGGGGCTGGAGGAGTAAGCAGCGTTTCCGGCAAATTTACTAGTTGGGGCTTTTTGACCAGGTACTTTGGTGGCTTCTCCGACTGAAGCAGCAAGAGGTAAGAGCTGCCCGAAGCATTCATTCTGGCTGTTCTGCCATTCCGGTGGATGAAGGCTTCCTGCGTTTGAGGAAGCTGGTAGTGTATCACGTTTTCGATTTCGGCGATGTCAAGCCCTCTGGCCGCCAAATCTGTAGCGAGCAACACGTTGACACTGCCGTTGCGAAACTGCGCCAATACCTTTTCACGGGCATCCTGCTCCAGCTTTCCATGATAAGTTCTGTGTTCAACGCCCTTTACAGATAACAACTCACCGATCCTGTCAACAGCTTCTCTGTGGTTACAAAAGATCAAACTTTTCTTGCTGCCCAGAAGGCATAGGAGTTTGAAGAGGGCATCAAGCTTGTCGTTTCCCTCGGCCACTACCATTTTTTGATCCAATTTACTTTCCTTATTCTCATACCTGGTGGTAAAGTCCAGCGTGTATGGTGCCGCCATTTTAAGAAAAGAAGGGATTTTGACAGCCTGCGTGGCAGAAGTTAGAAACCTTGTTCTAAGGTTGGTGAGATGTTCAAGTATGCTTGACATTTCACCACCGAAACCCATTTCGAGTGACTTGTCGAACTCATCCAGGATAAGGTGCTTAATGCTCTTTGTTTCGAAAGCCTCTTTAGTGATCAAGTCGAGCAGCCGCCCGGGCGTGCCGATAGCAATGGCTGGGGGGTTGCTGAGGTTGTTCAGCTCTGTTCTGAGTGAATGGCCTCCATAGAAACTATTGACACGGAAGCCGCTACCCATTCCCCTGGCTACCTGTTCGATTTGGATAGCAAGCTCCCTCGAAGGTGCGATGATTAGTGCTTGCATCCCCTGCTGATCCTTTACCAGACGTGGGAGAAGGGAAAGTAGGAAAGCCAGGGTTTTGCCAGAGCCCGTGGGAGAAAGCAAGATGAGCTCTTTTTCTTTTCCAGCGGCCTTTATTGTAGCCTCCTGCATTTCGTTGAGCTTAGAAATGCCCAGATTGCTTAAGTATTGATCGATCATTTTGAGATTCTTGAGCACAAAGGTAGTTGATATAAAGCTTAGTTGCGGCTTTTCCTGTGCACATTGATAAGCAAGCCGACAACCTGATCTCAATGTTAGCAGCACAGAACGTAATTGTGATAACGTTGCTGCATGGAAATTGAACCAACTAATTTCTAGTGCTATTTTTGGTGCCACGAAACGGTTTTGAGCCTTATCTTTGCCACCTATGGCAAAGTACCGTACCCTGACAAGGGAAGAACTGACAGCACTTGAAAAGGAGTTTATTGACTATTTGATCGTCAATGGCATTGCCGCTGACGACTGGGAGAAGTTGAAGAAGGAAACTCCCGCCAAGGCCGACAAAATAGTGGATTTGTTCAGCGACGTGGTTTTCGAAGACGTATTGAGAAAAACTGAGTTTTTGGAAATCAGAACAAGGTCTCACGTAATGACCTATCAATGTCTCCAGGAGAAAATTGTTCTTTGCGGAATGCAAGGGGGCGAGGCGGCCGATTTTACCGATCCGGCTTTTTTGCAAAAAGCGTTGGCCAGTCCCCCGTCGGATATTGAGCTATTCACCTCCGAAAAGCATTACAACACAGTACGTGAAGAGGAGCTTTTCCTCATGATGAGCAATGGTCACCTCGTCTCAGACGGAAAGCTCTTCAAAACACTGGCCCTGGTTATAGCCGATCAGGCATAGAGTTCTTCTCTCTGCGCAGTAATCTTTTCGTTTTCCACGTACTCATCGTAAGTCATTAGCTTATCAAGGCAACCATTTGGCGTTAGCTCTATGATCCTATTGGCAATTGTTTGCGTAAACTGATGGTCATGAGAGGTGAAAAGCACCGTGCCCGGAAAATCTGCCAGGGCGTTGTTGAATGCTTGAATGGATTCCAAATCAAGGTGATTGGTGGGTTCGTCCAGGATCAGCACATTGCCCTGGGCCAGCATCATTTTGCTGATCATACAACGCACCTTTTCGCCACCGGAAAGCACACTTGCTTTTTTAAAGACTTCTTCGCCGGAGAAAAGCATCTTTCCGAGGAAGCCTCTGATGAATACCTCGTCTTTTTCTCCCTCTGAAAACTGGCGCAGCCAATCGATCAGGTTGTCACTTGTATTAAAGAACTTGTCGTTTTCATTAGGCAGATAGGCCGTTGTAATGGTTTGGCCAAACTTGAACTCGCCTTTGGTAGGCTTCAGTTCCCCCATAAGCACTTTAAAGAATGCTGAAATGGCCATACTGTCCTTGCTAAGGACCGCTATTTTATCCCCCTTATTAACAAACAAATCCAGCCCGGAGAAGAAATTGACTCCGTCGGCAGAATAGCCAAGGTTTTTCACCTCCAGAATTTGGTCACCAGCTTGGCGGCTTTGATTGAATATAATGGCTGGGTATCGCCTGGTGGAGGGCTGAATGTCGTCGATATTGATTTTTTCGAGCAGTTTCCTCCGACTGGTGGCCTGCTTCGACTTGGAAGCATTGGCACTAAAACGAGCGATGAAATCCTGCAACTCTTTCTTTTTCTCTTCAGCTTTCTTGTTGGCAGACCCTCTTTGCTGAAGGGCTAGCTGGCTGGATTCGTACCAGAAGCTATAGTTACCAGTGTATAACTTTACCTGGCTGAAGTCAATGTCAACCACATGAGTACACACGGTGTCCAAAAAGTGTCTGTCGTGAGAAACCACGATGACTGTGTTCTTGAATTCCAGAAGAAAGTCCTCCAGCCACGACACGGTGCGGATGTCGAGGTCGTTGGTAGGTTCGTCAAGAATAAGCACGTCGGGATTACCGAACAGGGCTTGTGCAAGCAACACCCTTACTTTCAGGTTGCCTGGCAATTCCTTCATCAGCTTATAGTGGTCGGCTTCTACGATGCCAAGGCCACTGAGCATGGCAGCAGCGTCCGATTCTGCGTTCCAGCCATCCATTTCTGCAAACTCCGCCTCCAGCTCGGAAGCTTTGATGCCATCTTCCTCTGAAAAATCAGGCTTTGCATAAATGGCGTCTTTTTCCTTTATGATTGTCCAAAGCTTTTTGTGCCCCATCATCACCGTTTCAATGACGGGTACCTCGTCAAACTCGAAGTGATTCTGATTCAAAACAGCCATTCTTTTGCCAGGCTCCATGCTTACATGCCCGGCATTTGCGGCCATTTCACCGGATAGAATTTTAAGGAAAGTGGATTTGCCAGCGCCATTGGCACCGATCACACCATAACAGTTGCCCTGAACGAACTTGATATTGACCTCATCAAATAATACACGCTTTCCGAACTGGAGAGAGACGTTAGAAACAGAAATCATAAATGGAATTTTTGCAATTGAAGCCGCAAAGGTAGGGAAAGAATAGTATTTAACTAAACACTTGCGCCATGATACTTTATTATCACCTTTTCTTCTTTTTTCCTTCGACCTCTACTTTTTTATTACTGCCGGCCAGGTAGGGGTAGTCGCTGAAGATTCGTTCGACAGCATCAGGTATGATGCTGTCTTTCTTTTTGGAATTACGTGTGTAGCGAAGGTCGAGACTACCTTGCCACACGGTTTTGCCTGTGGCGGCGTCCTTCATCTCCACAATAACAATGCTTTCGGTGTAGTTGGTCTGCGACACATTGTAATAGTTTCCATAGTACCACGGATTATAGTAGTAAGGGCTTCTATTTACATTTGTATCCCGTTGTCGGCTTGAAACGATATCGTAGCTTACCTCCAGGTCAGGAGAATAGGTGAGGTCATAGCCTCTCTTTTTCATCTCGGAATTAATGGCGTTTTCGAAGCTGGCGATGAATTGCTTGCCTTCAGGTGTCAGGTCCTTGTTATCGGCCATTGGCCGCTTAAGAGTGTACTCCTCAAATTTTCCAAAGTTTGTTCTGGGGTTCTCGAAAGACACCACCTTTACCGAACAGCCAAAGTAAATGGCAGATAGTAAAAGAAACAGACTGATCTTTTGCATCATTTTGATTGTATCGTCAGCGTTAATATACAAGGCTTTTACCGGGCATTGCAAATGAATAATGAAATGATGACACGTGTTGGCCAAAACGAGTTGCAACCCATCGTGTAAAGCTCTTCTTACTATGTACAAAAGCAGTATGGATAAAGATAAAAAATCCGTAAGATTGGGCTATGAAAAATAACATTACAGCGATTTCCATCCTTTCGGTATTTGTCTTATTGCTTTCGTGCGGACCAGTTACGAAGGATACTTCTGAAAACAAGGCAGCTGAAAGTGCCAATCAAAAGCAAATGATTGTTTATGGAGTTAATACATGTGATCACTGTATTAATTTCCGAAAGAAGATGGATTCCCTCAACATAAAATATACTTTTTATGATGTGGATGCCGATCAGGATAAGGCAGATGAGATGCTGAGAAAGCTTGAAGCAGCCAGATTTATGGGAAACATCTCATTGCCGGTAGTCGACATTGAAGGTAGGGTACTAGTTAGCCCAGAGCTGCCACAGGTATTAGCGTTTGTGAAGCGATAGAGGAAGGACTACTCAATCAATGTGCAAGTGGTGGATGTGATCATTAATATGATCCATTAGTTTCGTAATATTTTTTACATACTTGTCGAGAGTAGCCTCCAGCAAAATTACCTGACTGTCGTACGAGTTCATGCCGATGTCGTTTCTTAGCTCATCTGAATTCCTCTCAAGAGACCGTTGATCAGAGCATTCCTCCGACAGTGTTTTTGAAAAGTTGGCGGCTTTGTACGTCGTTTCAAATGCCTCAATTTGATGAATTACTTTCTTAATTTCATGGTTGTTGCTGAACCTGGCCTTTACAGCTAGTCTTTCATACAAAAGGCTATCGTAATGGTGGATGCCGTTGAGGGTCTCTGCTACATTGCTCCTGAAGGAGTGGTCTGTGCAATACTTTTTAAGTCCGTCGTACGTCCTGAGGTCGTAAGAGATCAAAGCCCATTGTTTAGTAAGGTCGTTGAATTTACTGACCAGAAGGGCACTTTCATTTTGGTCACCAGTGGCGTATGTACTTCCCGCCAAAAAGAGGCAGGAAACGGCAAGAGCGAGACGTCTGAGCATAGTATATGTTTAGTTGTGGCAATGGCAATGCCTTTGTAAACAAACTAATACAGAACATGTGGTAGTGTTGCAGGAATACAACAAATGTAGGGAACGGAATTGGTGCTCAAATATTGGCGAGCTGACAATTTTGGAAAATTACGTATTTTCCACATCGGATTCCTGGCCCACTCAATCTGCGTCGAGGTGATGGAAATGATCTTCTATGTTTTCCATGATTTTGTTGATCCGGTCAACGTGCTTTTTTAAGAAGACTTCTGTAACTACAACCTGATTGTCGAAGGAGTGAGCGCCAAAATAGTTTTTTACCTTTTTGTACTCTCTTTCGAGCTGTCTTTGGTTGTGGCACTCGCTGTACAATGTCTTCGACAGCGAGAGGGCATTTAGCTTGTGCTCCAAATGGCCGATTTGTCTCAATGTCTTTTTCAATTCTTTGCTTGGGTCTTCCTTCATCATCGAAGAAACACGAATATAAAGAGCGCTATCGTAGGCGTGGATCTCTTTTAATACGCTTTTCACTTCATCTTGAAAGGTGGGATCGCCGCAGTATTTTGACAAACCTCTGTAGGTTACAAGCTTATCTGAGACAAAATACCACTTGTGGGTTAGTTCTTTAAAGTCTTTGAAAATTCCGTTTTCACCGTCGTTTGCCTGCAACGGTAGAAGCGGAGCGGCCGCAGCAATTAGGACAAGCAAATATTTTTTCATCTATATCTAGTTTTAAAACAGCCATGGATTCGCCAGGTGAATTAACTAGAACAGGCCTCGGTTGGTAGGGTGCAGGAATATTCAAATATACGACAGGCAGGGCGCCAGGTTAACCGAAAAAGGGGCGGATTTTAGAAATTACGTATTTGCCACATGGCGGCTATTCAAGATGCAAATGGTGGATATGCTCCTCAATATGATCCATTAACTTGGTAATGTGTTCGACATACCTGTTAAGATCAGCTTCCAGAACAAGCACTTGCCCATCGTAAGAGTTCATGCCAATATCATTTCTGGTTTCTTTGTAGTCTTTCTCAATTTCTCTGCGGCCGACACATTCATCGTGAAGTTTCTTCAGAAAGCTGGGGCCTTTGTACTCAGTTTCAAACTCTTCTATTTGCTTGAGGGTCTTTTTGAGCTCTGAACTCTTGTCGTACCGTGCTTTCTTTGCAAGCGTTTGGTAGAGCAATGTGTCATAGTGGTGAATTTCTTCGAGTGTCTTGATTACATTGTCCTGGTAGGGCTTGTCAGTGCAATATTTGTCCAGACCTTCGTATTTGCCCAGTTCAAGAGATAGCAAATCCCACTGTAGAACCAATTGATCAAATTTCTTGACTATGCTTACACTGTCAGACGACTGCGCCGACAGATTAGTAACACAACTACATGCAAGAATTGATATCAGGGTTAATTGAACAATTCTTAATTTCATACACAAAAATAATTTACACACCTAACGCAATTATTAAGCCAATTGACATTGTAAATATAAGAAATCTTGGTTGTTTTTGTATTTAATAAGTGCAACGGCGCCGTTTGGGGGTTTAACGGCTTCAGTAACCTATGGGTTTCTGTGGATTTTTTTTAGTTGACTGAGCAGGTCGGTCAGCCCATTGAGCCGAATTTCATACATAGTAGAAAGCATCATACCAAGCCTCCCCTGCGGAAAGCCGACGCTCTTGAACCACTCAAGGTAGTTTTCGGGTAGGTCACATATTAAAACATTCTTGTATTTGCCGAACGGCATTTTTGTCTTAACTATGTCGGACAGGATGCTGGGATCAGGTGTATTCATGTTAATAGCATTTTAAAAAACTATGAGATGAGGTGGGCTTTCAAAATAGGTAACCAAATGCGGATTTCGGTCATATTAGCAATAATAGTTGCCTTGCTTGTGATAAGCAACCTGGTAATGCAAAGAGACATAGACAGCATGGACAGGTCATTCACCTCCATTTATAATGACAGGCTTATGTCGGCAACTGAATTTTTCTATATCACAGAAACTCTTTATCAAAAGCGGTTGATTCTTGAAAAGAACGTATTGGAAATAAGCATTGAGAAAGCGGATTTGACCGAGAAGCTCGATAGCTATGATAGTAGAATTGACTCACTGGTGACTGAAATAGAAAAAACCTATTTTGTACTGGATGAGGCCAGCCTTTTAAGTGAGTTTAAGGAAAGAAGGGAGGCTTACGACCAACTCGAGAACAAGGTGATAAACCTGGCGTACGCAAATGATTCAAGGCAGGCACTGGCAGCGCTGGAAAACGAAGGAGGGGATCGCTTCAATGCTATGCTGAGTGACCTGCATCTACTAACAGAAATTCAATCGAACAATGGCCGAGAGTTACTCAACGACTCTCACCATATTAAAGCAAGTGTTCATATGCTCACATTTTTAGAGGTAGGAGTGGCTATTGTGCTCAGCTTACTTGTTCACGTGATTCTATTAACAACAAGAACAGTGCAAAGAAAGAGCAATCAGCCCTTTCATCTTAATTAAGATCAGAGATTTGATTGACTCTTCAGCAGCCTGCTGGCCCTTTTCAGGTCGTCGGTTGCTTGCAATATCTTTCCTTTCAGTTTCATGGGATAATTGGGGTGGGCCAAAAGAAAGGTGTTGACGATCGATGCGGCTTCGTCACTTTGGTAGGCTCCGAAAGTAGCGCTTAGCCAGGCGGTCGGGAAAAATATATCACCAGTAGCCTGTATGTCAGAAAGCAGCTCAAGGCTCTCCTTCAAGTAGCCGATAGAGACATGCTGCCTTTCCGGATGATGCAGGTAAGATACTGCGGTGCTCACCCACGATTCTTTTTCCCTGTTTTCGGCTAGTTTCAAGGTTTCAAAAAAAGTGTTGCGGGTTGCGGTGTCGCTTGATAGTGCGGGAAGAAGAAATTCCCAACGTTTTTTCCGATCGCCATTATTAATTCTTGTAAGCTGTTGCTGTTGAATTTCGACAGATTTTGGGTGACTCAGCAGGCTGAGCGTGGCTGCCAGGCCGGTGTAGTCGTCCTCAGATAGCCTAACCTCCTTTGGCGGCGCTTCCGACTTCCAAATGCTATAAAGCTTTTCTATTGCTTTTTCTGAGGTGGCTATCTCCTGGAATGTTCCGAATAGCATCTTCTTAATGCTGGCCGAAGGAGCTTGTTCCATTGCTGTCCAAACGTCGCTTTCCAATGATTGGCTGATCAGCTTCCTGTTTGATGGGGTAATAAACTGCCAATAGGTCGCACTTAACTGGCTGGTAAGTTGCCGAACCGAAAGCTCTTCCGTTTCCTGAGAAAGCAGGGCAGTATTCAGTGCTAGCAGCTCGGTGGGCGTAATGCCGTCGCCATTGAGCATGTTTTCGTAATTGTTGATATAGGCCGATGCCCTGGCAACCGGGTCGTTCCATGTGCCGATGTAAGGAAGCATGGCCGAGTCGATTGGGAACACACCGTACCCTTCGCCAGAGGTGTTGAAAACAATATAATTTGGCTTAGGCCTGCCTGTTGCCTGGCTGACGTCCGCTACCGCACGGTAGTTAAGCGCAGGCACCTGAATGAGGCTGTCGCTATAGCTCAGGCCGACTTTGAAGTATTGCGACCAGACTTTATCACTGGAGGATGGCGTATTCGTTTTTTCTTCCTTTTGAGAGATGGTTAAGGCCGTTATCAAGCCTTCATTGGTCTTCATGTCATAACTAAAAACGGGCCTGAATGGCTCTTCTACCCACACTTTATTCCATGCCAGCAGGTCTTCATCGGTTAGTTGATCCAGTATATTGATCAAGTCAGTCCAGGTCGCATTTGAAAAGGCAAACTCAGACAAGTACTGCTGCAGACCTCGTTGGAACTCCTGTTTTCCCATCAGCATTTCCAGCTGTTTCATCACAATGGGGGCCTTATGATAGATGATGGCTCCGTACATGCTGCCAGCGTCCTTCAGGTTATCAAGCTGCTGCCGCACTGGGTTAGCACCGGGCGTACGGTCCACTGCATAGGCTGCGGGGTAGTGAGCCAGCAGAAATTTGAGGTCGCTACCTGTATCTGGGAACGTTACCTCCGAGACCTTGTCGGCCATGAAGTTGGCAAACACCTCTTTCATCCACACATCGTTGAACCAGTCCATGGTGACCAGGTCTCCAAACCACATGTGAGCCGTTTCGTGCGCAATGAGGTTGGCTCTGCCAATTTTGCGGCTCTGGGTGGCGGTTTTATCCAGGAAAAGAGACGAAGCACGGTACTGAATGGCTCCCACATGCTCCATTCCACCATACTGAAAGTCGGGAATAGCAACAAAGTCGAACTTTTTGAACGGGTAGGGGATGGCCGTATACTCTTCGAGAAAATCGAGGGCTTTGCCGTGCAGGTAAAATATTGTGTCAATGCTTTCGGAAATCTTTTCCTCGTCGGTTTCACGGTGAAAAAGTCTCATGGTGCGGCCATCGACGGTTCGGGTTACCTTTTGAAATTTACCTGCCGCAAAGGCAAACAAGTAGGTGCTAATGGTATCAGAAGGCATAAAGTTAAATGTCTTTCGCTCGCCGGAAATCACCGAATTGGCCAGTGGGCCGTTGGAAAGTGCCTGCCATTGGCCAGGCATGGTGAGACTCAGTTGATAAGAAGCCTTCAGGTTGGGTTGATCGAAGCAGGGGAAGACTGTGCGGGCTCTGTCCGGCACTAACAGTGTATAAAGATATTCGTCGTTGCGGTTGAGGGAGAGGTTGCCTGCAACGAACGTGATTTTGATGCTATTGGAGCCTGGCCTCAATACGCTTTTCGGAACGATGATATGCTCCTCCCGGTGGTCTACAGGAATAGTCGTGCTGTTAACAACCACCTCTAAAATATGATCGGAATCTTCTTTGAAGTCTATCTGGAGGTCAGCGTCGTTCTTACTTAAGTTGAAAGTGATAACCTCTGAGGCAGGGATGTGTTCTGATTTGCCTTCCGGGATGTTGAATGATAGCTGGTAGCCAAGTGCGCTGATAACCGTTTTTCGATAGTTGGCCAGTTTGAGCGATACGCCGGTTTCGACAACTGGCGGCGTGTCAGTGGTGCTGGCACATCCGTACCAAAGTAAGGAGGAAACGAACAGCACTGCCGGACGGAGACTTCGCTTGGTCATGGTTGAGTCTTTTAAGTAAGTAATATTACTAAAAGCCCACAGAGAGGGGAGAACCTTTGGTGTAAATACTAGGTTGCTCTTGCGAAGAGTGTTAGTCTGGGATCCTGCAGGCGTCAGTCGACAAACACTTTTTGAGGGTTTGCAACAAACATCCGGGTACTCTCGGTGAATTCATTTCCCGTTGTGTCTAAATACTACAGGTCAACGTAAAATGCTTTGAAGCCGGAAGCAGGGTAGGCTTCTTTCACTACTACTTCCTTTGCCTTTGATGCATTCAGGCTTTTCCCCACCCATACTTCATCCCTGAAGTCCCGGTCATCGGATGTTGCCAGCCAAAGTGTGGCATCGACCAGTTTTTTTGGCGAAGGAGTGACTGTCAGCACAATTTCTTCTCCCTTAATGTCGATGGTCCAATCACATGCCGGATAAGCTTTCCCATGGGCAGTGAAGCCGAAAAATGCGTTTAATGCTTTAAAACTCTGTGGGTGATCGTCAATGTCGTGGCCGGCATTGGGCACATAGTGGATGAAATTTTGCCCAGGAATGCTGTCGATATAGTGCTTGATAGCATCCACTGGCCAATAGGGGTCGTTGGTGCCAATGAAGATCATCTTGGGCTTGTTGAGCTTTGCCCGGTAGGAGTACGGATCAACCATCGCATTGATTTTTTGCCCTGACTCGGTAGCCGAAGCCTGTGGAATACCCAGGCTCACGTAGTCATTTATTTCGGGACTGTACTCATTCCACGCCTCCAGATGGTATTGCAGGCTTACCGGCATATTAAGCACGTCAATCACCATAGGAGCGATGGCAATTACCCGGTCGTCGTTGGCACCGGTGAGCCAGGTTGTCCAGCCACGTTTGGAAAGCCCCGATAGCACAAATTCGTTCACTGGTTGATGCAGTTGTTCGTTCGAAAACTCCTGTACTGCCTGCATTCCTTTTACCACACTCTTTACCATGGGAAACAACAGGGGCCATGTATAATCACCTGTCTCGGTGAAGTTGTGCAGGGTGTAGGAGATCAACACGTCCTCGGTCTTGTCACCGTACAGCGGCTGATTAGGCACCTGCCGGATAAGAGACACGATGGCGCTATTGGTAGCTGCAATATGGGCCATGGTCTTGGAGAGATCGTCTTGATTGCTTCTCAGGTTGGGCTGGCTGTCTTTGTTTGAACCGCCGGAGATAAACAGGAGGCTTTCAGTTTGGGTCATCTGATCCGGAACAAATACTGTCAACTGATGCTTCCATGTGTACTCCCTCCATTTTTGAGATGTTAAAATGAGTTGGTATCCCCTCACTCCGTCAGTTTCGTAGGTGTCGGTGACCACCCATTCATAGGTTTGGTCGCCGTTGTTTAAATAACTCTCCAGGGCATTGTCCGCAGTAAGGTTGCTCTGGGCAACTACCGAAATGGACAACCCAACAGCGAATAGCAGGAAAAGGGCAAAGAGTGAATATTTCGACGTCATTTTTTGAGAGGTGTCGGTTAAAGGAATGCCAAAACTTAGCCATTTATTCTGAAATTTCTTACGGCAATTTCTACAGCTTCTGTTCCTGTTAACAAATCTTCATCTTCGCAGGAAGAAAAAATAATTACTTTAGAACAGGTAAAAGGCAGAGAAATTATCTTCAACTAACGACATCGCAATGATCATAAGTAAATTGATTCGGTTCGGCTCACTCAGCATTATGACGCTTGTAGCTGTGTTTGGGCTTTTTAGCTGCCAACAAAACAGCGCTGAAGACCACCATGGCCATGAGCATAGTCATCAACACAGCCCAGCCGACAGCCTCCCGAATGCGAAGCTGCTTTTTCCTGGCAACGAACCGGACCGGGTCATTCTTAATCTGACCGAAGATCCTATTCATTCGGTAGCTGTTAATTGGCGCACCTCCACCAAAATCGCCCGAGGTACTGTGGAGGTGGCTGTTGCTTCTGGTGGCCCCGGGTTCAAAGACAGTATTAGAACCATCGCAGCCGCTACAGAACCTCTGACAGTCGCACGGGAAGAAGAACCCGAAATATCAGCCAATTACCATTCAGCAGTTATTAATGAGTTGCTGCCGGGAGGGAAATATGTATACAGGGTGGGCTCCGAGCCTTATTGGTCAGAATGGTACCAGATCGAGATGCCGCAAGAAAATGGCCCGGTTTCTTTTATTTATTTCGGTGATGCGCAAAACGATGTAAAGTCAATGTGGTCGAGGGTGATAAGGGAGGCTTACCAAACCATGCCAAAAGTGGATTTCATGCTCCACGCCGGAGACCTGATCAACAGGCACAACAGAGATGTTGAATGGGGAGAGTGGTTTCATGCCGGCGGTTTTATTCATGCTATGGTGCCGGCGGTGATGACGCCCGGCAACCACGAGTATAAAGACGTGGTGCTTTCGCCGCAATGGCGCCCCCAGTTTAACCTGCCAAAAAATGGCCCCGCCGGCCTTGAGGAAACCTGTTATGTAATTGATTTTCCGCAGATGAAGGTAGTTTCTCTCGATGCCGAACAGATCGACGAATCGGAACACTTCAGAACTCTGCAGGTGCAATGGCTGGATTCTATACTTACCAATAACCCAAAAAAGTGGACGGTGATCACTTTTCACTATCCCGTCTTTTCCACCAAACCTAATCGGGACAATTTGACACTCAGAGAAAGTTTTAAGCCTTTGTTTGATAAACACCGTGTAGACCTGGTGCTACAAGGGCATGATCATGCCTACGGACGGGGAATGGTCAGCAATGTGCCCACAGGTGCAGGCTTGAGGGAAGATCGCTCGGGTACGATGTACGTAGTGTCGGTAAGTGGCCCCAAGATGTATGACATCAGCGATGATAAATGGATGGAGCGAAAGGCTGCCAATACGCAGCTGTTTCAGGTGATAAAAGTGGGAGCAGACACAGCGTCGTACAATGCGTTCACAGCGAAGGGAGAGTTGTATGATGCCTTTGATTTGGTGAAGAAAGCCGGTAAGCCAAATGTACTGATCAACAAGATTCCCAATACTCCGGAAAGGACTGAGTAACTAGCGCTAACACCCTGTTAATACTATTGTTATGAAGCATAGATGCTTTTTTTACTTGCTGGTGGCGACTTTCAGCACCTGGCCGGCAGCCGCACAAATGGCAGACGAGCCCTATATCCAGTTGGTTGGGCATCATTATGATGCGGCTGGTGGTTTTGGTGAAGCCCGACCCAAAAAGGTCGTAGTCGACTACAACAGCATAGTGCATGTTCTCACCGATAAGGGGCTCTTCCGGGACTTCCCTGACTACCAGCTGGCTCCTGATCACACCTACCGGTCGCTGGCCGATAAGGTACCGGTTGACATCACCACGCAAGAGAGCACTGGCATCCTTTTCTATCTGTACAAAGACAAGTTTCTCACCAATGGATACGCAGGTACGCTGGATACAAAGCTTGAGCCAGGGCTGTACAGCCGCATTAGCGTTGGCAAAGACCTGAAAGTGTTGCTGGTGGGTGAGAAGAAGGCCGCTCTTTTTGATGGAAATAAGAAAATAGGAGACTTGACAGTACCGAAAGAGGCAGTAATTGACATCTATGTTGCTAAGGGACAATTCTTAGCACTCACAGCCAAAGCTATTTACAAACTCGAAGGCAAGGCCTGGAAGGTGATGCATGAAGGGCTTGACATGACGTCTTTGGTGTTTAGTGAAAGTAAAATCACTGTCGGGACAAAAAATGGCTACTACACAATCGATGGCCAGGGAAAAAGGGCGACAGACACCGAGTCAAGACTGCCGGTGCCAGCGATAAGAAAGATGTTGCTGACCGGAAACGACGAGCTTTGGTTTTCAACTGCCGACGGAGCTTTTAGAAAAGAGACTGACAGGTATCGATACTTTGCCTCTAAACGATGGCTGGATGTTAACGAAGTGATTGACATGGCGGCGGATGCCAGCGGCAATATCTATCTGCTCACACCCACGGGGCTCAATATGATTGAACAAATGCCCTTTACGCTTGCTGAAAAGACGGAATTCTTTCAGGACCGCATTCGCAAGTACCACATGCGGTACGGCTTTGTCTGTGCGCCACAGTTGCCTGTAGCTTACGATTTAACCTCTGAGGAAATCATTGACCACGACAACGATGGTCTGTGGACGTCCTTTTACCTGGGCAGTCAGGTGTTTCGTTATGCTGTTACTGGCGAAGAGGTGGCTAAACGATATGTTTGGGAATCGTTTGAGGCTTTCGAGCGGCTTTTGACTGTCAATCAGTTGAAGGGCTTCCCTTCCAGGACGTTCGAGCGAGAGGGCTATAAAGTGAATGACCCCGACAGGTGGCGGAAGTCACCAGAGGAAGGCTGGGAGTGGAAGGGCACCACCAGCTCCGATGAATACATCGCCTATCTGTTTGTAGCGTCACTGATGGATCAGTTCATTGCGAAGGCACCGGAGGAAAAGAAAAGGGTAGCCGACTTCATTGATGCCATCATGACCCATATTCTTGATAATGACTACTACTTCGTGGACCTGGATGGCAAACCCACTACCTGGGGTCGTTGGAATCCTGAATATGTGAACATGTACCCGGCGGAGGTGTACGATAGAAAGCTAAACAGTATCCACCTGGTTGCGGGGCTGCAACTGGCCTATGCACTCACCAAAAAAGAGAGCTACAAAACTGAGATGTTCAAAGTGATGAACGAGTTTGGCTATTTCAAAAACATGCTTCCCAGCATGTACGACATGAAAGAACACATTGTGATGTACGATGGACACACCATGGGCGACGGTTGGAACCATTCCGATGACGAAATGGCCTTTCTCACTTACTGGCCTCTTTATCACTATGCACTCAATGATACCCTGAAACAGCATTATGCAGACATTATCACCGACCACTGGAAGGTTGAATTGCCAGAAAGGAATGCACTTTGGAATCTGCTAACTTACGGAACAGCTGGTGATATCAATTTGGAAGATGTGCGCTGGCATTTGCAGGAGTTTGGCCTCGATCAGATGTCGTATGCAGTAAAGAATTCCCATCGAAAAGACCTGGAACTGCTCGAACCCAACTTTCGTGGCCAAACAACAAAGGTGCTGCTAACCCCCGGCGAGCGACGAACGCATCGGCACAATGCGAATCCTTTTGATTTGGATGGCGGGAGTGAAGGCAACTCTGTGTTGGCGGGCGACGAATATTTGTTACCGTATTGGATGGCGAGGTACCTGGGCGTGCTGAAGTAACCTTCTGGATAATTCTGGGTAGAGCTGGGGCATGTTCTGTTTGCAAATAATGAGGTTTTTATCCTCTTTACTTCCAGAATTCATCATCCTTCAGGTCAACAAAACTATGTTCTTCATGAAGGGAGCTGATTAGTGCCAGTTGCTCCGACGATGCCTTTTGCTGGATTTCGTTGAAAAGAACCCTTTCTTCAAACCGGATATGTTTTTCCAGCTCTTCTTCAATCAAACTCAGGGATCTTTCAGCCTCGTCTTCATTGAACAACCTGGTAAGCCTTCGATGCTCCATTAATGCCTTTTTTACCAGCTCGTTTTCACTGCCAAGTATCGGAAAGATATAACTCTCTTCGGCAACGAAATGCGGTAGAATGTGATTTTCAAAGAACCAGTCTGCATATTTTTTAATTCGTTCAGGTGCTATGTCCTTAGCGAAGCCTTTTCTAATCTTCCAACACAACAGCAAGGTATGATGATGATCACGGCTCAGGGGCTGAAGCTGCTTTGCTCTTTTTATGGGCGTGCGCTCTTTCATGGATGACAGTTTTGAGTTATGGTGTTTTTCACCGTTTCGGGTGTAAGATAGTCAGCTCACGAACACATTTTCTCCTGATCGTGAGCTGTTTTTTATAGAATCAGTGCATTTGCCTGTTCAACTGAGCTGCTTCTCCAATGCTATGGATTTAGGAAACAATATATTGTTCTCCAGATGAATGTGAAGGTGTAAGTCTTCCTCAAACTCCTTTAACATGGCAAAGGTGACCCGGTAGGTGTTGCAGGCATCGTCCGGCAGGGAGTAGTGATTGCTCAATTCGCTGATTAGCTGAAAGCGATCTCCCTCTGTTTCATGCTCCTCCATCATCATCCTGACAGGACTTTGCACCGTGTCAAACTGGGCGTAGGTTATCTTTTCGCCACTTTTTTTCGCTCTTTCCATTTTCCGTACAAAAGGAAACAGGATAAATTCTTCCTTTTTCATATGCATAGCCAGTTCTCCTGCAGAGGCAGTGAACAGCCTGGTTATTTCAAATAGTTCTGGGTGACTTTTCCCATGCACCTGGCACAGCTTCTCAAGATATTGTTTGAGTATCGGCATTTTCTCCTCAACATAATGGTGGTGCTTTTGCTCTATATGATCAGCCAGCTGATCCAGTGGCCACGACTGGTAGTCGTAGGATGCGTCTTCGCTTTTGTTCAAGATGGCTTCAACCTCCTCTGTGAGCTTTGCCTGATCAATATTGGCTTTGGAGCAAGCTTCCTGAATGCTGCGGTTGCCTTTGCAGCAGAAGTCAATGCCATGCTTCCCGAATATCTCCGCTGTGCGGTAGTCTTCGGCCACTATTTCACCGATTGTTTTGTTTAAAAGATTATTCATGATAATTGAAGTTTAAATTCACACTAAGGGTTTTGTTCCACTGGTTTTGAAGTACTCGATTTTGTAAAGGAACATTTCAGCCATTTTCTCCGACCTCCATTTGGCTTCCAGGGCTCTTTCTCCTTCGAAATGCTCATCAAGGGTTTGATGGAATAGCTTGATCCACCTCTCGAAATGGGCTTTGTTTACCGGCAAATGTGCGTGAGGGGCAAAAGGGCTGCCATAATAGGTGTGCTCTTCTAAGAGTACGGTTTGCCAGAATTTGTACATCTTTTCCAGGTGCACAGGCCATCTGTCTTGTATCACGCCATTGAAGATGTCTTTGAGCAATTCATCCTCCCTTACTTTTGAGTAGAAGTCGTTGACCAGCAGTCTGATGTCATCTATGTTTTGAATGTCGTTGTTCATCAGAATGAAGATTTGTAGAGTTTAACCTGCCGGGGTAATATGATCACGGCAATGAAAAGGACGGTGGTAATCAGGACGAATGTGCCGATAATGCCGGGACTCATGTACCAGTTGTCGGTCGTTACCGATTGTGCTGCCAGCGGAGTACTGGAAGCAAGACGAATGAATAGGAGTAATGATAGCTGCTTGAAATTCATTATTAGGAATTTAAGACCTTTTTCTCTCATTAAGGATCAAATTTTTTTACCGTTTCAGAAAAGTGAGGCCCACATCAAGGCCTTTTGTTAGTTCATACAGGCTGGTTGTTTCCAGCATTTCCTTCAAATCGTTACGTATCAGTACAAATTTTTCGTGCAAAGGGCAGGGCTCCAGTGCATTGCACTCTTTGAGCCCTAGGCCGCATCCCCGATAAATGCTGTCACCATCTATCGCAAATACAATTTGGCTCAGTTTGATAGACGCTATTTTATCCTTCTGGATTTCAAAACCACCAACAGGCCCTTTCACGGAATCGATAATGTTGTTGCGGGCCAGTTGTTGCAAAATCTTGGCTGTGAAGGCCACCGGTGAGTCGATGTCTCTGGCAATATCCTTCAGGCTTACCCTCACGCCATCCATCGACAAAAGGGCGATGTGCAAGGTGGCTCTGATTCCATATTCACAAGCTTTTGAGAACATTGTGGTTTGTTTGTGTCAAAGATATAAAACAATTTTTTAATTCGGATAATTTTATCCGAATTAAAAAAGATAAGAAAAAACGAGCGTTGCCATAAACACTATTGAGTCAAATACTACCAGACTACAGCAGCTAAAAGAGGTGGTGGTCAATCTTCGCTGCTTTCAAACACCCTGGCCAGCTCGGTAAACTTTTGCATGGTTTCCAGTGGCCCTTTGGTAATGAACAAATTTACAAGCCAAACAGGTATTTCTCCTCCAGGGTTGGCCCGGGCAGTGTATACAATATCTACCCTGCCGTCGTTTCTTGGCCTTATTTCCCATTTCGACTCAAATTCTGTGATCCGTACAATTCCCTTTTTCTGCGGAACAGCGTTGGCAGCGGCGACTGAACGAGAGTGGTAGGCACCAGTTTCCCTGTTCCACCATTGTACGGAGTGCACCGACAAGTCCCTGTTGCTGAACGGGTAGGGCAGGGCAGTTTCCACATAGTAGTGAAAGTCGTTGGAGGATGTAGTTTTGATCCTTTTAGCTTCATTGCATTTGTACACCCACAACTTGTAGTTGGGCACGTCACTGAGCAGGTCGGTCACCCGCTGCATGGTGCTTTCTATGGTTGTGGTGATCTGGATTTCCTTGATTGGTGACCCCTCAGAGGTTCGGGTGTAAATGTTCAGGTCTTTTTCGGCACTAACAAGCTCCCAGCTGGCTTTCTCTACTTTTTGTGCAGAGAGAGGCAGCACCGAAATGGCGAAGAGGGTGGCAATAACCTGATAAATGCGCAGGAGCATACGGGGAAACGAGGAAAATTCTTTCGTCAATTTACGACCTGATTTTGTAGAGATTTTGAATTAGTGCTGTTTTATTTTTGAACGATAGAATTGTTCCATAGTCTGGTTGTAGCGTTCGTTTTTCAAACCAGAAAAAAATCGGCTAGATTGTCCACTTATTGGTTCTACCTATTGTGTTAAATGGCTATTAAAAAATGAAAGTCTTTCGAAATATTCTTGCTGTTGTCATCGGCTACCTGGTTTTTGCTGTCAGCGCAGTATTGCTGTTTCAACTGTCAGGCATTGACCCACACAACGACCCGTCGGTGGGAGTGATGGCGCTTACCATTGCCTACGGCATCGTTTTCTCTTTCCTGGGCGGGTTGTTGGCACAGCCCATTTCCGGATCAGGTAAGCTGACGGTCAACTATTTCCTCGCAGGTTTGATGGCTGGGTTTGCTGCCTTTTCCATGTTCAAAAGCGAAGGCAATCATTTCACGCAGCTGGCAGCTATCTTTTTGTTTGCCCCGGCTTCGGCGCTGGGAGGACTATCTTATCTCAGGAGGAAGAAAAAAGAGGTGATATAAGAGGGATTTCTAACCAGTTCCGAAGATTAAAGAGGTTATTCTGTGCGGTGC
The DNA here is from genome assembly GCF_032999765.1 of Imperialibacter roseus. Classification (GTDB taxonomy): domain Bacteria; phylum Bacteroidota; class Bacteroidia; order Cytophagales; family Cyclobacteriaceae; genus Imperialibacter; species Imperialibacter roseus. The sequence goes on along the minus strand of NZ_CP136051.1, from coordinate 2,946,485 downwards.
CACATATAGTAACCTGTTTAATTACCGACTATTTTGTCCGCTCAATCTCCTTCAAATTTTCCATCTTCTTGTTACGCAGGAAGCCATTGATGTCTTCGAAGTGTTCTTTTACCCGCTTGTTGCCAAACTCAAACACCTTGGAAGCGAGGCCATCCAGGAAGTCACGGTCGTGAGAAACGAGGATAAGCGTGCCTTCGAACGCTTTCAGTGCATCTTTCAGGATGTCCTTGGTTTTGATGTCGAGGTGGTTGGTAGGCTCATCGAGGATGAGCAGGTTTACAGGCTGTAACAGTAGCTTGATCATGGCTAGTCGGGTGCGCTCACCGCCAGAGAGCACCTTCACCTTCTTGTCGATCGTGTCGCCGCTGAACATAAAGGCGCCCAGCAGGTCTTTGATGCGTGACCGGATATCGCCTTTGGCTATTTCATCCACCGTTTCGAACACGGTCAGCTTTTCATCGAGCAGCGAAGCCTGGTTTTGAGCGAAGTAGCCAATCTCACTGTTGTGACCCACCTGCAATGTGCCGTCGACCGGAATTTCGCCCATAATGGCCTTCACCAGGGTCGATTTTCCTTCTCCGTTTTTTCCTACAAAGGCGATTTTCTCTCCACGGGCAATGGTCAGTGTGACGTCTTTGAATACGACATGGTCGCCATACGACTTGCCAAGATCGGTGGCGATCACCGGATAGTTGCCCGACCGTCGGGCGGGAGGGAACTTGATGTTCAGCGCAGAGGTATCCACTTCATCTACCTCCACTATTTCAATCTTCTCCAGCATTTTCACCCGGGACTGCACCTGCAAAGTCTTGGAGTAAGTGCCTTTGAACCTGTCGATGAACTGCTGAATCTCGGCAATCTGTTTTGCCTGATCGTCGAACTGGCGCTGCTGCTGCTCACGGCGCTCTTTGCGCAGCTCCAGGTAGTGGGAATAGTTGGTTTTGTAGTCGTAAATGCGACCACGGGTGATCTCGATGGTGCGGTTGGTCAGGTTGTCGACAAAGGCCTTGTCGTGGCTGATCACCATCACACCGCCGGCGCTATTTTTCAAAAACTCTTCCAGCCACTGCACCGACTCAATATCGAGGTGGTTGGTGGGCTCATCGAGAAGGATGAGATCGGGCTTTTGCAGCAGAATTTTGGCCAGTTCAATGCGCATACGCCAGCCTCCGCTGAATTCGCTGGTAGAGCGGGTGAAGTCACTTCGCACGAAGCCGAGCCCCAGTAATGTCTTTTCTACTTCCGCATCAATATTGATCTCTTCAATGCTGTAGTACTTTTCGCTCAGCTCCGATACCTCTTCTATGATCTTGCTGTAAGCATCCGACTCGTAGTCGGTGCGGGTTTCCAACTGGTGATTCAGCTCTTCCATCCTGTTTTTCATGTCCAGGATTTTGGAAAACGCTTTTGATGTTTCTTCAAACACCGTGCATTCGTCGGCAGTGAGCAGGTGCTGCGGCAGGTAAGCGATGACTGCCTCTTTTGGTGCCGTTACTTTGCCCAGCGTGGGTTTGCTTTCTCCGGCGATGATTTTGAGGAGGGTGGACTTGCCGGCACCGTTTTTCCCCATGAGGGCAATGCGGTCGGTAGGATTGATATTAAAGGTGATATTGCTAAAAAGGGTGGTGCCGCTAAATTCCACACCCACCGCATCAACTGAGATCATAATTTACTGAATTAGGCCGCAAAGGTATCAATAAGTTTGCTGGAAGCCACCATTGCAAGCCGAATTTGGGGAATGGGTAGCTGTTTGTACTGTTACTCCGGAGCTTAATCGAATCCGTGTGAATGGAACATTGCCAGTATTTTCAAATACTTTTGATTCTGGTCACACATAGCGATAAAAAATGATAGTAAGCTGTACGGAATCAGCGTCGGATTTTGTGATATAGATATGAAAACTGGAGAATTTATTGCCCTATCTGCTTGTACTATGATGCTTACAGCCCTTGGCATCGACGTTATGCTGCCAGCGCTTGGTGACCTGCGGGCTCATTTTGGATTGCCAGCATCATCAACGGCAACATCTAACGTTATTACGTTCTTTTTTCTCGGGCAAATGGCGCAGATCGTGTTCGGTATCCTGTCGGATCGGTTCGGACGCTTGTTCACACTGAGGATTGGCTTTCCTCTTTATTTTGCAGGTGGAATTGCGGCAGTTTTTTCCCCAAGTCTCGAGCTGATGCTGGCGGCCAGATTTGTGGCTGGCGTGGGAGCCTCAGCTGTTTTTATGACCACCATTGCCGGCGTTCGGGATAGGTTTGTCGGCGACAAGATGGCTCACACCATGTCGTTGATTTTTACTATCTTCCTCTTTACTCCAGTGCTGGCGCCATTTCTTGGGCTTGCCATACTTTCTGTAGCCTCGTGGCAGGCTGTATTCCTTGCTCCGCCTGTTTTTGCCGTGTTTGTGTTCATATGGTCGCTGCGTTTGGAAGAGTCTCTTCCCCAGGAGAAAAGATCATTGATAGACTGGCCAACTATCCGGCGGTCTGTGAAGGGAGTAATTGGGAACCGGGTCTTTCTAAGGTACACATTGGCAACCACATTGCTGTTTTCAGCACTCAGCTCCTGGGTAGCCAGCGCCGATCGCATAGTAGGTGAAATATTCGGCCGACCTGAACTATTTGCATGGATTTTTGCGGGAACAGGGCTCCTGATGTCGTTTTCCAGTCTGATGAACTCCAGACTTACTTTCAGGTTTGGTGCCAAACGTACGATCAGGGGGCTCGTGCTGCTGTACACCCTGGTGGCGGCAGGTTTACTGGCCATAACCCTAATCACCACCGATCCACCTGCCATGATCCCGTTCTTTACGGCAATAGCGCTTTTGATGTCGATCAACCTGGCGATTGAACCAAACAGCAGCGCCCTGGCCATGGAGCCAATGGGCGAGACAGCAGGGCTGGCCTCGGCTGTGTACGGCACCATTTTCTTTTTCACCGGGGCCTCGCTTGGTGCCGTAATCAGCCACCTGATGACGGTTGGTGTTTTGCCACTAGCCATCAGTTTTGTGATGATTGGATTGGCCAGCATTGCTTTGGTTTTCGGTGATACATGAGAGCTCCTCCGAAGTCGGTGAAAGCCATTTGAACTAAGCCGGGCGAATTGACGAGAATTATTCACTTGATTGATGGCCTCAAATTGTTTGTGAATAGTGCCAAAAAGTTTGTGTAGAAGCAGTGCGGGAGAGTTAGAATTCGCAGGAAATATCTAGATTGATCGGACTCTTTTAACGTGACTTTATTCCTAACTAAACTTTCTATGACCAAGTATTTTCTACCGGTTGCTTTATCGTTGGCCATCTTTTCGTGTGGTACGGCCGATAAGCCCAATTCTAATGTGGATACCACGGCAGTGGCCACCGAAACACCCATTGTACAGGAGAATGAGAGTAGCGAAGAAAATACCACCTCCCTAAGTTATCTGGTCAGTCTGGCCGACCGGGAGGGTGTTTACGTCCCCACAAACTTTAACAGCTTTTTCGGAGTAGATGAGGGTAAGGAAATGATCACTCTTATGGGGGCTGAAAATGTTGGTCCGGACGCCTATGCTTTGGCCATGCATTACAATATTGCCTGCGATCCTATTACCTGCCAGCACATGATAATTATGGTGGTGATAGGAGGGGAAACTTTGATCAGCCGGTATACTTTCCTAATGAACCGTGAAGAGGGTATTACTTTTGGTTTCTTTCAACAAAAGTTCTTTCTGGCCGAAACGGAGCATTGAGAGTATGAAGAGGACGGTGAGTCAGACGTGCAGAAAAGAACCAGCGCACCGCCAACCGTTGAACAGGTGCTGTTCGTTTTGCTGAACGACCAAATCACTCCTTTAGCAGAACTTGATAAACACGATTTGTCTTACTCCAGAAACCTTATTTTCGCCAGGTATGGCTACAGGTTTAAGACCGATAGCGTCAGGGCTTACTTCGCTAATGCCAGTTGGTACGAGCCACGCTACGATAACGTGGACGATCAGCTAAGTGCCAGCGACAAGAAAATCATAAAATTGTTAGCCGCCGAGGAAGCGAGGCGTAAGTAATTGAAAATTTTCTGCCTCAAAGTTTCTCAAGAAGACGATAAGTAAAGCCACAATAATTACTACACAGAAAAAATGTTGTAAAAATTGCGTGAATCAAAAGTTACATATATAATTGTGTAACTTTTGATTCACATAACATAAAACACATAGCAGTATGAACAGGATCGACGTACTATCAGTGCCGGTGTCAGACCAGCAGCGAGCAAAAGAATTTTATTTGAAAATGGGGCTTCATATAGTGGTAGAAGCGCCTTTTCAGGGAGACCAGTTGTGGATACAGATGGGTTTTCCCAAAGGCGAAACGACCATCACATTGGTGACATGGTTCCCTAAAATGCCAGCCGGGAGTCTACAGGCAGCAGTGATCAACACCGACGATATCGCTGGAGACATTAAAAAGTTGACTGCCAATGGCATCGAGGTTGGTAAGATTGATGATACCCCCTGGGGTAAGTTTGCTTCTATCGAAGACCCCGACGGCAACACATGGAGCTTGAACCAAAAAAACGCTTAGTATAATGAAAAAGGAAATACACTTAAAATGGTTCTATTCGTATCCTATAGATACTATTTGGGATTACCTGACCGATGCAGATTTGCTTAAACAGTGGAGCACCATTCATAGAGACGAGCCTTTTCAGGCCGAGCCAGGCTTTCAGTGGATATCGAGGCAAAAGGCCCGCCGGGGCTGGGACGGCATCATGTATATGGAAGTGCTGGAGGTAGTACCAAAAAAGAAACTGGCCTATGCTCTGAAGGGTGGGCCACGACCCGGTGAGCTTTCATTAGATACTGTGGTTACCTACACGTTGGTAGAGAAGAACGGGGGCACAGAGCTTCATCTTTCACATACAGGGTTTCAGGGGCTTAAAGGAGCCTTCACTGCCTTTATCATGGAAAAAGGCTGGGGTAAATTCTTTGGCAAGCGCCTTGCCACCGTGCTTAACGAAACATATCATGACGCACACACAATACGATAGCTTTCTGGCGCTCGCCGACAAAAACCGTCGGGAGATTTTGATGCTACTCACCAAAGAAAAAAGTAGCATCAATACCCTGGCGGAGTCTTTTAAAATCAGCAGGCCGGCTGTGTCCAAACATATCAAAGTGCTGGTGGATACCGGCTTCATCACGATAGAAGAAAGGGGAAGAGAGCGTCTTTGTAGCCTTAACTCTCAGGGTTTCGAAGAGATTCAAAGTTGGATAAATCACTTCGAGAAATTCTGGAAACAACACCTGAGCAGCCTGGAAGTACTGCTAAAAAAGAAAGGGAAGGAATAAAGACTGCAAGTAATGGGCGCTATCTACCAGCAAACATTGTGGTAGCAATGACAAAGACAGCCCCGGTGCACTGACCTGTCTGCGTTTATTCAAATTTCTTTGGACTGGGTGTAAGTTTTTTTTCTTTCTGCCACTAACCAGAGAAAACGCTTATGAAAATTGATGAAGCCATTGAACTGCTCAAGACAGAAAAAGCCAGGGCCGAGAAAAAATCTGAGATCAAGATTTTACAAAACATGATTGGTATACTGCTGGACTTGCAAACCAGACAGTTGTCCGCAGAGGACCTTGCCGCAGTAGAAAGCGAGCTGGACGTCATGGAATTGGATGCCTACCAGGAAAACAGAAAAAGACACCTTAGAAGGAAGCTAGCTAAGTTTCAGCAGTTTTTGAAAAACAAGTTTTCGCTTATTCCAAAAGGCCACTATACAGCACTGGGAATTGCCTTTGGGGTGGCCTTTGGTGGCATGTTTGGAATGATGATTGACAAAACCCTCGGGAGCTCTCTCGGGATTAGTTTTGGAATCGCTTTTGGTTTGGTAGTTGGGCGCTATCTCGACGCTCAGGCGGAAGCACAAGATAGGGTGTTAAATGTTGAATTTAAATAACTGAGCGCAAACGCCTTTTGTCGCCGCTGTGATCAGTAACAGTTGATTCCACCTCCGCTCCTCAAAAAATATCAAAAAGGGAATGCCCCGGGTGTAATAATCCCCAACTTTGGCCACCAACCAAGGTAAAAGATTTGAGCAGCGACTTTTATACGTCCATGATTTTGCCGTTTTCGGGCATCATCATCAAGATTTGCCGGGCATACACCAATACCCAGGAAGATTTTGAAGATTACTATCAGGAGGTATGCCTGCAGATTTGGAGGAGTCATGCCAATTTCAGAGAGGAGTCGCAGTGGTCGACCTGGGTGTATCGGGTGGCCCTGAATGTTTGCCTTACCTTATTGAAGAAAAGGAAAAACGACCCGCAGCACTTTGCGTCCGACTACCTGCCGGATGAGGCTACCGAAGACAGCCGGGCATTTGCCAACGAGTCGCTCAACGAGTTATACGCTGCTATCAAACAGCTTTCTGAGGTTGACAGAGGAGTGGTTTTGCTCTACCTCGACGAAAAGAGCTATCAGGAAATCGCCGAGATAACCGGCACCAATGCCAATAATATTGGTGTGCGGATTAAACGAATCAAGGATCGACTAAAAGTAATATTGGATGGAAAGGTCAATTGAAGCTATTTGGAAGGAAGGGTTTTTGGTAAGCGATGCTTTGGTGGCACCGAAGATCAATCAGTTATACAGCCAAAAGTCGAAGCATATTGTCGATAAGTTTAAAAGGATGTTTGAGATTAATCTGATCGCCATCCTCATTTTTTCTGTCGTGTTGTTGCCGGTAAGTTTTTTGTTCGGCATGGCTTATATGGGAGTACCCATGTTTTTGCTTCTCAATGCGGTGGCAGTCGTTAACAAGCGGCTTTCGAATGGATTAAAGAAAATTGATAAAAGCGTAAGCAGCTATCAATACCTCAAAGCATTCGATGGCTGGATGAAGGAGCAAATTTCCATCAACACAAAAATGTCGGCATTCAACTACCCCTGGGTGTTTCTTTCCATGTTGGCCGGTTTTTGGTTTTTTGAGATTGATGGAAGGATGTTGGGTGATGCGCTGATGAACAAAATACTGACTCATTATCCCGATACCTATTTAGTCGGCGGTATTTCCCTCATCGGGATCATCGGCGTAATGTTGGCAGTTTTCCTACTGGCTTTCTTTGGCGGCCGTCTTTACAAGTTTGAACTGAAGCTGATTTATGGGAATGTGATGAACAGGCTTCAAGAAATGCTGGCTGACATGGAGGAGTTGAGGAGGTGAAATGTTGGCAGCGGGCTGCCTGAACCTTGTTGATGCTGAGATACTACAGGTATTCCGTTTTTCCTGATAACTCATAGCTGCTATTTAAAAGAATTTGACAAGGGCTCGAGAGGAGGTGAGGATACTAAGCAAAGCAAACCTAAATAGCTGCCGAACCAAAAACAGCCGCTTCGCATCCACCACCTGGCGGAAAGGAATCGTATAAAGTTCTGAAAATCACAGGCAAATAACGCTGAGTGACGATGTGTCTACCTGAGTTTATGATAGCATTAGCCCACCGTTTCCCCGCCGCAAAGCCTTAGTTGGCGTTTCATCGCCATAGGAAGCCCGCTGCAACCGCCGACCATAAGATGACCTGTATATTGAAGACATTTCTTCGGTTAATAGCTCATGACGGTTATCTTAGCGATACACTGGAAATGATTCATGGTCAAGAGCAAAGTTTGGAGCCTCGCAGCGGCTATTATCTTCTTCTTCTTTCATTTCTGCGCAAAAGGCCAGACCGACGCTACGGCATACGAAGCGAAATTTCAAAAATGGTTGGGCGTGAGGGCGGATTCGGCTTTTACCTATGCCTCCAAACTATTGGCGATTGCCCAGGAAGTTAACGACCCAAAAGCTACCAGGGAGGCTCTCATCAAGCAGGGGCTGGCCTATGGGTTTTTGAATGAATTTGATTCGGCTCTAGTCTATTATCGTAAATCGCTCAACGTAAGTCTTGCCAACGACGACAGCCTGGGGATGGGGAAGTCCTACTTGAATATTGGCGTGAATTTGTTTTACAGAGGCTTCCTTGACTCAGCTGCCTTCTATTACGAGATAGCTCGCCCGATCTTTGAAAGCCTGGACGAAAAGAAATATTTATCCTACAGCCTGAATAATCTTGGACAGGTTTACAAAAGGTCGGGCAAATATGAACAGGCCGCCAGTGCGTACGCTAGATCGCTGGCGATTAAAAAGCAATTGAAAGATACAGTGGGCATTTTGAACGCCTACTTCAATTTGTCGAGCTTGTACGTTTCCACAGAAAGCTTTGATACGGCGCTCTTGTATTCACAGGAAACGTTAAAAATTGCACTCATCCTGCAGGATACCAGCGAAATAGCCGGTGCATGGTTAAATATAGCCCTGTCTCAAAAGGGTGTGGGCAATGCCGATGCAGCTCTAAGGGCTTTCAAGGCGGCAGAAAAATTTGTTGGATATCCCGGTGATTCGGAATTCAGAATGGAATTGTACTATAACCTGGCCAGGCTGTATCGGGACCAGGATAATTATGAATTGGCGCAATCGTACCTGGACAAAATGAGTGTCTACATGCAGTCCGAAGCCTTTTTGGAAAAGCAAATGGCGTACTACCAGCTGTCGTATGAGTTGAAAAAGGCCAGCGGTAGTCATGCCGAGGCGCTGGCACTTTTAGAGGCTTTTGTGCAAGTCAAGGACAAATACTTATCTCAATCTGTTCAGCAGCAGATAACTGAGCTTGAGCGAAAGTATCAGTCCGAACAGCAGGAACTCAAAATTACGGGGCTTGAGCTGGAAAAAAAGACCACCGACCTGGTGCTGGCGAAGTCGATTAACCAGCGAAATATATTCATTTTGGTGGCCGTCATTTTTCTTATTCTGGCAGGGTTTGCCGGGCACCGGTACAGAGAAAAACAAAGGACTTCCAAAGTATTGAAGCAGAAGAACCTCCAAATATCGGAAGCGCTGGATGAGAGAGAAATCCTCCTCAAAGAGATTCATCATAGAGTAAAGAACAACCTGCAGGTGATTTCTAGTTTGCTCAAACTTCAGGCTGGTAGCTTGAAAGACGAAGCGGCTGTGGATGCGGTGATGGAAGGCCAAAACAGGGTCAGGTCTATGGCATTGATTCATCAGAAATTATACAGTGCGGAGGACATACGGGGAGTTAGCATTGACACGTATCTTGAAAACCTGACAGGAGAACTTCTCACGGCTTTTGGGAAAAATGAAGTAGATGTGGAGATAGAAACTAACGAGCTGAAGCTCGATATTGATTCGGTGATCCCCCTGGGGCTGATTCTTAATGAGCTGATTTCGAACAGCCTTAAGTATGCATTTGACAAGCCGGGCGGACGAATAAGCATAAAAATGTGGGAAGCAGACGAGAAACTGAACGTAACGGTTAAGGACAATGGCAAAGGAATGGACGCAGCCACTCTGGAGCAGTCTAATTCTTTTGGATGGAAGATGATTCGGTCGCTCAGTCGTAAAGTCAAAGCTGAGATAGATATCCGGAATGATGGTGGAACCGAGGTGAACTTGTACTTGTCACGTTATAAATTGGTGGTATGAAAAAAGCCTCTGTATTGGTAGTTGAAGATGAGCCGCTTATTGCTGATGATATTGCTGAGACCCTCGAAGCCAACGGCTATGAGGTTGTCGGCATTGTAGACGAGGCAAGCGATGCGTTGGAAGTTTGCAAGACTTGCCATCCCGATGTTGCTCTTTTGGATATTCAGATAGAAGGGCCTGTTGATGGAATTGCCCTTGCTGCGCAGCTATCCATGCCGATCATTTTTCTCACCTCTTTTTATGATCAAAAGACGCTTGATCGGGCCAAATTGGTGAATCCGTCGGGTTATATCGTAAAGCCTTTTAATGAGAGAGATCTTATCGTGAACCTGGAGATCGCCATAGCCCGTGGCAGAAAGCCGACCAGGAGCAAGTCGCCTGCAAACGAGAAGTTTTTTGTCAAAAAGGATCAGGAGATCGTTTCCGTCTCCACTTCGGACATTGTGTACGTGGAAGCGTACGATAATTATTCAACGTTGTACACGGAAAAAGAGAAATACATGATCAGCCACACGCTGAAAAGTATTTCGGAAAAACTAGAACCTTTGGGCTTCCTGAGGATACACCGTTCTTACCTGATCAATTTTGATGCGGTGGACAGCATCTCTGAGAACTATGTGTACCTGAAAGGCCATCAGGTCATGATTGGCAAGTCGTACAGAAAGCAGTTCATGGAGTCGCTTTCCCTGCTCTGACGCCTTTAAAAATCCCGCCATCGACTAAAAATTTCCTTTCCTTCACTAAATCTCACTATCATTTGAAGTAGTCAGCGGTCAATTTCATAGACAAAAAACGACTTATGAAATTTTTTCTTTCTGCTGCACTTTTATTTTTCACGCACCTTCTTTGGGCCCAAAACTTTGTAGAGAGCTGGGAAACGACATTTTCTGCTACCGGAACGGTGGAGATCGTAAAGATGATTCATGATGCTGATGATAATGTGATCATTCTTGCCAACCAGAGGCAGTCCGGCGGGCCGGTTTACGATGGTCTGGTACTCAAATACAGCAAGAGTGGTGTGTTCCAGTGGTCAAAATCCTACGGGTATGATTCCGAAACGAATGACTATGGGGTCGACGTCGATGTTGATGATAATGGAAACATCTATGTACTTTTTAGTATTGACCCTGAGAACGCTGGTAATACCAACCCAAATGGCTTTTTGCTGAGAAAATATTCACCCTCAGGTACTGTTGTCAATAGCTACGAAAGTGTTGGTTCATTGGGATACGTACCCCAGAAAGTGGCCTTCTATGAAAGCCAGAATAGGGTTTATTTTACTGCCAGTAAAAACCAGAACCCAGGCAAAGGATTGCTGCTAGGGCTGTACAGGTTGTCGGATGGCCTTGTGTATGAGTATGCAAAAAATTATGAGAGCGATGAGGATGATGTAGCATTTGCCATTGATACAGGAAGCACAGTTACCGTTCAGTTTCAAAAAGGAACCTCTGAGATAGCGGCATTGTCTATACCCTACAATTTCGGGGTTTCCGATTCTTTTTCAGAAGCAGGGTCTATCGTAGTAACTGAATCCATTGACAACATTGCTTATAAGCAGATCAGTAGCTATCGCTATTTTAAGCTCGAATTGGGAAATGGAACAGTTGATCTTTATGAAAGGTCTTCAAGTAATGTAACAAAAGCTGTATTTACCGGAGAGCCAGGCTTCGTTGGCGACTTTTCAAGATCCAGTGGCAATGTGGTGGTGACAGGTGATTTTTATGGAAATGCCGTAAGGAGGGAGTATGATTTTGCCGGCGGTTCTTATACCCTTGAATACGAGTTGGACGATCCGCAAACTATTGGAAATCTTATTACGCCTGAGGGCTACGTGCTTGGGTCTGTGGTTGAAAACAATACCCGGTATTTTGGTGCCTTAGAATTTGATTTTTATGGTGTTTCAGATAAATGGTACCACAGCTCAACCGGTGGTGAAACACTTGACAAAGCCCTCGCCGATTCGGATGGCAATTTCATTTTTGCGACCTCTCCAGGCAGTCAGATCAAGCTATTCACCCTGTGCAATGGCCCTGTTGGTATTAATCTTGGTGCTGACATTAACACGGAGCTGGAGACTGTCACGCTATCAATAGGCTCAAGCCCGGCCAATGAGGCCAACTGGGAAACTATAGAATGGAGCACGGGGCAAACAGGGGTGAAGTCTATCGATGTCTCAGGGTATCGTGAGGTGAAAAACATTTCTGTTACCGTTACTAATGCCAATGGGTGCTCATTTACTGACGAGATACAGGTTACTTTCAGGGTGCCTGCTCCGGGTTTGCCACAGCCGGAAATAGTTGGCATGAACGGCGCTGCTCCCGTTTTTCGGTTTACCTGGGACAAGACCATTGCTGAGGTGGTGGAATACGGGATTGACCAGAAGTTCTACATCGGTAGCTGTGGAGTATTTCCTGGTGACTGGGAGGAGTTTAGCAGCAGTTCTTCAGGAAACGCAAACGATTATATAGATATCACAACGTCCATTCATGCTGGCTTGCAATTGTTCGGCGGTTATGCGGAGGATGCAGCTGAGAACCGGTCGTACCCTGGTTATCAGCTGGCTCTCCAACCTTGTAATTGCTATGATATGGAAGCCTTGGATACCTACCTGGCCACCGTTGCAATCAATGACGGTAATGATGTAGTGGGAGAGGGTGAGATTTCATCATTCTTGATTGTGAACCCAGAAACAAATACCCGTAAAACAAGCGATCAGGAACTGCTTTCCTTCTTTCAGTGGGAAGTGCCGGAAGGCTGGGACATCATTGACTACCAGGGTACGCTTATCAAGACAAGGATCAATGAAGGAGCTGCAAGTGGAAGTATTTCTGTGAAGATTGTCAATCCATGTACCGGAGATCAGACCTCTGCGATATCAAAACAAGTCACTGTAACGAAAGACCAAACGATCGCATTTGATCAACCAGCTGATATCCAAATGGGGGATGACCCAATAGCGCTTGGGGCAATGGCTTCGTCTGGTCTGGATGTTGCCTATGATATCGAGCCATTCGATATACTCGACATCAATAATGGAATGATTACGCCACTTTATGCGGGTACAGTAACCGTCACGGCGACACAAGCTGGTAATTTCGAATGGAATGAAGCAAATCCTGTTCAGCAGACTTTTTCCATCAATAAAGGCGACGACGAGATTACGTTTGGGGAATTGGATGATGTGTTTTGGAATGCGGAAAACTTCGATTTAGATGATCTGGCCTCTACCAAAAGTGGAAGGAATATTTCGTGGACTGAGGTAGATAATGCTTACGTTTCGGTTTCATCCCTGGGGGCTGTTGTAGTCAAAAAGCCAGGTGCTGTGGAGATCACTGCTACCTTGACGGGAGATGATAATTGGAATACCGCCGACCCGGTCAGTCAGACGCTTACAATTCTGAAAACAAACCAGCACCTCACCCTTGATGAATTTCCGGATAAGTTGGTTACCGATGATGATTTTCTATGGAGTGACTTCCTGGATATTTCTTCAGGCCTGACCCCCTCTTTGGAAAGTGATGATGAAGGGGTGGCAAGGGTCTTGGGCAGCCTTATTGAAATAGTTGGAGCAGGAACAGCCACCATTACCGCTACACAATTGGGCAATGACAATTACAACGCTGCGGACCCGGTGAATCAGACACTGACCATCAATAAGCTTTCGCAAACCATATCATTTGACCCCATACCTGAAAAGACGACTGATGATCCTTCGTTTGAACTGGATGCTACAGCAAGCTCAGGTTTGGATGTTGAGTATGAAAGCTCCAATACTGCCGTAGCTACTATTGTTGACAACATCGTTGCAATTGTTGGAGTGGGCACGGCAGATATCGTTGCCTCGCAACCCGGTAACGGAACTTATGAGTCCGCACCTGACGTGACCCGCACGTTGACCGTTTCTGAGGGTGTGACCATTGCTTTTACCGAAGGGTACCCGCAATTTGAATACTATCTGAATGGTGCATATCGCCTTTTGTTGGAGTTGACTCAGAATGGAAATGTATACTATGTGGTTACTGCTGAAGGTGCAGACGAACCCACACCGGCACAAATCGAAAACGGCCAGGATGCCTCGGGTGCACCAGCATTCAAAAGCGGATCGGCCTATTCTTTGGCAGCCAACAATGAATATAATTTGGCCCAGATCTTGGAGCTGGAAGAAGTAACCTCCTATGAGATTTTTTTGACCATTTCTGATGAAAGTTATGCATTGAGCACTGTTGTCTATCAGTTATCAGTTGAGACTGGTGATTATTCAAAACCTGAATGGGAGCCCGGCTACCCCGTAATGGGTACCATAAACTCCCTGTCTGCCGAGGTGGAAATTGACCTTAATGAGGGGGACGGAACAGTGTACTACGCTGTATTCGCAAGTAGCGGTGCTACAAAATTCCCTGCCAATTTGAAGGCCGGGAGCAATTATGGGGCCGTCGACGAGGGTTCTGTGTCTGCTAGCGATGCTAGCTTTGTCCTGACCGGGCTAAGCGAGGCAACGGCATATGATGTGTGGCTGGTGGCTGAAGATGTGGCTGAGAACTTGCAGACTGCTGCCACCAAATTGGATTTTACGACCATTGATGATATAGCGCCTGAATTCGGTGCGGGTTATCCATCCATTGCTACAGTTGATGAGACTGACGTAGAAATTGATGTGAAGATAAATGAGGCGGGAACTGTCTATGCCATTGCCCAACTTGCCGGAGAGAGTGCTCCGTCGTTTGCACAGGTACAGAATGGCCAAAACAGCAGTGGTGCAACGGCGATCAGTGCTAACTCGGTAAGGGTGGATAAAAATCAAGCGGCTGGCTTGGCACTTTCCGGGCTGACCTCTCAGGTGGGATACGATTTTTATGTAGTGGCTGAAGATGACTTTGGTAACGAGAGTGGCGCTCCTGTGAACCTAAATGCAACCACTAGCGACCTGAAGGCACCCGATATTTCTCCTCAGACTCTTACATTGGAAAGTGTTGATGAGACCAGTGCAACCTTTAGTTTTTCATTGGACGAGCCAGGTTCATTCTATTGGGTAGTCGACACTGACATTGCAACATCACCATCACCCACTCAGGTATCGAACGGCCAAACAGAAGCTGGGGCGGCCTCAATACACTCAGGATCAGTAGATGTTACCATAGCGGATCAGGCCTATCAATTTGAGGTTACCGGACTGTTGGCCGATCAGGAGTATGAAATTTATTTTGTAGCCGAAGATGAAAATGAAATCCCTAACATCAGTGAAAGTACATTTTCAGCGACGTTCTCAACGGTAGACCTCACAGCTCCTTCATTTGGGTCTACTCCCCAGATTACTAACATTTCTGCTGAAGGCTTCGATCTGCAGGTAGATGTTGACGAGTCTGGTTCTTTATTTTATGCCGTGATCGGTGCGAGTGACCCGCTGCCATCCACTGGTGAACTATCTACAGGTTCAGTGGCCAATGTAGCAGATCAGGGAAGTAAAAGTTTAACAGCCGGAGCTAACGATCTTACTGTTGCTATCAGCCTGGCAGAGGAATCTTCCTATCAATTGGTGTTGCTGGCAGCTGATGATGATGAGAACTTGCAAAACGATGTTGTCTCGATAGATTTCACGGTTCCGAGCTCCAAAATAACTCAATCGATCACTTTCGAAGCATTAGAGGAGAAAACCTATGGAGACGCTGATTTTGACCTGGCAGCCATTGCCACGTCGGGATTGGGTGTTAGCTACAGTAGCTCAGACGAGTCGGTGGCTACTATCTCGGGGAGCAGTGTGACGATAGTGAGAGTGGGTAGCGTTACTATCACTGCGTCTCAATCTGGAAATGGCAATTATCATCCTGCGGCTGATGTTGAGCAAACCCTTTCTGTCAGTCAGGCGAGCCAATCGATCACTTTCGAAGCATTAGAGGAGAAAACCTATGGAGATGCTGATTTTGACCTGGCAGCCGTTGCCACGTCGGGATTGGGTGTTAGCTACAGTAGCTCAGACGAGTCAGTAGCCACTGTCTCGGGGAGCAGTGTGACGATAGTGGGAGTGGGTAGCGTTACTATCACTGCGTCTCAATCTGGAAATGGCAATTATCATCCTGCGGCTGATGTTGAGCAAACCCTTTCTGTCAGTCAGGCGAGCCAGGTCATCACCTTCGATGAAATTGATGATCAGCATTTTTCAGTCGGAACTCTTTCACTGCGGGCAACGGCTTCTTCAGGGCTGCCTGTTGTTTATGCACTGGAAAACGGCGATGGTGCCATCAATGACAACGTGCTAACCTTCCGTTCAGCAGGAACCTTTACCGTAACAGCTTCACAGCCTGGTAATGGCAATTTCAATGCTGCCGAGCCTGTTAGTCAAAGCTTTTTAGTGAATGAGGAGAGCGTCAAAGTGCCTCAAACCATCACTTTTGCTTCCATCGAAGATCAGACCTACGGAAATACAATCCAGCTATCAGCTACCTCGTCCAGTGGTCTTACTGTCAACTATGAGGTGGTCAGCGGAGGAGCAGTAATATCAGATGGAGAAGTGAAGTTTACCGGGATAGGAACCGTTGCCATCGAAGCAAGCCAGGAGGGAGACGATTCTTACGAGGCTGCGGCTTCGGTAAGCCAGACTTTCGAGGTGCTTCCCAAGACTCTTGACGTATTGGCGGAAGATAAGCGGATTGTCTATGGTCATCCAATGCCGGAGCTGACTTATACCATTACTGGCTTTGCGACAGGTGAAGATGAGTCTGCATTGACCACAGCTCCCGCCGTGAGTACAGAAGCAACTCAAGATAGTGATGCGGGTAGTTACGGCATATTCGCTGATGGTGCAGTATCAGACAATTATGTTTTTAACTATCAAGACGGGCTACTTGTCATCGACAAGGCTCAGGCAGGTATTACGATAACAAATTTAGAGCAGGAGGCAGATGGATCAGCCAAAGAACCAGTGGTGACCACAACACCGTCCAACCTGAACTTCACAATCACTTATGATGGATTAGCAGATGCCCCCATCGTCGCAGGGACTTATGAGGCGAAAGTAACGATTGATGAAATAAATTATGCAGGTGAGCAGGTAGCTATTTTTACCCTGACAGAATCGAGCCCTCTGGGTGTCGAGGCTGAAGCATTGCTGAGTGTCTATCCGAACCCAGTAGCTGATTACCTGACCATTAAGAATCTGGCTAACAAAAACATGGCTATATATGACCTGGAAGGCAGGTTGCAGTCGGTAGACAGGGTGGGAGAAAGACTCGATTTTTCGGGATTGAAACCTGGAATTTATTTACTAAAGAGCGATGGGCAAGTATTGAAGCTCATTAAACTTTAAAGCAGAGGCATACCACAACAATTGACTCAACGCAGATTAACCCCGGTCTCTAAGGAGCCGGGGTTTCTTATTTTATTCTCACTAGAAGGCGTCAAAGGTTGGGTGGGCCCTCATGGGAAAAAGGTAGCCTGTTAGATGCAGGCAATCTCAAATGACTGAATGTTTCGGTGCCTGCGGTAAAAGTATCGGATTAAGTGGTTACTTTCATTCAGGAAGTAACTACTCGTGCCAATGATCAGAATTCCCTATGCCTTCTTTTTCATGTTGCTTTTTTATGGTTGTAACCAAAAGAAGACACAAAAAACTACCTCGCTTAGCGAAATTATAACCAACCCCATTGTCGACTCCGGAGCTGATCCATGGATCATCCGGCAGGGCAGCACGTTTCACTATTGCTATGCCAAAGGAGGAGGCATTTATGTGAAATCGGTTCAGAAGTTCTCCAACTTGAATGGCGCCGAAGAACACGTGGTTTGGCAAGCACCCGATACTGGCTCATATTCCCGGGAAGTATGGGCACCAGAGCTACACAAGATCGACAGTAAGTGGTATGTCTACTTTGCGGCTGACGATGGCGAGAACAAAAATCACAGAATGCATGTGTTGTCATCTTCCTCCGATATACCACATTCTGGCTTCTCTTATGCCGGTAAGGTAAGTGATGATACCGACAAGTGGGCCATTGATGGCACTGTGTTTACGCTTAATGGTAAAACGTACTTTGTTTGGTCAGGCTGGGAAGGTGAAGTGAACGAGGCTCAGCACCTATACATCGCTGAGATGAGCAGCCCGACGCAGATAAGCTCGGAAAGGGTGAGAATATCCAGCCCTGAATTTGAATGGGAAAAGAGAGGCTCAAGCGAGGAGTTGCCAACCATCAACGAAGGCCCCCAAGTTTTGCAGAAAGGTGGTCGCACATTTATTGTCTATTCTGCCAGCGGCAGCTGGTCCAACGATTATTGTTTGGGTTTGCTTGAACTGAAAGGAGGCGATCCTATGCTCCCTGACTTGTGGGAGAAGAGCGAAAGGCCGGTGTTTTCCGGAACAGAGCAAGTGATCAGTCCAGGCCATGCTTCTTTTATTATTTCCGGCGGACAGGATTATATTGTGTATCATGCCATGCCGGTGAAAGGAGGCGGCTGGGCTAGTCGGCAGGTGAGGATTCAACCTTTTTCCTGGAAGGAAGGAAAGCCTGATTTTGGGGTGCCAGTTGAGAACGAGGTAGAGGTCAATATTGAGTATTTCACCAACCAATTAACGCCAGGCCAACAAGCTCAGAGATAGTGCGGTATTCGGCAAGTATTCCCTATCCCTATTCTACTTCCTTTACTAAACCCCTTGAAATGAAAAAGGCTCTACACGTTCTTCCCTGAAGTCGTCGAAAGGCTGCCTTTTGCTCACGCCAGGCCAATGCACCTCCAATTCGGCGCTTTGAGGGTTACAACAGCTTGCTCAAACAACCATTTGTATGCCTGCTATTGGGAATGGCGTCATATTTAATTGGTTAATTTTAGTAGTTCTTCTTCGATAATGTCCAGCCCCTGATTCAGCTGCTCATGGGAAATAACAAGCGGGCTGAGTACACGCACTACATTTTTGTTTGTGCCAGCCGTCAATAGAATGAGGCCCCTTTTCAGACATGCCTTGGTGAGGTCTGCAGCGGTAGCAGCATCCGGCCGATTGGGGTCGCCGTTTTCCACAAATTCAATGGCCTGCATGGCACCAAGTCCTCTCACGTCTCCGATAGCCGGGCACTTTGCTTTTAGCTTCAGAAAGCGATCATTCACAATTTTAGCCACTTCCTCGGCTTTCTGGTTCAAATTGATTTCTTCCATGTACTTGATGGTAGCAATAGCGGCGGCGCAGCAAACCGGATTGCCCAAATACGTGCCTCCAATAGTGCCAACGGCAGCGGCATCCATCACTTCTTGCCGGCCAATGACAGCGCCGATGGGCATGCCTGACCCCATTGACTTTGCCCACGTTGAAATGTCCGGCGTAACGCCGTAGTGCTCGTAAGCGCCCCATTTTCCGGTTCTCCCAAAACCACTCTGCACTTCGTCGAATATCAGCATGATGCCATATTCATCGCAGAATGCACGTAAGCCCTCTACATAGGCTTTCGGGGCTATATTAAAGCCACCTTCGCCCTGTACCAGCTCGATAATAATAGCGGCCACACTTTCAGGATCAACAAGCGTATGGGTGGAATCATAAAGCTTTTGAAGTTCCTGTTCCGCAAAATCATCTTCGTGGAGTCCACGCCCATCGTGGTAAAAATTTGGGAATGGCAGGCGGTACACTTCGGGCGCAAAGGGGCCGCAGTCAGTTTTGTAGCCAATTTTCGAAGTGAGCGTCATGGCCATCATTGTGCGACCATGAAATGCTTCGCTGAAACACAGCACAGCAGGCCGTTTGGTTGCCTGGCGAGCAATTTTAATAGCATTTTCAACCGACTCGGCCCCCGTGTTCGTCAGCATCACTTTCGTGCTGTCGCCGTGGGGGAAAAGCGAGGCCAGTTTTTCGCTTAATTCAAGGTAGGGCTCGTAGGTGGAAATATTAAAGCAGGCATGGATCAGCTTTTCCGCCTGTTGCTGAATTGCCTTCACCACTGGCTGTGGGCAATGGCCAGCGTTGGTTACGCCAATTCCTCCGGCAAAATCGATCAACTCGTTTCCATTGGCATCAACGATGGTGGCTCCATGCGCCTCCATGGCCGAGGAAGGAACAAAAATGCTTACGCCGTTGGCCACCACTTTTTTTCTACGGGCAAGCAATTCTTCTGTCTTTGTAAAGCTTAGAGGGGGGTTGCCGGTGTCTGGTTGTAGGAACATGGTCTGCTTCGGTTTTGATATCAAACGACAAATTATTCAATCATCAGAAGCTTTCAAGATCATCGATTTGTATTTTTAAGTGCAAGGACGATAATGATGGATTAAACCAGCAAATATCATCATTTGCAGAGGGCGGAAATGTTATTAGTGAATGCTGAAAATGCATTGTTGTTGTACCGTAGAATCAATTACAGAGAGTCGGTAGTTACTGACTACATTAGTCATTAAATTGAGATGAATGGAATTCAAGAGCATTAATCCATATAACGGACAGGTTATAGGAATTTATAAAGAGCAAACGTCGGCGGAAGTCGACTTGAAGATTGAAAAAGCCCAAAAGGCTTTCCAAAGTTGGCGAAAGGTACCCGTGGCTGAGCGAGCCCGTTTGATAGCAAAAGCAGGCGCTGTACTTCGTGATAATGTGGAGGAGTATGCCAAAATGATTACTCAGGAGATGGGTAAGCCAATTTCTGAGTCAAGAGGAGAAGTGAACAAGTGTGCCTGGGTATGCGATTACTACGCTGAAAATGCCGCTGATTTCCTGGCTGATGAAGTGATAAAGACGGAAGCGCAAAAAAGCTTCGTGCGGCATGACCCCATGGGAAGCATTCTGGCCATCATGCCCTGGAATTTCCCTTTCTGGCAGGTCTTCCGGTTCGCTGCACCTTCTCTTACTGCCGGCAACGTTGCCTTGCTCAAACATGCCCCCAATGTCTTTGGCTGCGCAGAGCAGATAGCTGGCGTGTTTCAAAAAGTAGGTTTTCCTGAAGGAGTATTCCAAAACCTTATTATTCACCACACCAAAATTGAGGACGTTATCGCTCATGATACTGTAAAGGCAGTAACGCTCACCGGCAGCGAGGGAGCAGGTAAATCGGTGGCTCAAACAGCTGGAAAGTACTTGAAGAAGGCTGTGCTTGAGCTGGGAGGGAGCAACGGATTTATCGTACTGGAGGATGCCGATATGGAAAAAACTATTCAGACAGCGCTCACGGCAAGAATGATGAATTGCGGGCAGAGCTGCATTGCGGCTAAGCGCTTTATCATCGTCGAAGGTGTTTTCGATGAGTTTGTGACAAAGTATGTTGAGGCAGTTGGAAAGCTGAAGGCTGGAGACACCATGGATGACGCCACTCAGATAGGCACGCTGGCTCGAAGGGATTTGGCAGATCAGCTTCAGCGGCAGGTGCAGGAGTCGATCAAAGCTGGGGCGAAGCTCTTGCTCGGCGGAAAGCAAAACGAATGCTTTCACGAGCCTACCATTTTAACGAATGTTACTCCGGGCATGCCTGCCTTTGACGAGGAAACATTTGGACCGCTGGCGCCAATGATCAAAGCCAAAGATGAAAAGCATGCCCTGGCTTTGGCTGAACAATCGAAATTTGGATTGGGAACCACGGTATGCACGACGAATATTGAGAAAGCGCTAAGCTTTGCAGCCGACATCAGCGACGGTGCTTATTTTGTCAACGAGTTGGTGAAGTCGGATCCACGATTGCCCTTCGGCGGAACTAAAAGTTCTGGCTATGGCCGTGAGTTGGCCAAAAACGGCATGATGGAGTTTGTAAACGTGAAGACCGTGTATGTAAAGTAGGAGATGGTTGCCGATTCTACTTAGCGAATATAGACGTGCCGCCTGGCCCGGAAGGTTTTCTATCTATATTTAGTTGAACAAAGCAGGAAAGATAGCCCTGCAACACCATTCAAAGGATAAACTTTGGAGCTCGTCAAACAATGTTAACCCCCGGTGGAAGTTCCCGTAGTGAATGTGAGAAACTGACCCAATATGATGCGTAAACTGACCCATTTTCAAAAGATCAAGATTGCTGCGGCTTCGCTGGTCGTGTTTTTGCTCGTGCTGGCCACGAACATCATGGACAATAATCATTTCGACATTGTACAGCAGTCGCTGGAGACTGTTTTGGACGACCGACTTGTTGCCAAAGACTATATCTACAAAATTTCCCGTCAAATACATCTCAAGAACAAGCTGCTATACACCAGCGACCACGAGCAAATGGCCAAAGCAAATCAAAAAGCCAATGACTCCATTCAGACCCTGGTGGCGAAATATGCCGCTACAGAGCTTACTCCAAAGGAGGCACAGTATTTTGAGTCGCTTGAGAATAATCTGGACAAGCTCTTTCAGCTTGAAAAGCAATTGTACAGCAACTCTTCTTCAGATCAGGTGGCTGCCATTGAGAAAGCGGAGACCTATTTTACCAGAATCAGCAGCAACCTCGACGTTTTATCAGAGGTGCAGTTGGCAGAGGGGAAAAGGCAAATACACTACTCAAACCGGGCGATCGAAAATAGCAACCTCATAGCAAAGCTTGAAATAGGAGCGCTTATTGTGATCGGGCTCATTATCCAAATCTTCATCTTCTTTAAGCCTTCGGAGTAGCCCTAAAATCTTCAGCAGGTGGGCGTGGAGACTCGATATTTATAAGATATCGAAAGGAGGTTGGATGGGCCGCCCCGTGAGAAGGCCGTGTTTTTCTACGATCCGTACGTTTCCGAGTACCACGTTTTGTCAAATCAATCAACTTTGCTCAGAGCGATTTCGATCACTGTGGTTTAACGGATCAATTTTCGCTGTTTTGGCGGTGATGTCTCTGATGATTCCGTCGAGCTGCTTTGCCGACAAATCTACATACTCGAGCAACTGAGCTTTGTCTTCCTCCTTGGAATGGGCCGATGAGATCAATTCAATCAACCCCATGATTCGTGCTACGGGTGCACGTACAACGTGCGACTGCATCCAGGCGATCTCGCTCAATCTTTTATTTTGTTCTTCAATGGCTTTCAATTGAAGCGTCCTTTCCGTGATGTCTTTGATGAAACAAGCAGCTCCAACGCATGCGCCATCCTCCATAAAGGGGTTGAAAGAAACGAGCGAATACATGGTTCTATCACCCAAAACATCCTCTTCAGTGATGCTGAATTGCTCTCCTGTCAATGCCCTGGTCAGGTGCGCCGCCCACTTATTGCTCGTTTCTCCTCCTGCATCTGGTGCCTCAATTGGCTGCCCTTCTTTCAGTTCTACGTTCAGGTCTGTTCTTAGGCGATCACGAAATGCTCTGTTGGCCGATATGAGGCGCATATTACGATCTATAGAAAAGATCAGGTCATTGGTACTGTTGATGGTGGCGTCCAGATTGTTCTTGATCTCAAGGATTTGCTGCTGCTGTTCAGTTTCTTTAGTTATGTCTTTGAAATAGACTGACAATCCGCCGGATTTGGGGAAAAGTGAAATTTCGAACCAGCGTTTTCGTACCTTAAACTCTTCTACAGCAACAAAAGGCTGCTGTCTTTCAAGCGCATGGTGTGCCTGTGGGTAAAATTTCGACTTCTTCAGAATGGGCACCTCGGCCCACAATTCCTGGCCCACAATTTCTTCTGCCTTTGATACACCAAGCATTTGGGAAGCTGCCGTATTCCAGAAGATAACCTTCCATGTTTTGTCAACAGCAAAAAAACCATCCGTGATACTCTCCAATATTTCCTTACGTTCTTCTTCAGCTACTTTTCGGGCGTGGATGTCCTGAAAGCTTCCTACAAGTCTCACACACTTGTTGTTGATAAATTCGGGTTTTCCTGTTGTTCTGATCCACCTCTCATTGCCTTTGGCAGTGACAATCTGGAGTTCAACATCAAAAGCCATTCCGCTCTCTATGGCCATATTTACTTGTCTGGTAATAGTGTCCCTGCTTTTTCCGGCCTTGTAAAAATCGATGGCCCTATCCAGCTCGGGTGTAAAATCGTAGGCCACTTCATGAATTTCTTTCGTGATCGACGACCAAAAGAGATTTTGTTTCACTAAATCAAGTTCCCAGGCACCTACTTTTGCCAGCTGCCCAATTTCCCGATATAGAAGCTCTAATTTCTTTCTTTCGGTAATATCCTGGGCCACACCATCCATTCTTTCCGGCTGCCCGTTTTCGTCGTTATAAACAGTAATGATTTCGGAAATCCATTTTATTTCCCCCGAGGGGGTTTCAATCCGGTACTCTTTGCTATTTCTTTGAAGACCTTCCAGTTTTGTCAAATTAAGCCCAAGTAGCTTCTTTTGGTCCTCACCATGTACGGTCTTTTTCAGGTTCTCGAATGTGGGCTTCCATTTTGCAGGATTCTGCTCCCAGATCATAAACATTTCCTCTGCCCACTTTGGCTCATTAGTTTTGAAGTCATGTGTCCAGTAGCCGAGTTTAGCAATTTGTTGCGCTGTCTTGAGTTGACCAAGAGATTCTTGCAAGGCCTTTTCGGTCTTCTTTTTTTCAGTAATGTCCTTGCCCACTGCGTACATAAGATTTTGCTCAGGAAGGGGAGTTGACGACCACGAAAGCCAAATTTCTTTATTGTCTTTAGTGGTATACCTGATTTCAAAATTGTGAGTTGACATGCCCGATTCAAGGGTTGTCAATTCAGAAACGGTTTTTTTTCTGTCTTCAGGATGAATAAATTTCAGATAAGGTATCTTCAAAATTTCTTCCTGAGAGTAGCCAAGTATTCTGGAAAATGCCGGGTTTACTTTTTTGTAGAAACCATCTGTCCCTGCTATTGCCAAAATGTCGGTCGACAGATCAAAAAAGCTATTGAGTTCTTCTTCCAACTTCTTTCTTTGAATATCGGGGCCCAGTTGTGTTCCAATGGCCGATAGCACATTGGACAGATCTGTAAAACTATGATGCTCACGCTGATCGAAAAATACAAAAACGCCAATTACTTTTTGACCGTAAAGAATAGGTGCTCCGTAGGCAATAGATAGCCCGGCTTCTGTTGCTTCTTTTCGTCGTTGAAAATCAGTGTTCGAGTCCAGGTTTCGCCAAACTACAATTTTTTTACCGACCCATACTTTGCCGGGAAGGCCCTTTCCCCGTTCAAAAAAGTGATTTTGATGAGCTATTGGGTACAGCGCTTCGGATTTCTTTGATCGCCCAAAGTGAGCCACCAGATTTAGCTGTGTGTCATCGACTGCGGTCAACCATAATTCGCCGACCTCTACGCCAGCGTAGTCGGTAATAAGCTTAAGCAGATTGATGGCCGCTTGCTTAAACGGGCCTGGGGTGCCAATTTCTCTTCGTAGGAAAGCAACAAGCTCCTGTTGGGCCAACTGGCTTTTTTGCTCCGTCACATCCCTGAGGGCGCCGACCAGCCGGATCGCCTTGCCAGTCTTATCCCTGATAATATAGCCTTTGTCATACACCCATGCGAAGCTTCCATCGGCTTTCTGAAAGCGATATTCATGTTCACAATAGCGCTCTGAAGGTGTGCCAAGGGCAGTTTGCAGCTTTTTATATGCTAGATCTTTATCGTCGGGGTGCACGTGCTGCTCCCAAAACCTGGCGTCGGATTGCAGGTCGTTTTGTGTATAGCCAAACAACCTGTTGATGCCGTCCCCCATTCTGGTGACGTGGTTACTATCCAGCTCCCAATCGTAAATGATGTCCTTGGTGGCCAGCGATGCCAGGCGGTACCTTTCATTGCTTAGCTTAAGCGCTTCTTCCCGGTGAATCTTATCTGTGATATCCCTGGAGTTCACGATGATGCCCTTGATTGCTGTATCTTCTAAGGTGTTGGTGGCGATAGTTTCGATCCACCGCCAATCACCCTTGCTATTTTTGAAACGAAAAGGCCCAATCAGCACCCGTTTATTTGCTGTTAGCGTGCTGAATTTTTGGCGAACCCAGGCTTCGTCGTCGGGGTGGATAAAATCAAATGCACTTTTTCCAATAAAGACATCTGGTTTTATCCCCAAAACTCTTTCGGACGACTTGCTGACAAACAGGTAGTTGGCTTCGATATCGAGTACACCTATGAGGTCGGATCCTTCCTGAACAAGTGCTGCAAAACGCTTTTCACTTGCTTCCAGGCGGTTCAACACCTCCTGCTTGTCCATCTTGTGTTTTTTTTCACGCATCGCCCGAAGCACAGCGGCGGGCAAATGGCCAAGATCTTTTTTGAGAATAAAATCAGTTACCCCCTGGCGCATGGCTTCCACTGCGTTGTCTTCAGTGAGGGTGCCTGTTACAAAGATAAATGGAGTCAGGTCGTCATGCTCCCGTAATTGAGAAAGTGCCGCCAATCCATTAAATCCGGGTAGATTAAAATCGGATAAAACTATGTCTGGCTTGAAATCCACAATCAATTTCGAATACTGCCTTTTTGAGGCGCAGACCTCAAAAAGGCACTGGAAGTCGAAATTCGTGAGGCTCAGTTTGACTAGCTCCGCATCGCTGCTGAAATCCTCGACAATAAGTACTTTTAAAGGTTTGTGTTGCATACCGTACCCTGCGGATCTGATTCATTATCAATATTTTTTTCCAGATATACTATCCAGAATACTGGTTGATGAGCGCCCAATAGTAACCAATTTCTTTTACACACCTGGTGAATTGATCAAAATCAACAGGCTTCACAATAAAGCTATTGACTCCAAGCTCGTAGCTTATAACGATATCCTGGTCTTCTCTCGAAGACGTAAGAATTACCACCGGAATTTTTCTTGTGTTTTTATGTGCCCTTATTTCACGCAGTACCTCTAAGCCGTCTACCTTAGGCATCTTCAGGTCAAGAAGAATTACCTTTGGGTGATGGTTGATGTCTCGTCCTTTGAATTGCCCATCACCAAACAGGAAGTCGAGAGCTTCCTTTCCGTCTTTCAGCCAAACTACGTTGTTAAAAAGCTTGGCTTCCTTGAGCGCCAGTATCGCCAGTTCGGCGTCGTGCTTGTTGTCTTCAACGAGCAGGATTTCAACAATATTATCCTTTGTCATTTTGTTTTTCATTTGTGGAAAGCGAAAAATAAAACGTGGCCCCCTTTTCTTCTTCTGAATCGACCCAAATCTTTCCTCCGTGTCGGTGAATGATGCGTTGCACGATGGCAAGCCCTACGCCAGTACCTTCAAATTCATCTTCGCTGTGAAGGCGCTGGAAGATACCAAATAGCTTTTTTGCATATTTCATATCAAAACCTACGCCGTTGTCCCGAACAAAGTAGACTAGTTCATACTGACTTGTTTGGTAGCCGACTTCAACCAGTGGTTTTTGGCGGGATCCGCTAAACTTAATGGCGTTGCCTAGTAAATTAGCAAACACATGCTTCATCATTTCCCTGTCTGCAAACATTGGAGGCAGGTGCTTGTCTAGTTTTAGCGTGGTTTTTTTCCCGTCTTCTATCTGCATGAGGTCGTTGAAAACTTCATTAACAAGCTGACATGTGTCAAAAGTAACCTCTCTTTTTTCTCGCCTGCTCATTCTTGAAAATGCGAGAAGGTCATCAATCAGGTGCCCCATTTTTCCTACATTCTCAATGATGACTTCAAGGTAGTGCAATGCATCGGGTTCTATTTTTCCGCCGAGGCTGGAAACCAAAACTTTGGAAAAGCCATCTATCGCTCGGAGCGGCGCCCGAAGGTCATGTGAAACGGTATAGCTGAAACTCTCAAGTTCTTTGTTGGTCTCCTGTAGATCGGTGGTTCTTTCCTTCACTTTTTGCTCCAGCGTAGCATTTAGCTTTTTGACTTCCTCTTCCGCTTTTTTAGCATTTGTGATGTCCGAAATGGATCCAGCCATTCGGTAGGCAATTCCCAGTTCGTCCCGGAGTACTTTACCTCTTGTGAGAAACCAGCGGTATCCACGCTTTTTCGTCTTAAGGCGGTAGATTACATCATAAGGAACATCATTTTCCAGTGTGGCATTTATTTTCTCAAAAACGTATTTTTTGTCTCTCGGGTGAAGAGCATTTGCAAAGGAATCAAATTGATCGGCAAATTCATGCTCTTCGTAGCCCAGCAGCGCTTTAAACCTGGGTGCATAAAACACTTCGTTGGTGCGGATGTCCCAATCCCAAATACCTGCACTTGAACCTTCAATGGCAAGCCGGAACCGTTCTTGTATCGATTGTAATTCCTCAAGCGCCGTCTGAGCCCTGGTTTTTTCTTCTAATATCCGATTGTTCTTGGCTCCCATATAAGCGGCAGCTATCGACGACATGGTATAATCCAGGAGTTTGTCAGCGCCGTTCCATACTCTTAATAGATGATCCACATTACCGTGATACTCCTCAACCAGGTACGGTTGCAGTTTTTCTCTGAAGAGTTTGACTACACTATACCAATCATGAAACTCAAGTCCCATTTGACCATAAGCTGTCCCCTGCCTCATGAGGTGGCGGGTATAGGGCTCCCACTCACCTTTCATAATGGCACTCTCCTGTAGTTCGCTGGATAGCCGTTCCTCTTTTAGCTGGGTGTCAAGATCCTGGTTTTTTAAAATTGGCCCGAAGATGGGGTGGTGTGACAGGGTATGCCGTAAATCCTGTGTTACCTGGGTTTGATATTTTAGGTAAAAGCTATGAAATGCCTGAAGCGCTTCCATGTCATCGAGCGAGAAGCCAGGTTGCAGTTTTGTCACCAGATGCGAGTAGCTCATAGGTTACCGGGGCTTAGTCATTCACAGAAGTAAGGATAAAAATTACTGCCAACTAAAAACTAAGACAATTGTTTTAAAAAAAATCTTATATAAGTACAATTTAAGTGAAGACACGTAAGCGTTTTATGCGTGTTTTCTACGAGTTTTGTTGCTCTTGGGCTACTCTCAATGAATAGCGACGCAGGTCTCTGGCGTCTTTTAAGCCCAACTTGCTGATCAAATTACGCTTGTGGGTTTCTACAGTTCTGGGACTTATGAAAAGTTCTTGAGCAATTTCCTTGTTGGTGAAATCACGTGATACGTACTTCAAAACCTTTTTTTCCTGCCGGGTTAGATCTTTCAGTAGCTCACCGTTGGGAGAAAAGTGTAAGTGCCTCCGGATGATTTCTGCCAGGTCTTTTTGTACGTCTTCGCAAAAGTAAACTTCACCCCGGTGCACTTTGTGAATAGCATCTCCGATTTGGTCTTTGTGGGCAGTTTTAAGAAGGTAGCCGTTGGCTCCCGCACGAATCATGCCCTGCAAGTATTCAAGTTTGTGATTGGAGATGAGCCCTATTACTTTCTCTGACCTTCCATGGCCTAAAATCTCTCTGGTTATTTCTATACCGTCAACCTGGGGTGGGGCGATGTCAATAAGAATAACGTCGACCTGGTGCGTCTCGCAAAAAACGAGCGCTTCTTTTCCACTGGACAAAGTAGCGAGACAGTTAAAATCTGGATCGGATTGGAGGATTTCCCTGAGCCCATACCTGGCAAGTTCGAAACTATCGACAACAAGCACTTTTATTTCAGCCATCTTCAGCCTTTTGAGAGTTACATTTCCTTCAAATAATCAAAAACTTGATCAATACTGAAATATTAAACTCTAGAGCAGTAGTGACGTATAAAAATTCGCCGGTATGTGAAGATAACAAATTTGCGGTCAATAAGTCTTTTTTATGACCTTTTGTCAAAGGAGCTCTCTCCACGATCGCATATTCCCTTATTCTTGTCAGTCAACCAGTGCCTGGTAGGCCAGCACTTTAAAGGTGTTGCCAGTCGTGTTGGTATGAGAACCCCACATTTGCTGATAGAAAAGGATCACCATTTTTTCTTTGGGGTCAACCCAATAACTGGTGGAGAATGCACCACCCCAACTGTAGGTGCCCTCATTGGAGGGGAATTTGCCACTTCCTGCTGCTGAAACGACCTCGAATCCTAATCCGAATTTGTTCACCCCAAATTTCAGGTCACCAATTTGGTTCATGGTCATCATCCGCACAGTGTTACGTGAAAGCAGGCGCACTCCATCATACTCCCCACCATTCAATAGCATCTGAAGAAAAATAGCGTAATCGTAAATGGTGGACGACAATCCACCGCCACCGGAGAAATAGCTTTTTTTCCGAAGGGGGAAGTTCATATCACCACCCAGGGCGTTTTCACTTTTTTTCAAACCGGTGGAGTCCTCCAAAAAGAAGTTCACCAAACGGTCAGCCTTTGCTTCCGGGATATTGAAATAGGTGTCTTCCATGCCCAGTGGTTTGAAAATGCGGGCGTTGAAGAATTCTTCCAACGTCATCCCTGACCAGATCTCGACAAGGCGGCCTATTAAGTCGGTATTGAGCCCATATGTCCATCGCTCACCGGGCTGATGTGTGAGAGGCAGGCTTCCCAACCTGACCATTGCGTCGCCCAGGGTTCCCTCATATACATCCAACCCGGCAGTGATATTGTTTTTAGCGTAAATTGCCTGCGCCTCCTGGCTGCCTATTTGTGCATAGTCTATACCGGAGGTGTGTGTAAGCAGGTCTCGTATGGTAATCGCCCTGTTCGCCGGAACGGTGGTGTAAGTGGTGTCTTCCGGGCTGAACGTGTCCAAAACCTGAGCGTTTTTGAAGGAGGAAATGTAGTTCGCCACAGGGTCATCCAGCAGAAATTTTCCTTCCTCGTACAGCATCATGGCAGCCACACTTGTGATAGCTTTCGTTTGCGAGGCAATTCTGAAAATGCCTTCTCTATCCAACGCCTCTTTAGTTTCGAGATCGTCGTAGCCAACGCCCTTATAGTAAACAATTTTGCCATTTCGTGCGATCAAACCAACGGCACCATTTATCCAGCCTTTGTCTACCCATTCCTGCAGAGAGGTGTCGATCCTGGCCAATCGGGTGGGGGAGAACCCGGCAGCCTTCGGGGTGCCAAAAGTAAGCGCAGAGGAAGCCGGATCCTGGAGGGGCTGGCAGGTGAGGAGAATTCCTGCCAGAAAAATGAGGGGTAGTCGTTTCATGGGTTTAGGTTTATCCTCTCAATTTAATTGATTATTCGGGATTACGCCATGGTGATGGCTATTGGTTTGGAGCGTCTTTTTTTGAGGATATAAGAATGAAAGAACCAGCATTAGCGATTAATCATCATCTTCGTCAAACGGCCCCTTCCCGGGGGGATTGAACAAGCCCCATTGGTCGATGATATAATTGCTGGTGTCAAACCCGGCAACCCAATCGATGAAAAGCAGCCGGTATTCTTCAATCAGGTCCCGCACCAGTTGGTAATACCGCACTTCTTTGAACCCATACATGTCGAGACTGTGGTTTTGCACCATTAAGTCTCTGGCTGCTTTTCGGATAATGGCCGCTGCTTCCATTCTGATGTCGTAAAGGTCGCCTGCTTCCGCCCCAGCTACTTTCACTGTGAGCAAAGCCGCATCCGACAGCATATGGCCCTTGATGTCCTGCAACACCTCGTTGTCCTCAGGAATCAGATTTCCGATAAGTCGGACCGTTTCGAGTATTTCTTGTCCTTTTTTGAAGATAGGCAGCGTTCGGGGATCAGTTTCGTCCATGTCTCTATTTGTCTTGTCCTGAATTTCTTTTTTGGTTAAACATCGGCGTCGCCAGATGACGGGCGGACACTAAAAGTAAAGCTAATTGACTAGAAAGCCATTATGTCTCAGGTGCACGATAGCATACAAATTTGCATGACAAGGAGATTTTTCGATTGCTCCGAAACTATAAAACTGAATTTGGCTTGGCGCCAGTCCTGGTGGACAAACGGACGACGTTCGGTTCTTCTACATGGTTTTGGCACAACAGCCAACACATCCATTAATCAGAAATACCGACCGGAAAGGTCATGTCTTTTGCCAAGCTTGAGGTCAGCAGAGATAATCACTTCATGTGTTCCATACCCTACAGTAGCCAGTTCGTTGAACGGAAATTGGAAGGAGTAGCCAAAGTGAAACATATTGTTTTCTGTGAATAGGATATTCACTCCACCAGCACCAAAGTTTCTGATGGAGGCACCCAGCCATATCTTTTCGTCGATGAGCACCTGGCCGTTCAAATCCACCAGGAGGTCGTTGTGAGAATAGCTGACCAGAAAAGAGGGTTTAATTTTTACGGTTCGGACAGTGGTGATGATGAACCCGCCGGTTACGTTATAACTTTGATACAGGTTCCGTGTTTGGACGCCATTGGTTTGCAAATTGGAATTAGTTACCTGAGGAACAGCCACGCCCAGATAGAAGAAGTTTGACTTGTACATGGCACCAAAGCCAAAACTTGGCGTAAACTCTGACTGCTTGCCAGTGCCTACCGACGGGTCGTCAAAGACGTCGACATCTAACTTAGAATAGTTAATGGTGGAGGAAAGGAAACCACCCTGAAGACCAAACGAGAGGTTATGGTCATCGTCGAAATTGATATGATAGGCATAGTTGGCGATCACTTCAGTGTCGGTATTAATACCATAACTATCACTCATCAGCCGCAAGCCGGCGGCACTATGCATGGAAATGGTGCTCGATCCCATTAACGTAGTGGTGAGGGGAGACCCATCGATACCAAGCCATTGTTTCCTCGACATCGCTGTAACATTGGCCAGGTTGTTCACGCCAATATAAGCGGGGTTCAGAGCCGATTGATTCATCAGATACAGGCTATACGGTACTACATTCTGTCCAAAACAACGCCCCGCTACAAGTAAGATTAAAAATAAGTAGAAGTATCTGTTCATATTTAATCTCTTAGTAGCTGAATGAACCCGGATTCATTTTTACCACGCTCCAGTTTGATCAGGTAATAATAAGTGCCAGCATCCAAGGCCTGGTTGCTGCCAACATTTCCATTGCCTTCAAATTTGATGTCTATGTTGTCATACCTGTCAGCCTGATACACTAGTTTACCTGCCTTGGTGAAAATGGATACTGAATTATTTGCGTATTCGGTAATTCGCTCAATCTTCAGGAAGTCATGTTTTCCATCGCCATTGGGGGTAAGCACGTTAAAGACATGAATGGTTTTGTTTCTCGGTCCAACCTCACCCGACACGTCAAAAACGAAATCTGCGAAGTTGCTTTTGATTGTCACCGTACCCGAAAACCTTCCCTCGGCAGTTGCCCGAAGCACCACCTCAAGCAGGCCTGTTTCGCCAATCTCAACGGTTTCTGGCACCTGCGCCACCTCAAATTCGTCACCCGTGATTTCAACGGAGTGAATAATCAAGGTTTCACTTTCTGACGGGTTGGTGATAAAAAAT
The DNA here is from genome assembly GCF_032999765.1 of Imperialibacter roseus. Lineage (GTDB taxonomy): Bacteria > Bacteroidota > Bacteroidia > Cytophagales > Cyclobacteriaceae > Imperialibacter > Imperialibacter roseus. Next base: position 2,913,888 of record NZ_CP136051.1, on the reverse strand, counting down.
ACTTTGGAAATAGGATCTCCAAACTGAGTGGTACCCAGGTTTACTGTCGTGTTGGAAGTGATCAGCTTGTTGTTGCTTTCCTCTATTACCTGCATCTCTTCAAATTCAACTTTTCCATTGATCGAGAACTCAAAAGCTGCTTCGTCTTCATCATTGCTGGTGATAGAAATAGTTGTAGTGAAATTTCCCCCCGCCGAGGCGTCCATTACCACCGTAAACTGCCCGGTTGTTCCAGGCAGTATGCTAGTTACAGATGAAGAAATACTGAATACTTCACTTGAAGAGGTGATGCCCGTGATTTCGAGCGCAGAATTTCCTGTGTTTTTGATCGTAAAGACCGCTGATAGGTCGACACCTTGTTCGGTAATTCCCATTTCAATAGCGGTGGATTGTCCATCAGTTATGCTTGTGCCGGTGTCGCTGCTTCCCACAAATATTTCTATTTCGGGCACCAGCGGCACTCCAGATAATATTTCGCCGGTTATGGGGAATGTAAAAGAGCTTTCATCCAGGTCGTCGCTGATGATAGTAACAGAGGCATTGAACAAGCCTGCATTGGTGCCCGAAAGGGTCACTGTAAATATTTCGGTGTTTCCTGGTGAGATACTGGCGATGGTGCTGCTGACACTGAAATCTGTGCCGTCGACGGTAATGGCGCTGATGTTGAGGTTGCTGGTGCCGGTATTTTCAATGGCAAAAGCCTGAGAAATCTCGCTCCCCTCTGCTCCACTGCCAAAGTCTACAGGTGTCGACTGACCGTTGAGAATAGCAGGAGCTGTGTTGCCCGTCCCTGCAAAGACGTTGATTTCAGGGAAGGTGATAGTTCCGCTTACCGGGAAAGTGAACGGGCTTTCATCTGCATCATCGCTTGTAATCGTTACGACCCCATCAAAAGTGCCGGTATCCGTTCCCGAAAGCATAACGGTGAACGTCTCGGTAGCTCCAGCGGCAATAGCAGTAATAGCATTGGTCACGCTGTAACCAGTACCTGAAACGGTGACCTCGCTGATGGTTAGTGTACTCGTACCTGTGTTTTCAATGGCAAATGTTCTGGCGATATTATTTCCCTGCACAGCACTTCCGAAGCTAACCGGAGTGGCTTGTTCATCAGATATTGCTTCTGCCGAATTGTCCTCTCCGGCAAACACTTCAATGTTGGGATAGGTGATAGAGCCAGTAATCGGGAAGGTAAATGAATTGTCGCCACTATTGTCGCTGCCGATGGTCACATCGGCGCTAAAGTTTCCGGTGTTGTCCCCCGACAGTGTGACGGTGAATGTCTCCGTAGCGCCAGCAGCAACGCTGGTAACGGTATTGGAAACGCTGAAATCAGTACCGGACAAGTTTATACCGCTAACGGTGAGTACACTGGTGCCGGCATTTTGTATGGCAAAAGTACGGGTAATCGGATTGCCCTGCACTGCACTACCAAACTCTACAGCAGAGGTTTGACCATCTGTGATCATGGTGGCCGAATTGTCCGTGCCGGCGAAGACATTGATCTCAGGATATGTGACCGTTCCGGTGATGGGGAAGGTGAATGGATTTTCATCCGCATCGTCAGACGCAATCGTGACTGTGGCATTGAAGGTGCCCGCATTTGCCCCTGAAAGGGTTATGCTAAAGTTGGCTGATGCATTTGTTGCGACGGAAGTAATGGCACTTGAAACACTGAAATCTGACCCGGAAACAGTCACACTACTTATGTTAAGAGCACTGGTGCCGGTATTCTCAATAGTGAAAGTTCTGGACACGTCAATCCCTTTAACGGTGGGTTCAAAACTAATTGGTTCTGTTTGGTCATCGGAAATAGCTGACGCCGTTTTGTCATTACCAGCAAACACGTTTATTTCCGGGTAGGTGATGGTGCCAGTTATCGGAAAGGTAAACGGATTTTCATCTGCATCGTCGCTTGTGATGGTTACGGGGGCACTGAAGTTGCCTGTGTTGGCGCCTGAGAGGCTGACAGTGAAGGTTTCCGTTGCATTCGCAGCAACCGTTGAGATGGTGCTGTTTACGCTGTAGTCGGTGCCTGAAACGGTGACGCCGCTGACATTAAGTACGCTCGTTCCCGAATTCTTAATGGCAAAGGTTCTTATGATCTCGCTTCCTTGTACCGCACTACCAAAGTTGATTGCGGTCACTTGTGCATCGGTAATTGCTGGTGAGACGTCTGTGGCACCATCGAAGACGTTGATCTCAGGGAAGGTGATTGTGCCAGTCACGGGGAAAGTGAAATCGCTTTCATCAGCATCGTCGCTTGTGATGGTGACGGTAGCACCGAAGTTGCCTGTGTTGGTACCTGCGAGGCTGACAGTGAAGGTTTCCGTTGCATTCGCAGCGATCGTTGAGATGGAACTGTTTACACTGTAGTCGGTGCCTGAAACGGTGATGCCGCTGACATTGAGTATGCTCGTCCCCGAATTCTTAATGGCAAAGGTTCTTATGATCTCGCTTCCTTGTACCGCACTACCAAAATTGATTGCGGTCACTTGCGAATCGGTAATTGATGGTGAGACGTCTGTGGCACCATCGAAGACGTTGATCTCGGGGAAGGTGATTGTGCCAGTTACCGGAAAGGTGAACGGGTTTTCATTAGCGTCGTCGCTAATGATCGTAACCGTGGCGTTGAAATTACCAGTATTTACGCCTGACAGTGTAATACTGAAAGTTTGGGTTCCGCCGCCTGCAATAGTCGTAATGGAACTGGCAACGCTGAAGGCTGCGCCGGAAACGGTAATGCTGCTAACATTTAGAACACTGGTGCCCGAATTTTCGATAGCGAAGGTCTGAGTAATATTGTTGCCCTGCACCGCTGAGCCTACATCAACTGCCGACACTTGTTCATCGGTGATGAGGATTCCGCTGTTATCGCTGCCGACGTAGACATCAATTTCCGGTTCGGCAACGCCCCCTGTCACAGAAAAGGTAAAAGGATCTTCATCGGCGTCATCGCTCACAATGGTCACCAGGGCATCGAAAGATCCGGAAACTGCAGCCGATAAAGTGATTGTGAAGGTTTCGATGCTTCCCGCATTGATGGTAGAAATTGAGCTATTGATACTATAGTCTGTACCGGAAACGCTTATGCTGGAAATGGTGAGTGTGCTTGTCCCCGAGTTTTTGATAGCGAATGTTTTGATAATGTCAGCTCCTAATGTCGTGCTACCAACGCTTACGGCCGTGGCTTGCCCGTCGGAGATAGCTGGCGAAGTGTCGTCAGATCCATTGTACACATTGATTTCTGGAGCAACGACGGTACCCGTCACTTGAAAAGTGAAAGTTGCTTCGTCGGCATCGTTACTTTGAATGGTGACTGTGCGATTACTAAACGTCCCTGCCGTTGCCCCACTTAGTCTTAACACGAAAGTGGTGCTTGCGAAAGGGTTGACGACAGATGATGCCGGTTGGGTGTGCACAGTGAACCCCGTTCCCGACACGGTTAGAGGCAATGTGAGATTCAGCGCACTTAGCCCGGAGTTCTGAACGGTAAAAATCACATCAAGGCTGTTTCCCTGCAATGTTTGCCCCACATCGATCGAAGAAACATTGTCTGTAAGAGGTGTCGCTCCATTCAATACATTTATTTCCGGAGCCGTGGTGGCAAATTCGGAGGTATTGCCACTTGCGTTGGTCACTTGAGCGGTCACGATATCACCCGCTGAAAGCGTAAGGCTGCCAAGCGACCAGGAGCCTGATGTGAATGATACGGTGCCCAGGTATTCATTGCCCTGGCCAGGTAGACATCCTGACTTATCCCGATATACATCGATCAGGTCACCAGTGGAACAGGAGGCGCAACTTCCAGAAATCACGGAGGTTCCCGCTCCAGTCGTGTAATTGGTAATAGAAGGGGGGAGGATCGATCCATTTGCATTATCTTTCAAACCAATCCCCCCCTTGCCATTGCAATAAATCTTATTTCCTCTGATGGTATTGCTGTTCGTTGTGCCGTTGGCAGCATATCCTTTTGGATCAAGGTAAACCCCGTATTGACTGTGTCCGGCGATGATGTTTCCTTCCCCTGCGCCAAAGCCTCCGATGACATTGTTGTCGACCACCGGATTGGTAGAAAAAGGAATGAGTTCGATCCCGTGAATGGTACCCGCACTTACAATATCTCCATTGATATCCACTCCAATCGAGTTCCCTTTAATGATATTACTGGAGCCGTTGAAAATAATGACATTTACGCTGCTGTTGCCGGAAATTATGTTTCCTTCACCCGCTACTGAACCTCCAACTATATTTCCATTGGATGAATTGCTAACATTAAAGCCAAGTTCAAGGCCCCGGATACCATTTGCCAGCGCCGTTAATCCAGTAGCGTCGAGACCAATGATATTTCCCTTGATTATATTGTTATTGGCATTAATGATTCGAATGCCATAGTTTCCATTCCCTGAGATCAGGTTCCTCTCACCAATTCCTGCTCCACCAATTCTGTTATTACCTCCCGCCGAAATATAAAGGCCGCAGTCGGTATTTGCGACGGCGCTGCTTCCCGTGGTGTTAGTGCCGAATTTATTACCATAAAATGTAATGTTGCTTGCTCTGCTCCAGACCCCATATTGGTTTCCATTGAGCAGGTTGCCTTTCGACGGTGCGCCAATTTGTCCACCTGATATTCCGGCGTTGATAAGAATACCAGCCCCGGATGAAGCTGTAAAACCGGTGAGGTGCAGGCCATACACTTCACAGTTGTTGGCATTGATGCTGAGACCGTTGCTAATGCTGGCGCTTCCCTGGATTTTCACCAGATTAGTACTGCTCCATCCTGGCTGGGTGGTAGCGTCCATGATGGTAGTGGCAGTAATGATGGGAAGTGCTGTGGCCGGAGTTATTGTCCATGGGCTGGCGCTGGCGATGTTGAATGAGATAGTTTTACCAGAACTTCCGTTCGCATTGGTGATCGCCCAGCGAAGGGAGCCTTCGCCAGAATCATTGGTATTTGTCACCACGAAAGGAGAAAATAACTTACTGGCGGGGTTACCAGTTGCTGTCGTAACCTTGTAGTTTTCGCTGCCCGCTGTGCCTCTGTATTCGTACACTCTTACGTGGTAAGTGTTTCCGGCCGTCAGGCTACTTATTGTAACCGTATTACCTGTTCCTTTGTAGACAACATAATTGCCTGTGCCGATTTGGCTGCCGCTGCCAAATACAGCGTTGGCCGTATAACTTGTGAGATCCACAGGGTTAGAGTTGACGGCACTTCCCTGTTTCACAATCACCAATCTGCTGGTGCCATTTCCGTTTGTCCATGTAAGGGTCATTTGACTGGCAGCGACATTGGAGAACACTATGTTACTGGCTTGGGTGCTTGGTTCTGCATAGCTGACGAGCAGGTCAGCCGCATTACTTGTAACAATGGGGTTATCTGAAACTACCCTTACTTTGTAATTACCTGCCGGAGCCGCCGCCGAAAGAGTGAAGCCCATACTTCCTGACGACTGAGAAGTAATCGAAGCCACTGCAGTCGGGGAGGCGAACGACCCATTTTTATCTGAGAGTTGGGCAGTAAACTTGTTACCTGAATTAAATATTCCGGTCACCACGTAATTCACAGTGATAGACTGCCCCGGCTCTGCACTACTAGGGCTAAGAGAAGTGGTTATTGAGGTCGCTTCTGTCTGATTAAGTCTGATGCTCAGCGTTCCTTTCCCTTCAGCTTGTCGATTGGTGTAGATAAGGTCAGGTCTTTCGTCACCGTCGATATCATCCAACTGATCAGCAAATGGTGCTGTCGAGGTAGCAAAAACGACGACTTCGTTCATTGCAATCGTGCCTGGTTCACTCTTGTTGCCATATACAAAAACCCGATCTTCGGTCACTGAGGGAACGGCGATATCGGGTAGCTTGTCTCCATTAATATCACCTACATCAAAGAAGTCACCATAACTTGACGAGCCTTCTCCTGTATTGAATCCGATAGGTTCATCCAATGTAATTTTTCCGTCGCTGGCGTAGGCATTTCTGAATATTTCAATGGCCGTTTGCGTCTGAGAGCCCACAATAATATCCAGAAAGCCATCCTGATCCATATCTGCCGCTTTTACTATGGCAACCGATGAGTTAGGTTTAAAAGTATCAGTCCGATCGAAAGTCAGCTTCCCTTGGGTACTGGTGTTCGTGATAACCTCCAAATTGGCTCCTGCGGCATGTATCAATTCCGGGAGGCCGTCATCATTCAAGTCACCTGCTGTAAGGTCTCCGCCACCTGTAGGTAGTGTTGTTGGGCCGGAAAAGCTTATTTTGCCTATTGAACTTGTGTTCAGGTAAATACTGATTGTACTGCTTGTCATGGCCGCCACATCAACTCTTCCATCCTGATCGAGGTCAGACAGTACGAGTCCTATACTAGGTGTACCTTCGATAGGGAATGTTGAGCCAGCCTCAAAAGTTATTTTTCCGGGGGTACTCTTATTGACCATATAAGCCAAATAGGTACCTGCAACTGCACTTGATCCCCAGAAAACGATATCAAGTAAACCATCACCATCAAGATCATGGATTTTTGGCCCGAAACCGCTAGGGACATTGACGGCAAATTTTGAGACGTCGAACGAAGGAATGCTTTTAGTGGTGTTTTGGTAAATGCTGATTGCGCCACCCGAATGTGTCAAAAGAAGGTCAATAAGCCCATCCTTATCAAAATCAGCGCTTTCCAATCGTTCAGGATTGTCTTCCGTTGTTATTTTATTTTCAGCACCGAAAGCATTCGTGTCGATCGTTGAGACGCCATTCGCATAGGTCGGAATAAAATTCACATTGGAAGTTGCCAGCAAGCCAGACACAGAGATGACAATGATCGGTCCCATTTTGGCTTCCAGCGGAACAGTAACCGACAGTTCAGTTGTACTTCCATCCTTAATTGTAGCGGGTACACCCCCAACAAACACCAGCATGGTGTTGAATTTGTCATCAAAGTTTTCGCCAGTAATGATGACCTGCTCCCCAACTCTGGCAGAGGTAGGAGAAAAGCTTTTGATGATGGGGGCTGTGGCTCTGGAAAAACCATCGTAGCCGAACAAGATTAAAAAAAGGACCCAGTGATATTTTGACATAGGTACAGAGAAAAAATTGATCAAACCTCCGCTAATCTACGGACGAAAAAGGGCATTTCAACAGTGAAATGCAAGCTTTTTTTCATTTTAGAGAGGCTTAAACGAACCCCTCCAGCCTATCAAACCTGTCAAATGCACAAGTTCCGTAAATGTATTTTTGCAATTAAAAATTGTATTATTTTTATACTCAACCAAATGCTTATTTGAGGTAAATCCAGCGCACTCACAATGTGTAAACGTTCAAAAAATGTACCTCAGATGGGTAGTTGATTTCAGTGCTATGGTGTTGAGCGGAGATTCTGAACAGCACATGAGAAAATGTACTTTGCCGGGGTAAGGCAACATCAGATTAATGCGAAATAGGCAAGGACACCGGCCTACATTCCAACCAAAGCCAGTGCTTTTTTCATTGCGGTCATATTGGTGGCCAGTGCCTCGTCATTCTCAAGCTCGTTAAGTGCCTGGTTGAACGGTTCCGTCCTTACCGGCCCGTCGTACCCGATGTCGATCAAACCCTGCAGAAAGTCTTTCATGTTGATCACACCGGTGGCAAGTGGCAGCTCTCGTTTTCCGTCCTGTTGCTCTTCTCGTTTGAAGCCTGCTCTGGCGTCGTTGATGTCGGCGGTGATGATATCGGAAGGGGTGAGGGTTTTGATGTCCTCCAGAGTATCGTTGGCGCAATACCAGTGGAAGCTGTCCAGCACAAACCCAACATTTCCAGTTCCTATGGCAGCAATGAGTTCTTTCCCTTCCTTCATGGAGCTGATAAATGTATAGCGATTCCCGGCCACAAGCGTTCGCATGCCCAGGTACTCAAGGCCAAGCCTGATGCCATATTCATTCATTATTTTGGCGCATTCCCCAAGCCTGGCGGCATGCTGGCGCATGTTTTCATTGTAGGTAAGGGTGGGGTGGGAGGAGATGATCCAGGTGTTGATCCGTGTGGCACCTTGTTTTTGCATGGCCTCGCAGAACTTTGGCAGTTCCTTCACGTCCTCTTTGAACTTGGCTTCGTCACGGCGAAACTCCACAGGTATATTGGTGGAGTCGTAGGTGATCTTGTTCGCTTTCATCTTCGCCATAATTTCGTTCAGCTGTGCTGACGAATAGTCTTTCATCACCTCCTGAGTAAACGGACTAATAGCTTCATAACCATACTGGATGGCGTAATCCAAGGTTTGTGCGAAATTGGCTTTTACACCAATAATCCCTGGATTGAGCGCTAATTTGAACTTTCTCTGCGCTTTAGTGCCTGAAAAAAGAGGGAATGAAGGGCTGGCTGCAACTGCCGCCGCCATGGCTGAGGCCTGGATGAATTTTCTTCTATGCATGATCTTCTGGATAATAATTGTCTAAGATAGGGCAGTAGGTATGATTTCGGAATAGGAGAGAGTATGGGCGGTGGGTGTGGGAAAACGGTGGCTTTGCCGGTTCTTGTCCTTCGAATGATTTATGGCAGACGAAGAAAGGTCGGTGCCTCTTCAACAGCCAAATGCAAATTTTAAAAGTGCACATTCTCGAATGCTATTTCACCTCCAGTTTTCAATTTTAAGCGCTTCAATACGATTAAATTCTTTCTCATTTGAGGTCACGAAAATGAAATCGTTGGTCAAGGCAGTGGCAGCTATCAAGACATCGTATGCTCCAATGGGGGTTCCTTTAAGCTTTAATTCGTATCTGAGTTTGGCTGCAATTTGTGATTCGTCAGATCTGAAGGGTAGGATATTTGCCTCTGATAGAAATGCTTGCACAACTTCCTTGCTTCTTGACTTCAGACGTGGGTTTTGAACAAGCCCAAAGCGTAATTCAAATTCCGTTATGGTCGAGATGAAAACGGTGGCTGGGGACTTTGACTTGAGTTTGCGGATAATATCCTGATTACCCCTTACCAAATCGATAACTACGCAAGTATCTAATAAGAAAGCCATTTAAAAGATAGTTTCTTTCGGCGGGATGAGATCTTTTCTCAGGTCATCCACTGAAGGAAATTCAGTATCCGGCTCTATATGGTTGATCCAATCTCCCCATTTACTTTTCTTTTCCTGGTTCAGCAACAACTCGACGGCTTTTCGAATAGCAGCATTTGTGGTCAACCCTTTGTTTTTGACATAGGAATCGAAACGACTTTTAAGATTGTCAGGCAAGTATACGGATATGTTCATGTCTAGTATATTATAACATATTACAAATGTAGTGAAGTTTTAGTTTTCGATCTTCAAGTTGAAGCCATTTTCACTTTAGTCTTTACTGGCATACCGGCCTTCTCCACATCCTTTTTGTTCTTGATCCGGATCTTATAGATCTCATAGGCAACCTGGTATTTCATCCAGAATTCTGCTTTGATGCCAAGGACATCTTCCAGGCGCACAGCCAACTCCGGAGTGATGTTTCGCTTTCCTCCAATCAGCTCTGACATTATATTCTTGGCAATACCAAGCGCCTTTGCCAACTCAATCTGCTTCATTTCCCTGGCTTCCAGCTCATCTTTTAAAAGCTCTCAAGGGTGCATGGCCGATCCTGGCACTAGGTCGTTTGCCGGCAGGCTTTCTTTACTGGAGAATAATGTCAGCATCGATGTTCAGCTTTTTATGTATAGTCTTAGCCATGTCCAGGGTAATGTCACGCTTGCCTTTTAAGTATTCACTGATCCGGCTGGCGGATGTTCCAAGGAGTTCAGCAAGCTCCTTTTGGCTTAGGCCCATCTCAGACATGCGTAACCGGATCACATCGATCAGCCCAGGCGTAGCTACCGGCAGGTGAGCTTCCTCGTACTCAGCAACGAGGTCAGATATTTCATCAAGTTCGACAAATGTTGGGTCTTCCGGAGAGGTATCATTGCCCACAACTTTTAGAAGCTCTTCAATCCGTGCCAGGTACTTTTTATATTCCTTTTCTTTGATCATATCCGTATTCTTTAGATACTTGAATTGTCCTGAATGTCGTCATATTCAGAATGTGAACCGATAAACCGGATATACACTTTTTTTGAAGCAAAAATCACTATAGCAATCAGCCGGAATTTATTTCCTTTGATGTTGAAAACATACCGGTTGCTTCCGGCATGGTCCACACTATTAAAGGTCTGTCTCATCTCCCGGAAATTCTCCCAACTGGCTTTGCTGGTTTTGTGATACCACTCTTCCAGGGCTGTTTTGGCCTCCGGCACCTTTTCGGTGTATTCCCTGATCCTTCGGAACGTTACAATCCTCATTACTTCAATTGTAAATGTAAAGTTACATAAAATGTAATTTATATCGCAATCCGATTCACAGCCGCACACTTTTTCATTGCTGGTGATCGTTATTTACTTTCCGATACAAAAAGTGATTAGTGCTGATAATCAGATAGTTACAATTTTTAGGTACAAATAAGGTACAGTTATTCCATTTTATTTGATTTTTGAGGCTAAATGGGGGTGCAATTATATAACCTTTGTACTTTCTCGTAGTGGCTTTTCTAACTCTGAAAGATTGAATAGTCCGAGTCTTAATACTTTAGTGTTTGCTTGGAGTGTTAAAGTGCTGACAAATGCTCTTAGGTAGGGAAATACAATTGCTATTGCATTAGCATAGAAGTATTTTGGAATTTCATCATAGCTGGGCTTGTCCGGAAATTCGAATATAGCTAAGCAGCTAACACTAAAAATTGGTTTGTCCTCTTGTTCAGGACTAAAAGCAGTGAAATCTAAACGTAGTTTAAAAATGCCATTAGATAACTCAAAAATACCACTCGGAGTGAAACCAACTTTCATGGGATTTCCATTGTCATTCTTCTTATCGTAAGAAAATTTGACTACAGTAAAATCTTCGAATGAAAATGAGGCTTGTTTTGCTTCTAGCATGACACAATAATATTATAAAAAAAAAGACCCTGAAACTATAGCAGGGTCTTTTTCTTTATGCTTTCTATAAGGTTTGTCTGGCGGTACAAATTTGTTGCAGCCAATAAGATCGCATTCCAAAATATAGTTATCCACTGAAGTTAGAGGGGCGTCTACAACAGTTGCAGGAACTGAAACCATTTCCTCAAATGCAAAAGACTTCGAATGATCTCCGATATAGCTGAAAAGATCGTCTCCAACTGATTTTTTACGCAACCTTTCTAAATCAGCCTTTACCTTTGCTTTATTGTTTGCTAAGTGCTCTCTTAGAGCTAGCCTTGCTTTTTCTAATGCTTCCATATCAGTTATAACGATACAAACTTAATAAATGGTTTCGTTAAATACACAATATCATCTTTCGATAGGAAAGAAACTATAAACTTTGGGTTTAATATTGTGTAACTTTTTCTGCCGTTTTGCTCATAATTGAAGTCAATTTTTATACCTGCTTCATTAGTATTCTTGTAATCAACAGACCTGATTATTCTAAATGGAAACACATCCGGTGGGCACTCATACCTTAAATAGTCTATTATGTGACAAAGGTCTATACCTTCAACAGCACCTTTATCGTCAATAAAGTCAAATTCACCTAATAAGTTAACAAACCCGACTAAATCCTTCCTATTTCCAACTAGGTCTAAAAAGAAGTCATGTTTTTCGTCGTCTATGGTAATATCAGCTTCAATTACAAAGTAGTCATTAGCATAGTGATTTCTTCCCCATGTTTTAGCATAAGACAGATTGTAGTCCCAAAAGTAATACCCCTGTCCAAGAAACGGGCGTTTCCCTTCGTCGTCATTATGATCTGAAGCAAATGGGAAAAGTTCCAATACCTTTTGGTGACCTCCTTTTTTACTACAGGTGTGATGTACTGTAAGAGTCAAGTTCGAAATAATATTGCTTTGAATAATTTCGAAAAAATAGGCTTTCTAATGATAAGTACAAAGCACTTTTCAAATTCCCGCCAAAGAAACATCAATTTGGCCTTCGGTTAAAAGCTTGTTTTGAATGAAACTAGCTTTTACAACTTTGAGTATTTTAAATATCAGTTACAGTAATTCACTATCCCCCCATACCATTCACAAACGTCTCCACAAACCCTAAAATCTTACTCAATATCTGATCGCCTATCTTTTTGCGGTGAAGTACTGAAGGCTGTTCACCGTCAATCAGTGCCAAAACTTCATCTCTCAACGGATCACGTTCGGCAAACAGGTAATTCTCAATGAGCTTTTGCGTTCTTTCTGGAATGAGTTTTTCTTCCTCCACCAGCCCTTTGAAGGCTTTTTCCTGCTCAATACTCCAAAACTTCTCAAATTCTTCAGGTATGGTGTCCGTGTCTTCAATGATTGGCAGGTTCTCCAGAATGAACCTTTGAATCAATTCTCTCTTGCTTCTCAGGTTCGCTTCTCCAGCGAGCAAATCCAGAACATCTTTTTGCCTTTGTGCTCTGTCTTCTTTTTTTGCATCCTTCAGGTTAGCCAACAGCTTTAGAATGTAGCTGACATTGATGTTATCACGGTGGATCAGCTCCAGTTCAAAATCTACGTCCTCCAGGATAGAAACCTTTTCTTTCTGATTATCGGTTTTCGTCTTTTCGTGGAGGTCTAGGTATTTACTTTTGAAATCCTCAAAAAGCTGTTCGGGCATGGCCAAATCCTGCCAGTCGAAATCAGCAAACGTGGCCATCGTGTTTTTGATCCTCATCAAATCCCTGAACGCTTTGATGAACTCCAGCTCTTCTTCCTCACTTGCCAGGTCATTGACACTGTTGACAGTAGGAGTGACCCTCAGAAGCTCAATAAAGGCTTCGTTGAACTTCTTCACATAGTCCTCATAGGGCTTCATTATAATCGCCTCAATCGCCTCTTTGTTGCTGAATAAGGTGATTGCCTCATCAGTAGCCTTTTTGAGGTTGCGGAACACTACAATATTGCCTTGTGACTTCTGTTCGTTCAGTATTCGATTGGTGCGAGAATAGGCTTGTATGAGGCCATGGTACTTAAGGTTTTTATCTACGTACAGCGTATTCAGCCTTTGACTGTCAAAACCGGTCAAAAACATGTTGACTACCAATAGAATGTCAACTTTTCCTTCCTTTACCTTTTTGGAAATGTCGTTATAGTAGTTGTAAAAGGATTGGCTGTCTTTGGTTGAGAACTTAGTCTCAAACATTTCATTGTAGTGGACAATGAACTCATCCAGTCGTTCCCTGCTGTGAGCGTTGACGCCGTATAACATCCTCGGCTCTGCTGCCATCAAAACATCACCTGTCAAAAAGCCGTTGGCGTCTGCATCCTCCTCATTAGCCACATAGCTGAAGATAGTAGCAACCTTCAAATTGTGCTCACCAGCAGCCTTTTTCCTTTGTAGAATGTCGTAATACTTAATTAACGTTTTCACGCTGCTCACGCAAAACATGCCGGTGAAAGTCTTATTGTAGGTTTTCCGACTGTGTTGAGCCAAAATATAGTCAGTAATCTTCTCCAGCCTTTCGGGTGATTCCATCAACTCTTGTTTGTCAATGTCCTCCACTTCAATATCTATATCGGTAGCTGCCCCGTCTTTTTGCCTATATCTGCCTACATACTCCACCGAAAACCGCAGTACGTTTTCATCTTTGATGGCATCTGTAATCACATATTTGTGGAGGCATTCGCCAAACAGCTCTTTGGTAGTTCTTTTGCCTAATTCATTGGAAACGGCATTGTCTACAAAAATCGGTGTGCCTGTAAAGCCGAATAACTGATTGTTAGTAAAAAAGGCTTTGATGCGGTTGTGCGTTTCGCCAAACTGGGAGCGGTGGCACTCATCAAAGATGAACACTATCCGCTCATTCTTTACCTTTTCCATCTTAGCCAAATACTGCGATTTGCTGATGGCGGTGTTCAGCTTTTGAATGGTGGTAACTATGAGCCTGGTGTCATCTGAAAACTGCTTGACAAGCGCCTGCGTATTGTCGGTGCCGTCAATACTTCCTTTGCTGAAGCTGTTAAACTCCTTGGTGGTTTGATAGTCCAGGTCTTTTCTGTCTACCACGAACACCACCTTTTTTACCTCGGGCAGGTTCATAATGATCTGACTTGCTTTGAATGAAGTCAAAGTCTTTCCCGAGCCTGTTGTGTGCCATATATAGCCGTTCTGATTAGAGTTTTTGACCCGGTCAATTAACGCTTCCACCGCATAGTACTGGTAGGGGCGGAGCACCATAAGCACTTTGTTGGCTTCGTTGAGCACAATGTACTTACAGATCATTTTAGAGATGTGGCAAGGCTCCAGGAACTCACTGGTGAACCCATTCAGTATATTGGTGAGCCGCATGTTGGCTTTGTCGCTCCAGTAGAAGGTTTGTTTGAAAGACTGAAGCCGGTTATTGGCGTAAAACTTGGTATTTACTCCATTGCTAATGACGAAAATCTGAACGTACTGAAACAGAGCGCTATTGGCTCCAAACGAATGCCTTTGATAGCGGTTGATTTGGTTAAAAGCCTCCTTAAGCTCTAAGCCCCTTCTTTTAAGCTCTATTTGCACCAAGGGCAGCCCATTGATGAGGAGGGTAACGTCGTAGCGGTTTTTGTAGGTGCCTTCCATGGTGACCTGGTGAGTGACCTGGAACTGGTTCTGACACCAATGTTCTGTATTGATAAACTCGAAATAGAGATTGTCCCCATTGTCCCGGACTAGGTGCTGCTTTTCTCTTAGTGTTTTGGCTTTTTCAAATACCGAGCCTTTGCTGAGGATATTGAGCACCCGGTCAAATTCCTTGTCTGTAAAAATGATTCCGTTGTGCTTCTCTAGTTGACTCTTAAGGTTGGCTATTAGCTCAGTTTCATCTTTGATGAATACCAAGCCATATCCCATTGTTTGCAATTGAGCAACTAATTGATCCTCTAATATTTGCTCGGGTTGTTTACCCATTATTTTTTAAATCTTTTTTTGAACTCTTCCTGGTAATAGTGTGCTGTCTTTTCATCGCCTGAAAGCATATCGAAGACAAGCTGGTGGAAAATTTGAGAAGGTGTCAAAATATCTTTTTCACTTATTTCTTCTTCGGAGTCAAAATCTGGATTCGTAGGTATTTCGATGTTTAGTGTCCACCATTTCTCAATTTTGACCCTCAAAAGAATCAAATCTGCTAATTTTTCAGGAAATTCCTGTGGCAAACCTTCAAAAAGTAAGGCCATTAATTCATGGGAGAGCTTATTTCGGTATTGCCTAAGTTCATCGACTTTTGCAATATCTTCAGTCGTTATGGCTCCCATGTCTTTTAGCCAAAGTAAGGTGGCTTTGAGCACACTTTTGTCCTTGGATTTTACATCTTTTTCATAAGTGTCAGAAAAAGTGTATTCGCCATTAATGAAACCAGTGTTGAAAAAGAACTTTACTGTTTCAATAGTATGATCTTTGAAAGCTTCAAATGAAGCAATGAAAAGTGATGAAAATACTAAGTTTCCTTTAAGGTTTTCAGGGTCAAGAAACTTCAACCACTTGTTTAGTTCATCTTCGTTCGCCATACACTATACAAACATCTGTTGTAAAAGCCCCTTTTTCCACTGCTCGGTCTTTTCGATTTGAGCAGTCACCTTCTCAATCTTTTCATCTATGGCAGAAAGGAAATTGGCTATTTTGGTTTGTTCATTCTTTGAAGGGAGTTCTAAAAAACATTCGCCAATCTCACCTAAGTTAATCTTCTTAGGGAAAGCAACATGTATTGTTCTCATCCAAAGTTCATTCTGAAACATGTTGGAATTGATATAATGACTGAGGTATTTACTATTGATAGTTGCTTTACTTTTTATAAGAGCAAGACTCACATAAAAAGAGGCTCTTACATCCCAATCAATGAGCCTTGGAGTACCGATATCTCCAATTCTGGTCATCAAAATGTCTCCTTTTTGTAGTTCAACCCGCTGGTTTTCCTTAATAAAAACCGCTTCGGAAATGAATTTAGTTTCGGAGAATTGATTTGCAGTAACATGTTCAACACTATAGAAAGGAACACCCTCTTCTACATAGTTTGGCGTTTGATGCGTCCCGTCATAAACTTTCGCAACCTCCCCCAACTTCTTCTTCTCCCACTCCGGAAACTCCTTTCCATTCTCATCTTTGAACCTCAGCTCCTGAGAAAAGAGCTTTTGCATCAGGCCTTTTTTGTATTGCTCCAGCAAGGCTTTTTTCTTTTTGAGGGCTTGCAGCTTGCTGTCCACCGCTGTGAGAAAGGAAGCTATTTTTTGCTGCTCGGGGAGGGAGGGTATATGTCTCTTAAAATGAACGAAATCTAGGTAATGAACTCTCTTTTTCTCAATCAAACTGCCAGTTGACATCCTGTCATAAAATTGAATTAACTTGAAGCTAGTAAGGTAGTTCTCAAAAAAAATCGGATTGCCATTATCATTGCAATAGAAGATGTTATAATATTTTGACACTTTGACTTTGCTGTTTTCCTTGTATCTAGCTAGTGCGCCAAATCTTAGGTTCATTGGATTAAATGCAAAATCATTTTCGTACATGACTTTGTAAGCGTCTCCCTCATCATTTACCAAATGGCTCCTTTCATACCTTTCGCTTTTGGCTACAATTCCCTTTTCGATGGTCAAACTGTATAGAGGCAATTCTTCATCTGAAATCTCTTTCCTTTCTTCTATAAAGTAGCCAAGTGCTTGGGTTGGCCAATCGCCGCTAAATTCAGGAAACCTAAGTGTTGGTTGATAGTTATTTCCCATGTCAGAATGGCGTAGAAATATTAAGTTCCTTACAAAACACCTCCAGCACATTGTCCGTCTCCAACACTTCTTTGTCCAGCGCTTTTAGCTCGCTGGCTACGGCTTCCAGGTCAATCTGCTCTTCCACTTCGAAAGTATCAACATACCGAGGAATATTCAGGTTGTAGTCGTTGTCGGCTATTTCGGCCAGTGTGGCCCGGTAGCTGTATTTATCTTCAGTGCTGCGGCTGCGGTAGGTGTCTACTATCTTGTTGATATGCTCTTCCCTCAGCACATTTTGCGTTTTTACCTTGTCGAAATGCTGGCTGGCGTCTATAAAGAGCACGTCTTCGGGGTGTTCCTTGCACTTCTTAAACACCAGTATGCAAGTGGGTATGCTGGTGCCGTAGAAAATGTTCGAGGGCAAACCAATCACCGCATCGAGGTAATTGCGGTCTTCTATCAAATACCTGCGGATATGCAGTTCGGCACCGCCTCTAAAGAGCACTCCGTGCGGCAATACGATGGCCATGGTGCCATTTTCGGCCAGGTGGTGTATCATGTGCTGCACAAAGGCAAAATCGGCCTTACTGCCTGGAGCCAGCTTGCCGTATTGGCTAAACCGATCGTCGCTCGTAAACAGCGGGTTGGCACTCCAGTGTGCTGAAAAAGGAGGATTGGCCACTATGGCTTCAAATGTCATGCCTAGGTGCTGCGGGTGCTCCAGTGTATCTTCTTGCTTGATATCAAACCTCCGGTAATGCACATCATGCAATATCATGTTCATTCGGGCAAGGTTGTAGGTCGTCCGGTTAAGCTCCTGCCCGTAGAATGTATTGACCTCCTCCACTTCCCTGGCTACCCGCAAGAGGAGGGAGCCTGATCCGCAAGTGGGGTCATACACAGACTTTAGTTTGGTTTTGCCAGTGGTCACAAGCTTGGCTAATACCATGCTCACTTCCTGCGGAGTGTAAAACTCTCCAGCCTTTTTTCCCGCTCCACTGGCGAACTGCCCGATCAGGTATTCGTAGGCATCACCCAAAACGTCCAGCTCGGTTTGCTCCAGCTTAAAGTCAATTTTGTCTAAGTGGGTAAGCACCTTGGCAATGATCTCGTTTCGGGCTTCTGGTGTCTTGCCAAGTTTGGTGCTATTCAAATCCATGTCCTCAAATAGGTTGTCAAACTCCTCCTCGCTGTCGGTACCCATGGTGCTGTTCTGGATATTGATGAGGATTTTTTGCAGGTCTTCGATGATAAAATTTGTTCCCGCCTTGTGTCCGTTGCCTCCTCGGTGGGCCACCTCGCTGAACAGCTCCGAGGGCTTCAGGAAATAGCCGAGTTTGTCCAGCGCCTCTTCCCTGATGGCTTCAATGTATTCGGGCCCGTTGGCCGCATCTTCTTTGATGTCTTTGTAGTGGATGCGATCCGACTTCAAAATGGAGTTGGCATACATTTCCATTTTCTCGGAGAGGTACTTGTAAAAAATGAACCCCAGTATATAGTCCCGAAATTCATCTGCATCCATCTTCCCCCTCAGGGTGTTGGCAATATTCCAGAGCTGTTGTTCTAGCTGCTTTTTTTGATTTTCCGACATGTTTTACTTACGCAAAGTATTTTTGAGAAACCTTCCCAATCACCTAAGTAAGTAATTTACTGTAAAACGGTGTTAATATTATTTTGTAAAAGATGCAAAAGTTGGGGCAGGGGCTTAATAGGTTATCTTATCCGGCAAGTTGTAAATCACGTCATTGTGGGAAGCCTCGGCCTTAAGTCGCCGTATATGTCCATTGATTTTACCCTCAAAGTCCATTCTGTAGTCTGCGTGGATTTTCCTGGTAACAATTGTGACTGCTTTAGATATCGCTTGCGCTACCCTAAAATCAAAAACTGTCCAGCAAGTGCCGAATTCATTGCCGAAATCCGTAAAAATGATCTCCAGCATATACATAATCAGTTCGACCTCTTTTTCCGGGCGCCGATCAATTGCCTTATAACGGTTGATTGACTGTGTAGCCTTTTGGATGCCTTTGGCAAGGTTCTTTTGTATGACACCATAATTGATATAAACATTCATGGCGTCTTCTATTTCAGCTTTTACATCGGCAAATAGATCTTCCAGGTCGTTTTTTGAAGCCACCTTCTGAAAATAGATTGCCTCCAGCTCAGCCTGGTTTTTTGTCAGCAACCGGGCGATCAGCTTATCCTTTTCTTTCTCACTAAGGCTTTCCAGATATGGACTAATGTCTGCTATCTTAATTTTCATTTCCCGATACAAAACTTACTAAAAATATTCGCCAGCAAGTCATCATTCGTTACCTCACCTGTAATCTCACCGAGGTGGTGAAGGGCCTGGCGGATGTCGAGGGCCAGGAAGTCGCCGGTGACGTTGGAGCCGATGCCCGTGAGCACGTCATCGAGTGCTTGGCTGGTCTTCAGCAGGCTTTCAAAGTGCCGGGCGTTGGTGACTATGGTGTCGCTGCTGCGGATGTTCTTCAGGTTGACCTGATCGAGGATTTTGTCTTTCAGCTCTTCCAGGTATTGCTGCTGAGAGGCAGAAATAAAGATGAACCGGTCATCTTCTTTTAGCTGAGCCACCAGACCAGCGGGCGCTTTGTCTATCTTGTTCCCGATAGGAATGAACGGCTTGCCCAGGTTCTCAAGCTTGTTGATCTCTTTGTTGATGTCGGTGATGTTGTCGTTCACCAGGTCAAAAAGGTAAAGGATCAGCGAGGCCTCTTTCATTTTGCTGTGCGTTCTTTCCACACCGAGTGCTTCGATTACATCGGTTGTTTCTCTGATGCCGGCCGTGTCAATGAACCTGAAAGCCACGCCTTCAATATTGATTTCATCTTCAATGGAGTCACGGGTGGTGCCGGCAATGTCAGAAACGATCGCCTTTTCTTCTTTGAGCAAAGCATTGAGCAGGGTAGACTTGCCTGCATTGGGCTTTCCAGCAATTACTGTCGGCACGCCGTTTTTAATCACGTTGCCCAGATCGAAGCTTTTGATCAGCTGGTTTATAATAACCTTCAAGTCGTTGACCAGCTTTGCCAGGTCGTGGCGGTCGGCAAATTCCACATCCTCTTCACCGAAGTCCAGCTCCAGCTCAATCATGCTGGCAAAGTGGATGAGCTGCTCCCGCAGTTGTTTGATGTCCTTCGAAAAGCCTCCCCGCATCTGCGACATAGCGGCCTGGTGGGCTGCCTCCGAGTCGGAGCTGATCACATCGGCTACTGCCTCGGCCTGGGCCAGATCGAATTGCCCGTTGAGAAATGCCCTTTTGGTGAATTCTCCCGGCTTGGCCAACCTGGCTCCCTTGCCCACAACGAGGTTAATGATGCGCTTGATGATGTATGATGAGCCATGACAGGAAATCTCCACCACGTTTTCTTTGGTGAACGACCTGGGGGCTATGAAGACCGACATCAACACTTCGTCGATGATCTCTTTGCCTTCTCTGATAGTGCCAAAATGGATGGTGTGTGAATCGACTGTGTCAAGATCTTTGCCATGAAAGACGGCATTGGCAATACTTATCGCTTGAGGCCCGGAGAGGCGAACCACCGCAATGGCGCCAATGCCCTGAGGGGTAGCAAGCGCCACAATGGTATCGTCGAACTGAGAGTAGGAGAGAGCACCCAAGGGTTATGAACTGTTGATTAAAATGAAAGATTCGGTAGAAATAACAAAAGACAAGCAACAAAATTCAAGGAATCACAAAAATACAACATCAAGATACTAAACCGTTTCAAATGTGAATTTTAGGTGATTGGAGCTTATTTGCGTTTTGTTATTTGTGTTTTTGTAACGCTTATTTTTTGGCTAGCTTAGTGATGATCCTCTTGAGCTGCGGCGAAGTTTTGTATCCTGAAACGATTTCAAGTCTGTCCTGATCGTTGTCTACCAAAATGAAGGTTGGATATCCTTGAATCCCCAGTGCCTTTACCATCTCTCTGCCACTGGTTTCCTTACCCAAAAAGGTAAACTTATCTGTTGTCTCTCCATTTATTTTGACCACGTAAACCGACTCATTGACCAGCGATGCAATTTCAGGATCAGCAAAAGTGGTTTTATCCATCTTCTTACACCAGCCACACCAGTTGGCGTACATCTCCACAATCACAGGTCTGGGCTCTTTCTTGAGCTTTTCAGCCAGCTGGTCAATAGACGTCCATTCTGTAGCTGTTGGTTCAGCTGGCACCGCCGCCGTGACCACAATGGCCAGCACGGCTACTGATAGTAGTCCAATCAATTGCTTCATATCGGTTCCTCTTTTAAAGTCATGGAAAGTTTCGATCTTCTATTTCTGAACACTACTCCTTGCGTAGGAGAGAACAAAAATACAACCAAAAAGATTAAACCCGCCACCGTCGACATAGCACCGGCGATGGATCCGTCAATATAAGACGCAAGATAATAGCCCAGCACGGAGACAATTATGCCGATGATACAAGTGAAAATAAGCATTTTCTTGAAATCCTCCGTGAGCAGGTAGGCTGTTGCTGGCGGGGCAATAAGCAAAGCCACCACCAAAATTGCCCCAACAGACTCGAAAGATGCCACCGTTGTAAGCGACACAGCTCCCATGAGCAAATAGTGCCAAAGCGTGGTATTGATGCCAATGATGGCGGCGTAGGAGGGGTCGAAGGTGGTGAGAAAGAGCTCTTTGTATCCGATGAAGATGAAAGCAATGACCACCAGCAGCACAGATCCGGAGATGTACAGTACCCTTGGCCCCATGATGGTGCCGGTGTCGGTGATCCAAAGGTCAATGGGCACGTAAGCAATTTCACCGTAAAGTACGCAGTCCTGGTCGAGGTCAACCTTGCCAGCGAAAGTAGAAATCAAAATAACGCCCAGGGCAAACAGCCAGGTGAAGGTGACACCAATGGAGGCGTCGGTTTGGAGATTGCCCTTTTTGTGGAAGAATTCGATGAGAAAAGTGGTGATGATGCCCAGCGCACCGGCTCCCAAAAGCATGGGCAGGGAGTCCCGGCTGCCAGAAATGAAAAATGCTATTACAATACCCGGCAACACGGCATGAGAAATGGCATCAGCTACCATGGCCATTTTTCGAAGGATGAGGTAGCTCCCCACCAGGCCGCACGAAACGGCCACCAAAGAACCTGCTAAGATGATATATATCGCTTCCATGGCTTATCTGTAAGGTATGGTTTCGTTGTGCGGATCAACCGACGGATAGTTCAGTTTCTTCTCCAGCCGGGCTTCTATTTCCGGCGTTATGATATGCTCGATGGTTTCGGCCTCATCGTGCACATGGTCGGGCGCAATTCGCAAATACTCGGTCAGGTAAAGCTCCCAAAGCCGGTGAAGCTTCACTATGCGTTGCCCTTTGTTTTTACCCTCTTCGGTAAGTACCCAGCCTTCCCGATCCTGCTTCAGGAAACCGCTTCTCACTAGTTTTTGGAGGCCGCCTTTTAACCGCCCTATTACGAAACGTCGTTGGGAGATCAGGTCGCTTATCTTACGGTGGCCATAGTATTGTTCATCGGCCTCACCCAGGTGGAAAAATGCCTTGAGGATGTTTTCCTCCAGGATTTGCTTTTGATACTTTCTTTGCTGGTATTGCTTGTACAGGATGCCCTTTCTAGGCGCAATGAAGAACGAGCTCATGGCGATGAAGGAAATCACCAGGACAATCCACGGTCCTGTAGGCATAGCAGGAGCCACGAAAGAGATGTAGGCGCCAGAAATACCCGAAACTGCCCCAAAGAGTGCTGCCAGGAACACCATTGTGGTCAGCTTGTCGGTCCAGAACCGGGCCGCCGCTGCGGGCGTAATGAGCATGGCAGCCATTAGCACCACGCCCACAGCCTGAATGCCGGTAACTACGGCCAGCACGGTGAGCGTTGTCAAAACGAGCTCCAGCCCTTTCACAGGCATGCCAATGGCTTTGCCAAACTGTTCGTCAAAGGCAAGAAGAGTCAGCTCTTTGAAAAGGAGGCCGACAACCAGCAGCAAAATAATACTGACCGACCCGAACACGATGAGATCCTGGCCAACAAGAGAGGCTGCTTTGCCAAACAGGAATTGATCCAGTCCGCTTTGATTGGCGTTGCCGGAATGCTGGATAGCCGTAAGGATCAGAATGCCGAGGCCGAAAAAAACTGACAGGGTGAGGCCGATGGCGGTGTCTTCTTTTAGTTTGGAATACCTAACGATCATGTCAATGAACCGGAGAGAGAGCCAGCCTGTGATGAACGCCCCAATAATCAGGTAAATGGGGTTCTTGGTTCCTGTGACAACAAAGGCCAGACATACACCGGGAAGAACCGAATGTGCAACGGCGTCTCCAATGAGGGCTCTTTTCTTGAGAAAGGTAAAACAACCTACAATGGCCGCACTGATAGCCAGTAGCACCGAACCCACCACCACGTACCTGATGTTGGGATCCTGAAAAGAAAAGAAATAGAGAAAGTCTTCCATAATAAGGGTCGCCTGGTTTGCCTACACTGTTTTCTCTCTGCTGGGGAAGCGCCCTTTAGTAAGCAAGTCTCCCACTTCCGACAGAATGGTGAGCTTGCCTCCATACGCTTCCTGCAAAAGCTCTTCTTTAAACACATCGACCGTTGGCCCGGAAGCCACCAGTCGCATGTTCAGCAAAATGAGCCAGTCGAAATACTTGGCTACGGACTGCAAGTCGTGGTGCACCACGACTACCGTTTTACCTTCTTTCGACATTCTCCTCAGCAGCTCTACAATTGCTTTTTCAGTGGCCGCATCTACGCCGGCAAATGGCTCATCCATAAAATAGACCTCTGCCTGCTGCGCCAGCGCCCGGGCCAGAAACACCCGCTGCTGTTGTCCACCCGACAGCTGTGAAATCTGCCTGTTTTTGAAAGCCTCCATGCCTACCAAACGCATGCTCTCCTGCACCACCTCTCTGTCGGCTTGCCGTGGCCTTTTGAAAAGCCCCAGCTTTCCGTAACGGCCCATCATCACCACATCATGAACCGACGCTGGAAAGTCCCAGTCGACCGACTCCCGCTGGGGCACGTAGCTGATCTTTTCCCTCACGTTGTCAAGCTGTGTGTCAAACAGCTTCACATAACCGCTGCTAAGCGGCACGAGATCCATAATGGCCTTGATAAGGGTCGACTTACCGGCACCGTTAGGCCCCACTATGCCTACCAGGCTGCCTTTGGGAAGAGAGAGGTCAATTCCCCACAGCACCGGCTTTTGACTGTAGCTGACCGTGAGGTCGTGAACTTCGATGATCGGATCTTCTGCATGTATGTTCATCTTACCAGATTATTTTAACGAGGATACTATTGTGTTTACATTCGCCGTCACCATACCTATATAGGTGCCGTCTTGTGTGCCAAATTCGCCCATTGCGTCGGAATAGAGCTTGCCACCAATCACTACATTATGTCCACGCTGCCTGCAGCCGTCTACCACCGCATTAATGGCTCTTTCAGATACCGAAGTCTCAACAAAAACAGCTTTGACGTTTCT
This sequence comes from Imperialibacter roseus, assembly GCF_032999765.1. Lineage (GTDB taxonomy): Bacteria > Bacteroidota > Bacteroidia > Cytophagales > Cyclobacteriaceae > Imperialibacter > Imperialibacter roseus. Next base: position 2,889,760 of record NZ_CP136051.1, on the reverse strand, counting down.
GTCAACAATAAGGTTCACCAGGTCGGCTACGTCTTTGAGGCCAAATTCTGATTGTGTGGAGATACCCTGAAGCCCATTTACTTCAATATTGTAAGCATCGCCAAAGTAGCCGAATGCATCATGTGCAGTAACCAGAATCCTCTGGGTTTCGGGAATGGTGGCTATTTCTGTCTTTACCCAACTATGAAGCGAATCAAGCTTATGCAGATAAACGTCCATATTTTTCTGGTAGTAAGCGGCGTTGTCCGGGTCTTTTTCTTTCAGCGTCTTGCCAACTTCCAGCACGGCGTTTTTCCACAGGTCAACATTGAACCAAATATGAGGGTCATAGTTTCCTGCGAAAACAGGCGTGTCCCTAAGCCTTTCCTTTGGTATTTCTTCTGATACAGCCACAACCGGCTTCAGCCGCCCCAGCTTCTCCAGCACTTCACCCATTTTGCCTTCAAGGTGAAGGCCGTTATAAAAAACAACGTTGGCCGCTGATAGTCGCTGGAGGTCTCCCTGGGTGGCTTTGTAAAGGTGAGGATCAACGCCGGGCCCCATTAGGGCATCCGCTTCAACGGAGTCTTTTGCGATATTCAGTACGGCATCGTAAATCATTCCCGTAGTCGCCAGCACTTTGAGCTTCGCATCTTTCTGCCTTTTTTGGCTGGTTTGGGTGCAGCCAAAGAACAGTATGTTGATGATTGCAACTGACAGGGTTATTCTCAATATCAATTTTTTCATATTTAATCTGTAATCAAAATGTTTTGAGACACTTCTCTGGATATGAACACCTTTTGTTTGTTATCTATCAGTATCTCCATGGAACCATCAAAGTCGACCCGCCCGGTTACCTCCAGTCTGGCACCAAGGTAGATACCGATTTTATCGAGGTATTGTAAAAAGGACGAGCCTTCGTCATTAACCGCTACAATTTTCCCTTTGACTCCCACCTCAACCTTGTCCAGAGGTGTTTTTTTTGCAACCGCCATCTCACCGTTTTCGTCAGGAATAGGATCTCCATGAGGGTCTACTTTGGGGTAATCGAGGAACTCATCCAGGCGCTGGATAAGGAGCCCCGACCTGATATGCTCCAGCTGTTCGGCCACTTCATGCACTTCGTCCCAATTGAATTTTAATTTATCAACCAGAAACACTTCCCAAAGCCGGTGCTTGCGAATGACTTGCAAAGCCATCATTTTTCCTTTCTTGGAAATATTGACCCCATAGTACTTTTTGTAAGTCACCATCCCTTTTTCGTCCAGCTTCCTGATCATGTCGCTGACCGACGCAGGCTTCGTGCTCATGTGGTCAGAAATAGCATTGGTAGACACCTCAGTAGCACCGCTGTCAGACAAATGAAATATGGCTTTCAGGTAGTTTTCTTCGGCAAAGCTTAGCATTACAAATTATTTTTATCCAAAGGTAAAAATATTTTAGAGTTATCTAAAAATATTTTTCAACCGATATCGTAACGCAAAAACAGGAAGAGACGTTCACGCCTTGGTCAAAGAGGTCTGAACATGTGGTTACCGATCCAACGTAAGCGTGTTAACCAACTCGGTAAGCTTGTGTTCCTCAGCTGTCCAGTAGATGTCGCTGTAGTCGATAGTGGCAGGATAGAAGGTGCTATCAAGTATGGATAAAAAATCGCCAGTCGAAGCTTGCCCGGATTTAAAAATAACAGCTGCTTTTTTTTCCAGACAGTAGTTGGTCCACATCCTTTCTTCCTGAATAATCATCGGCAGCCGATAGGACATGTACTCCCAAATCCTGGTAGGAAAACACTCGTTGATGGCTGGGTTTTCAGGATAAAAGACAAGCCCAAAGTCGGCTTGAGCAATGGCAGATTGTATGGTCTCATAAGGCACTCCGCCGGCTCCTCCTGTTAGCTTGATGGAAGGGTGATTGTCTATCGTTTCACCGACGTATTGCAGCGACTTTTTATCCGGCACCTTACCACACAGGTGGAGCTGGCTGCCGGGAATAGTTTCGTGAATTTTCAGAAAAGCGTCGATGGCTTCCCGAATGCCGTAGGTGAGAGATAGCGTGCCCGACACAAGAAATACCGGGGCGTTGAGGTCTCCCTTTCCGGTGGCAGGGGCAGGCAGGGGCAGCGCTTTGTTTTGTAGCACAGTCCACCGGCTACCAATAAAGGGTAGCGAAGTGTAGCTGTTTTCTGCCAGAATGAAATGCCTGACAAATGGAGCGCTCATTGTTTCAACCCCTCTGACCCATGCGGCTGCAAGAGGTTTTAGAAAGGAGGGAAGAGGAGAAAGGTATTTGATGTTCAGATGATAGTTTTCCTGAATATCATACACAATCCGGGTACCAAATATTATTTGGTATAGAATACTAACAGGCAGTAATTCAGGTGTATTAACTATTATTGCTTCAGGTTTTAGTTTAATCAATTTCAAGAGAAATCTGAGAGGGGCGAATAGTCTCCCTAACGAGATTCTTTTAAAGTGAAAGAGAGGGATAAATATAATATCGGGGTGGGTGGAGTGATTTTTCGAATTGAATCCTATGATATTAAAACCATATTTATTTGTTTTCGTCATTGATAGGGCAAGCTTGTGATAGTGACGTATGTCATCCACAGGTTTCAATACCGAACCAATCACAATTTGTTTTTTTAACATGGCGCTAAGGAAATCCGATTCCTTCGGCCGAAGATAATTTAATAGAATTTCTACTGAATGGAATTAAGAGAATTAATAGAGAATGCGTGGGACGACCGGGCAACTTTGCAAGACAAGGAAACGGCAATTGCCATCAAAACAATTGTCGACGATCTTGACAAAGGGATCCGTCGTGTGGCTGAAAAAGTAGGAGATGAGTGGGTCGTGAATGAGTGGATCAAGAAGGCAGTAATTCTCTATTTTCCTCTGATGAAAATGCAGGCCATTGAGGTAGGACCGTTCTCGTATCACGACAAGATTAAGCTAAAGACTGGCTACGATAAATTGGGTGTGAGGGTGGTGCCAAATGCCGTGGCTCGCTACGGTTCTTACTTGAGCGCAGGCGTGGTGATGATGCCAAGCTATGTGAACATTGGTGCCTATGTAGACGAGGGCACCATGGTTGACACGTGGGCAACGGTGGGGAGCTGTGCGCAGATCGGGAAGAACGTTCACCTGAGTGGAGGAGTCGGAATTGGCGGTGTGCTGGAGCCCGTTCAGGCAGCTCCTGTTATCGTGGAGGACAATGCATTTATTGGTTCACGGTGCATCATCGTAGAGGGTATCAGGATTGGCAAAGAGGCTGTGCTTGGTGCCAACGTGGTGCTGACCGGAAGCTCCAAAATCATTGACGTTTCTGGTAGTGAGCCAGTGGAGTATAAAGGGTATGTACCTGAGCGTTCGGTAGTAATACCAGGAACAATTCCCAAGAAGTTCCCAGCCGGCACGTTTCAGGTGCCCTGTGCGTTGATTATAGGAAAGAGAAAAGAAAGCACAGATAAAAAGACGTCGCTGAATAGCGCTTTGCGTGAGAACGACGTTGCTGTGTAACATACAATCAATTCTGCCTACTTAATTATTTTCACTTTATTTGCACCTTCATTTTGGAAGGGTGTAGCCAATTTTATTATCTCAAAGTTGTCAGATGAGTTTGAATAGAAATTTCCTGAAGGGATTTTTAGTAGTCATGGTGTTTCTGGTTTCGTGCAAAGACGAAGCTGTGGTGAAGGGAGACCTGCTTTTTGAAAAAGGACAATACAAGGAAGCCATTGAGGCCTATGACCAGTATTTGTCACTCAATCCAACGCACGTAAAATCGGTATACAACAAGGGGCGATCGTATGAGGAGCTGGGGCAGTATGATAAGGCGCTGGAGGCCTTTAGAAAAGCCCTTGAGCTTGACGGCAAAAATGTGGCAGCCCTCCTGAGCATAGGGCAATACTATTACAGAGACGGGCAGTATGACAATGCCGCCTTTAATTTTGGAAAAGCTGTTGAAATTGACGGCTCCAATTCACAGGCTTATTTTCTTTTAGGGCGGAGCTATCACCTCCAGGGCATGATGAAGGAGGCGATGGGAGGTTACAACAATGCCATTAGCCTTAACAATGACCTTGGAGAGGCCTACTTGTACAGGGGGGCTTTGAAAATCAACCTCAAGCAGGGGAGCAATGCCTGTAACGATTTTAAAACGGCAAAGTCACTGGGCGTGAAAGATGCAGACGAGGCACTTTCTCAGTATTGCAAGTAAGAAACCTTTAGTTTTTGATTTGAGTCATTGAAGGGATTATGAAGTGTTCTTTGTGGTTACAAAGCAAGTCCGATCCACTCCTTCCCAGCCCGTTGCAACGAGGGCAGTCCTGCACCACATGCTTTTCACCATGGCATTGGGTACAGGTTTCTTTGCCTTTGCCTGCACAGACATCGCACGTTTTATAAACATTATCTCCAAACTGATTTTTGGAAATTTGAACGCCTTCACCCAGGCATTTGTGGCAGGTGATCTCTCCAAAACCGTGACATAGCGGGCACTTGTCATCGATGTGCCCCGAACCATCGCACTGGCTGCAGGTGATCAGTCTGAATCCATCATTGTCACAATATTCACAGGCTTCAATCTCCCTTGCCAGCACATCAAGCCTGTTTTGCAGCATTTTGGCTTCATTGAAATACTCACCAGACTTTCCGGTAAGGTCTGTGTACTTATTAAGGAAATTGCGGCTGCTTTGAAGTTGGTGGTTTTTTTCTAACGTGAAAGCGAAAAAGTACAACGCCTCAGTGGGCACTACTTCGTTGAGAGAGAGAATCTGGCGAAACTTTTTGTCAGCAGCCCGATAATCTTCTTTGGCCATATAACCCTTGGCCTCTTCGAGCAATGCTTTGGCACGGCCCTGACTAGTTTGAGCCCATCCACTATACGATGAGATGATCAATAGGCAGAATACCACGCTTTTCATTGTCCAACTTCTCATTTCCAGAGGTTTTTATTAATTGTGCTCTCCAACTTTCTTTCCAGATCATCAGGAATCATCGGGAAGAAATCCAGCCCCGTGATCTTTTCGATGGAGTCAATAGTCACTGTATATTCCATTATTCCGAGGGTTGAGGCCTTATTCTCCATCACAAAACCAATTGCCTTCAGCTCGGGTTCAGAAATATCCAGAACAATTTTGTAAAACTTTTGAGGAACAGCCACTTTGTTCTTGCCTATTTTCTTGGCTCCACCTTCTACGATTGGGCCCACCACTACAAAAAGCTCTTTGTCTCTCATTCCCCAACCCCTGACCTTTTCCTCCAACTGTTTCCAAATTCCCCGATTGAAAGAAGGGTCCTGAGGGCTCATGTTGCTAAGAAAGAAGGTGCCATCCATAGCAGACTGTGACCAGCTAAAATCGGCGGCTGGCGCCAGATGCCCTCTGTCATACCCAGACCCTTTATAGTCTGCTAAGGTTGCAGACTCAGTCCGCACGTCCTTGTCCGGCCTAAAGTTATCCTTTCGTTGAGCCACATTTTTGCTAATGTTTTCTGCCGTCAGACGGTACGCCACCCACTTGGGCTGTTCGATATCCTCGTCGTAAGCAAGGGTGTACCCTTCGTGTTCTACAATGAGGTCGTCCTGGCTGTAAGCTGGCCAGGCGAAATCAAAGGAGGTGGTGTAGTAGTAATGGTTGTAATCGGTGGGTTTTCCCGCTTCCTCAGCTGGTTTGTTGGCTGATGACTTCTCCTCATTTGACTCCCGTTTTGCAGGCTTTTGAGTTGACTGCCTTTTGGCAGACTCCTTTTTCTCAACCGGTTTGGAGGGCTTTTTAGGGGATTCTTCGGTCTGTTGCTGCTTGCGCCCTGTCTGAAGAAAGTCAGGCAGGCCATCATTATTTTTTAAATACCATGCCAGTCCTATTACCAGGATCATCACAATTGCGAGTATGAGCCCCGAATTGCTTCCTGAGTCTTTAGACGATTTACGGGTACTTCTATTTTTTGCTGGTACTTTTTTCTTAGCCATTGGTTCTTTTTGATCTCTAAAGACAAATCTAATTTATCTGTTTGAATGAATCCCGTATTTTCGTGGCTTCTTACAAGGAAATTTGCAAATGGCAGTCAGGTACGATCTGGTAGTAGTAGGAGGAGGTGCAGCTGGGATTTTCGGTGCGGTGAATGCCTGCATACAAAATCCCGGCTTGAATGTCGCAGTGGTAGAAAAGACCAGTAAGTGGCTCGGGAAGGTAAAAGTGTCGGGCGGCGGTCGCTGCAATGTGACTCACGACTGCCAGTATGCCTCGCAGCTCGTCAAGAACTACCCCAGAGGTGGCAAATTCCTGAAAAAGGTATTTGATCAGTTCGATGCCCGGGACACAGTGAAATGGTTTGAAGAAAGAGGGGTGCCATTGAAAGTGGAAGCTGACGGACGAATGTTTCCGGTGACCAACTCGTCGCAGACAGTTATTGATTGCTTGTTGAAGGAGGCGGAAAAGTATAAGGTCGAGCTTATCCCTCATTTTGCTGTAAAGGCATTGGAAAGGACTTCGGGAAGTTTCCTCGTGAAAAGTGAAACCGCAACGCTTGAGGCCGTTAAAATATTGGTCACCATCGGTGGGCAGCCCAAAGAAGATGGGTTTAGCTGGGTCAAGGCACTCGGGCACACTATTGTGCCGCCCGTTCCGTCTCTTTTTACATTCAATGTGCCGGAAGGTGGGCTGAAAGAGCTTTCCGGTGTGGCGGTGCCATCTGCGGAAGTAAAGGTGGCTGGCCGTGGGCTGGCGGCAACAGGCCCGCTGCTGATCACGCACTGGGGCTTCAGCGGCCCAGCTGTTTTGCGCCTTTCAGCGTGGGGCGCCAGGGATCTGGCGGAAATTGGCTATAAGTCACTGTTTCTGGTGAACTGGTTGGGCGACAAGAAAGAAGAAGCCTTGCGGGGTGAGATAGAATCACATGCTGCGCAGAGCCCCAAAAAGGTAGTTTTTGGAAACCCAATGTACGGTTTGCCAGGTCGCTTGTGGGAAAAAATAGTTGAAAGAGCCGGGATTGCGCCAGAAAGGCGTTGGCTGGATTTATCCAAAAAAGATAAGAACAGGCTGTGCGAGATGCTGATACGCTGCGCATTCGATATGGATGGCAAAACAACTTTCAAAGAAGAATTTGTTACCTGTGGAGGTGTGAGCCTGGATGAAGTAAACCCCACTACCATGGAGAGCAGAATCGTTCCCGGCCTCTACTTCGCTGGCGAGGTACTTGATATTGATGGCATTACCGGTGGCTTTAATTTTCAGAATGCGTGGTCAGGGGGGTGGGTAGCTGCGAAAGCAATTAGCAGCAAGTCAGCTCAATGACTTATTTCGAACCATTCTTTTGTTAGGGTGGGGTTTTGCCACCACCCTTTTTTATCTCGCCCTTTCAGGGCTTGCCTGTTAATGGTTCGGGCGTCCGATTGCAGCGGCATTATTTCTTAAACCTCCCTGCCACCACCAATTCCTTCGACCCGGCAGTATACTGATAAAACCCTTCTCCAGCCTTGATCCCCAGCTTGCCAGCAGTCACCATGTTGACTAGCAAAGGGCAGGGGGCATATTTCTGATTGCCGAAGCCATCATACATTACTTTAAGGATAGAAAGACACACATCCAGTCCAATGAAGTCAGCCAGTTGTAGTGGGCCCATTGGGTGAGCCATGCCCAGCTTCATTACGGTGTCTATCTCTTCCACACCAGCCACGCCTTCGTACAAAGAATAGATGGCCTCGTTGATCATTGGCATCAGAATTCGGTTGGCCACAAAGCCTGGATAGTCGTTTACCTCAGTCGGGATCTTGTCTAGAGTCCGTGACAGCTCCAACACTTGCTTTGTCACTTCATCGCTGGTGGCATAGCCACGAATAACCTCGACCAGCTTCATTACAGGCACAGGGTTCATGAAATGCATGCCTATCACTTTATCGGGCCTTGAAGTGACCGAAGCGATTTTGGTAATGGAAATCGAAGAAGTGTTGGAGGCCAACAGGCAGCTTGCCGGGGTGAGTTGATCCAGCTTCCGGAAAATCTCCAGCTTGATGTCCATTTTCTCTGTGGCTGCTTCCACTACAAGGTCAGCTTGCGCAACACCTTTGGCAGTTTCAGTGAAGGTGGTGATGTTGGAGAGCGCCGTTGCTTTGTCGGCCTCACTGATCAGCTCCTTGCTTACCTGGCGGTCGAGGTTCTTTGCTATGGTGGCTTTTGCTTTCTCAAGGGCCGCCGCCGATACGTCGACAAGCGCCACTTTAAAACCTTTTAATGCAAAAACATGAGCGATACCGTTGCCCATGGTGCCCGATCCAATCACTGCTATATTCTTCATTCTATGTAGGGTTAATGCTTTGACGGCAAAACTAAAAAGGATATTGAAAAGCTTACCTGTTGTTGTCGATTCTTTCGTCGTGAAGCAGGCGCAACACAACGCCGTTGCTCCATCCGAATCCATCCTGCGTGGGATATTCTCCGCCTCCGGCATCAAGACTCAGGTCGAGCACATTGTATTTCTCCATCATCTTGCCCGTTTTGTCAAACACACGGGAGTTCAAATTCAGCCACCTTTCGCTGATTTGGTCAGCCAGCAGGTCGTTGCCATACCTGCGAAAACCATAGATGGTCATCCATTGCAAAGGAGCCCAGCCATTCGGGGCGTCCCATTGCTGACCTGAGATAATGTTGGTCGTGGTAATGCCACCTGGCTTCAACAGGTTACGTCTTACGGCTCCCTCAACCTTTTGAGCCTGGCTTTCATCTGCCAGTCCGAAATAAAGAGGGTACATGCCGGCGGGAGTGATAAAGTTTCTTTGCGCCGCAGACGGCCAGTGATAATCAACAAAGTAGTTTTTTTCGTCATTCCAGAAGTACTGGAGGATGAGTGACTTTCGGTCGCTGGCCAGCTGATCAAACTGTTGTGCTCCATCCTCATCTCCAGCAAAAGCCTTCAATCTGGAAATGGTTGACTCCAGGTTGTACATGAGGCTATTCAGGTCTACGGGCAGGATTTCTGTGGTAACGATCGTTTTGAAGTCACCTGCAATGGCGAACCAGCGGGTACTGAAATCCCAGCCCGATTCGCAAGCTGCCCGCAGGTTAGTGTACAGTTCTACCTTCTGATTCTCGCTAAGCCCCTCGGCCAGCTCTACGTCTTCTCTGTACGATTCGGGTCTTGGCTCCGGTCTGTCATCGAAATAGCGGTTCATTATGAGGCCGTTATCTACCATCACCACCCTGCGGTAGGCAAGGTTGCCCTGGTTGAGGGTCTCTTTGCCATCCATCCAGAAAGCATACTCTTTCTCAAGAGCTGGCAGGTACTTCACCACTGCTGAATCACCTTTTGAGTCAGCCAGCAGGTTCACCATAGCAGCGAAGAAAGGCGGCTGGGAGCGGCTGAGAAAGTAAGTGCGGTTGCCGTTGGGAATAAAGCCGATGGAGTCGATCAGGTAGGCAAAGTTGTCCAGCATGTTCTCCATCAGGTCTTCCCGACCGGACACCTGAAGGCCCAGCATGGTGAAATAGCTGTCCCAATAGTAGATTTCGCCAAAGCGTCCGCCAGGCACCACGTATTTGTAGGGCAGGGGAATCAGCGAGCTATAACTCTTTTCATCTGGGGAGCGGGTGAGGTAATCCCATTTTTCCGTGAGTATTTCGGCAAAGGTTTTTGTGGTATCGGGTACGTAATCAGCGCCTCTTGGCTTCGGCTTTCTGAAATTGGCGCTTACAAACTCGCCAAGGCTAAAGCCGGGTTGATCTTTTTTCTCCATGTACTCAGCCACAATTTCGCCGGCTGGCCGCAAGGGGTCACTGTCCACAAATGTTTTTGAGTCAGAAAAAATTTGCGCCATTTGTACGTCGTGAAAAAGCACTCCCAGGTCTTCATTGGGGCTGTAGTAGGCATTGACGTCAACATTTGACGACTGGTCGCTGGGCTGACAAGCAAAAAGCAGGGCTAAGAATAATAGCTGGGTGTACTTCCAAATGGTACGTTGCATAGGTTGGCTTTTGGTAAGAATCATGACGGTCATTTACTTCTCAAAGTGAAGTCTTTAACTCATTTAAAATTGTCATAAAATGTAAAATTATCCAAAGCAGACCAATCTCAGCCAGAATTGTCCTATTTTTACAAAAGCTGACATTTCTTAGGAGTGCTGGCCCATGATCAGTCAAGAGATTTTTTCATCACAGCTAGGACTCCTGACTCCTGAAATGTAACAATTGAGTGCTTATCCCAGTTAAACTGCGAGACCTTTAATAAACATGAAGAAAAAAAATATCTACGCCCTTGCCTTCCTGGCATCACTACTAATTATCACCGGATTTAGCCGAAGGCTAAGCAACAGCGCTGAGACAAAAGAAAAGGCACCTTTTGCTTTTGAAACGGAAGTGTTTGCCAAAGGCTTTGAAAGTGCCTGGTCGATGGCTTGGCTGCCGAACGGCGATATGCTGGTGGCCGATAAGCCGGGCAAGCTTTGGAAGATCGCCAAAGGCAGCAAAGAGAAAACCGAAATCAAAGGCATTCCTGCTGTGTCTACTAAAGGCCAGGGTGGTCTGTTTGATGTAGAACTTCACCCTAACTATGCAAATACGGGATGGATATACATCAGCTACGCCGGGCCAGGTGAAGGCGGAGCCAATACCGTCATCATTAGAGGGAAGCTTTCAGGCAACGAACTGACAAGTCAGGAGACAATATTTAAGGCAGGTCCCTTGATGGAGAAAGGGCAGCATTTTGGCGCACGGATGGCGTTTGATAAGGATGGCTACCTTTTCTTTTCAGTAGGAGAGAGAGGCGAAATGGAAAATGCGCAGACGCTTACCAATGATTGTGGCAAGATCCACAGAATTTTTGATGATGGAAGAGTGCCGGAAGATAACCCGTACGTTCGGATACCTGATGCCAAAACTACCATTTGGAGCTATGGCCACAGGAATCCTCAGGGACTAAAATTTCACCCGACCACAGGCGAACTGTTTGAGCACGAACATGGCCCGAGAGGCGGTGACGAAGTAAACATCGTTCGCAAGGCAAAAAACTACGGCTGGCCAAGAATTACTTACGGCATCGACTATGATGGCAGCATCATCAGCAACGACAAGGCAAAAGACGGCATGGAGCAGCCTATTCATTACTGGGTGCCATCTATTGCTCCTTGCGGTATGGATTTCGTAACGAGCGACAAATATCCTGAATGGAAAGGCAACCTGTTTGTGGGTGCTTTGGCGGGACAAACCCTAGCAAGGCTCGAAATAAAAGACGGCAAGGTGTTGAAAGAAGAGCGTCTGTTGAATGGTGTGGGCCGTATCCGTGACGTAGCTCAGGGGGCTGATGGCTACCTTTATGTTTCAACGGAAGGGCCGGGGCAGATTATCCGGTTAATGCCGAAATAACAAACGATGAAGAGTTAGTAATAGGAGAGTGTGAGAGTAAATTCAGTTTACTCTCACACTCATTCCTCTCCAACTAACTACTTTTAAAGAACAATATTCACAATCCTCTTTGGCACCACAATTACCTTCTTCGGTGCCTTTCCCTCAGTCCATTTCTGCACAGCCTCGTCGGCAAGCACAGCCTTTTCAACTTCAGCAGGTGAGGCATCAGCAGAGAAACTCATTTTGTGGCGCATCTTTCCGTTGATACTAATTGGGTATTCGAAGGCGTCTTCCTTCACGAACTCAGGATTGAACTCAGGGAACTTCGAATAAGTGATACTCTCAGTATTACCCAGCTTCTCCCAAAGTTCTTCGGCGATGTGAGGAGCATATGGTGCAATGATCTGTGTCAATGGCCCAAGAATCTCTTTCTTGTTGCATTTCAGGTCAGTCAGCTCATTCACACAAATCATAAAGCTACTCACGCTAGTGTTGAACGACAGCTTGTCCACATCATCTGCCATCTTTTTGATGGTTTTATGAAGTACTTTCAGCTCATCAGCTGTTGGTTTTTCGGTAGAAACGCTCAATTCACCTTTATCGTCGTGGAATAGCCTCCAGGTTTTGCGCAAGAACTTGAACACACCGTCGATTCCGTGGGTGTTCCAGGGCTTGAACTGCTCCAACGGGCCAAGGAACATCTCGTACAAGCGCAGCGTGTCGGCGCCGTATTTTTCTATCATGTCGTCAGGATTGACCACATTATGTAGTCTTTTTGACATCTTTTCTACCTCTCGTCCAACGACATATTTTTCGTCGTTGTACCCGACAACATCAAGTCTTTCACCTAAGAAGATTGCATCCTCAAACTCTGGCCGCCAGCTCCTAATTCCTTTTGTATCTAATTCATTCGATGCATTGATAAATGAGATCTCAACAGGAAACCGTGAAATAGCCATAGCTAATTTAAGCCTCCCAGTTTCAATCTTCGATATTAAATCATCATCTAATGTGTCTACGATTTTTTTCTTGATAGCATCCTCTGTCTCTTCTTTAAATTCTTTAGAAAGCAGTTTTTTATAGGTTGTGTAGCTAATAAATAACGCTTTTCTGTAGGGTTGGTCAATCTCTTGATTAGACGAGGGGTCGGTAAAGAAATAACTTACCCTATGAATATAGCCACTATTACCCTGAATCATTCCCTGGTTCACCAGCTTGGTCGCATATTCGTCGACGGTGACCAGTCCAAGGTCATAGAGAAACTTCGTCCAGAACCTTGAGTACAGCAAATGCCCGGTGGCGTGCTCGGATCCACCAATGTAAAGGTCGACGGACTGCCAATAAGCTTGTGCCTCTTTGCTGCAGAACTCCTTTTCGTTGTGCGGATCCATGTAACGGAAGAAATACCAGCTCGATCCCGCCCAGCCAGGCATGGTAGTCAGCTCGTAAGGGTAGCCTTCTTTAGTTTTGAAGTCCTTGGCCCGGCCAAGTGGTGGCTCTCCATCTTCGGTGGGAAGGAATTTGTCTACATCAGGAAGCTCCAATGGTAATTCGTTATCTTCTAGCAGATAGGGGATGCCGTCCTTGAAATAAACGGGCAAAGGCTCACCCCAGTAACGCTGGCGGCCGAAAATAGCATCCCGCATGCGGAAATTCACTTTACGAACACCAATGCCTTTTTCTTCCACATATTGTCCTGCTTTCTCAATCGCTTCCAGCGGGGTCAATCCGTTCAGCATGCCCGAATTGACCATTTTACCCTGCTTGGTAGGGTCGGCTTCGGTGTCGGTTATTTTTTGCTCGTCGATGATCTGTGTAATGGGTAAGCCGAAATGCTTCGCAAAGTTGAAGTCACGCTGATCACCGCTAGGTACCGCCATTACTGCGCCTGTGCCGTAACCAGCCAGCACATAGTCGGCAATGTAGATAGGTACTTTTTCGCCAGAGAAAGGATTGATCACGTAAGAACCCGTGAAAACGCCTGAAACAGTCTTCACATCGGCAATACGGTCCCGCTCTGAGCGGTTTTTGGCCACTTCTACGTATTGCTCCACTTCAGCTTTTTGCTCCTGAGTGGTCAGTTCTTTTACAATCTCTGCTTCTGGTGCCAGCACCATAAAGGTGACACCGTATATGGTGTCAATACGGGTGGTGAAAACCCTAATGTTCTTTTCCGAATTTTCAATTTTAAAGTCAACCTCAGCGCCAATGGACTTGCCAATCCAGTTGCGCTGCATTTCCTTGATGGGCTCCGGCCAATCGATTCTGTCCAGGCCTTCCAGCAAACGCTCGGCATAGGCCGTGATGCGCATACTCCACTGCGGCATCTTCTTTTTGATCACCGGGTGGCCACCTCTTTCGGAGAAGCCGTCTTTCACTTCGTCGTTGGAAAGCACAGTACCCAATGCAGGGCACCAGTTCACGGTGGTTTCGTTGATGTACGTCAGCCTGTACTTTAGCAATGTTCTTTGCTGGTCAGCTTCCGACATGTTCTTCCAATCGACGGCCGTAAATGGCACTGTATCGTCATCGCAAACAGCGTTTACTTTGCCGTTGCCTTCGGTTCCAAATTTGGCAATCAGCCCGGCAATTGGTTCTGCTTTGTCGCTGTCTTTGTTGTACCAGCTATTGAACAGCTGCTTGAAAATCCACTGCGTCCATTTGTAGAACGATGGATCGCTCGTCCTAACTTCCCGGCTCCAGTCGTAAGAGAAGCCGATGTTTTCCAACTGCTCTTTGTACCGCTTGATATTGGTGTCGGTAGTAATGGATGGATGCTGCCCCGTTTGAATGGCATACTGCTCGGCAGGCAAGCCGAAAGAGTCGAAACCCATCGGGTGAAGCACGTTGAATCCCTGCATTCTTTTGTACCGGCTTACGATGTCGGAAGCGATGTACCCCAGCGGGTGACCGACGTGTAGTCCGGCGCCGGAAGGATAGGGGAACATGTCGAGCGCATAGAACTTAGGTTTGGACGTGTCAGAGCCGGTTTTGAATACCTGTTTCTCTTTCCAGTTTTTCTGCCATTTCTGCTCAATCTCTCTGAAGTTGTACTCAGCCATTACCAAGGGTTTTTCAATTAGCTGGCAAAATTAATGATTACCGTTAGAAATGAGTGGATTTTGTGAAAGGAAAGGTGAGTTTAATTTGGGGTGTTGTATTTACGCAAAGGCGCAAAGACCGCATAGAGGGAATTCCACACTTAATTATTTTTTTCACGAACTTGGAAACCTCTTTCGCCCAGCCTCGTCCTTGCTTCAGAATTTAACTTAGAATAATCAATGAAACTGATCCCTTTTTTAAGCTTGCTTTCACTTTCAGCAGCCTTTTGTTCGGTGGCCAACGCACAAACCATCACATACAAGGCCGACACGACAGTTAAAGCCGATACCATCCCTGCCACACAACCTGAAGAAAAAGTGGACGGCAACAGAACCATTAAGTATTACGAAACACTGCCGTCGGATAGTGACAATCGTGATGAGCCGGAAAGGCACTATTATGTAAAATCTCGTTCTCGCTCCAGAAGTGATATCAAAACACTTTCTGGCAGCTTAAACCACAGCGGTGGCTTTGGCGCCCTTTCCTTTCGGGCGACCGAGTTCCGTGGACAGCCAATGGTGCTCGGAGGTGTGAGGGGAGGCTGGATTGTGAATCGCTCCCTCGGCATAGGTCTTGAGGGGCATGGCATTGTGCCAACAGCCAAGTTCGACGACATAGACCCGCAGAACAGGGTAGTAGCTGTGGGTGGCTACGGAGGGTTCTTTCTGGAGCCAATTTTCTTTAGCAATCAGGTGGTGCACATCACTTTCCCCGTATCGGCGGGCGCTGGCTGGCTGGGCTATGTACTCGACTGGGAGGACTATGGCGGAACCAACAGAGGCCCAAACGTCTCTCAGGACAACGACGTGTTCTGGTATGTAGAACCAGGCGTCGACCTCGAAGTAAACATCGCCAGAAATTTCAGGCTTGATCTTGGGGTTTCCAAACGCTTCACTCAAGACCTCGATCTCGCCGAAACAACAGAAAAGGACTTCAATGGCATCAACTATTTCCTAACGTTGAAAGTCGGAGGGTTTTAAAAGTCAACAACTCAGAATATAAAGAGAAGGTAAGCGAACTGCTTGCCTTTTTTTATGCCCACAGCGCTTTGCCAAGCTCCAAAAACAACCCTGTTCCAATCGGAATCAGCTCATCGGGAAAGTCGTAAATATCGTGATGGAGCTCAGGGGAAGCCAGGCCTGCGCCAAGACCGAAGAAGCCCGTGGAGGTCACCTCACTAAAACGACCGAAATCCTCCGACCAGGGAAAAGGTGTTTCCGCCACCTCAAAAGCCAGACCTTTGGCCACGGCGGCCCATTGAATCGCAGTGAACGCTTCAGGATCGTTGACCACCGCTTTGAAGGGATCGCTTTCTTCGAGTGACAAAGCCAACCCGGCCATTTCACATTTCTCTTTTGCAAACTTGATCAGCTCACTTTTTACAACAGCCAACTCTTCGTTGCTATCGGAGCGCAGCGTGAAAGCCACTGAACCTTTGCCAGGGTTTACTCCAAAGGCCCTGCCACCCAAATCCATCATCACCGTTGTGATCTTTGTGCGGTTTTGATTTTGCCAGCGTTCGTCATGCAGTTGCTGAGCTTTCAGCTGGATGGCTGCCATCACAGGAGCGGGGTTGTTTCCTTTTTCCGGCTGACCAGCATGGGATGTCTTGCCTTCCAGTGAAAAAACCAAGCCTTCGGACGCCGGACAAGCAACGTCTTTTTTACAGATTACTGCACCCGTTTCAAAGCCAGGCACATTGTGCAGGGCAAAGAGTTGTTTGGGCAAAAAGCTTTTTAGAATTGGGTCATTCAACATCGATTGAGCCCCACAGCCGGTTTCTTCAGCAGGCTGAAAAATGAGTGTTAACTTTCCCCGACGCACAGGGTTTTCCTTGCAATACAGCCCCACGCCAGCTACTATAGCCATGTGCCCGTCGTGCCCGCATTTATGGCTGGTGCCGGTATTTTCAGATTTGTGGTCAAATGAATTTCTTTCGACAATAGGCAAAGCATCCAGTTCGCATCGAAACCCGATAGATGGGCCCGGTTGGCCACTGTCGTATATAGCTACTAAGCCGTTGCCTCCGATACCAGCATGAATAGCTGACGGGTTCGTGCGCTCCAGGAACGACAACACCTTTTTGGCAGTTTCATTCTCTTCTCCCGACAACTCGGGGTATCGGTGCAGTTCTCTTCTAAACGAGGTGAGCAGTTTTATTTCCTGTTCTTTCATTTTAACGATTTCACTATTTGAAGGGCTTCATCTACGTGCCTGGTGGCCTGTGTTTGCGACTGAAAGACATGACGAATGACTCCTTCCTTGTCCACAACAAAAGTAACCCGGCCGGTCATAAGTCCGAAAAGTGCCCTGGGTACGCCGAAGAGCTTTTCTACTTTCTTGCCCTTGTCGCTGAGTAGTATAAAGCCAAGCTGATACGACTTCGCAAAGGCATTGTGCCGGTTGGCGCCGTCAGTGCTTATGCCTATTACTTCTGCATCGTATTCTTTGAAGACCTCATAGTGGTCACGAAAGCTGCATGCTTCGGCTGTGCAGCCGGAGGTATAGTCTTTGGGGTAAAAGTAGATAACGAGGTTTTTGCTTCCCAGGAGGCTGTCGATGCTGATCAATTTACCGTTTTGGTCAGGCAATTCAAACGAGGGTATTTTGTCTCCTACCTTCAGCATCTCCTTGCTTTGTGCCATATTTTTTTATCTGATTGTAATAATTCAAAATGTTTAACTACTAATGCAAAGAAAGGGTTTAGCCCGAATCTTAATGAAGGAAATGAAAAGGTTTTTAGTTCTTTTTTTGGCAATAGGCTTTGTGTTCGCTGGTTGTCAGGCTCCTGTGAAAACGGTCGCCGAAATTGAACCAACCACTATCGTGTTGGTCAGGCATGCTGAAAAAGCTGATGATGGCACGAAAGATCCGTCTTTAGACAGTTTGGGAATGCAGAGAGCTGTTGCTTTGATGCAGACGCTGGCCGACGTTCAGTTGACAGGCGTTTACAGCACACCTTACAAAAGAACAAATGAAACAGTCGAAGCCATTGCAAGAGAAAACAACCTGGCAGTGACTGCGTATGATCCGGGGAACAAAGAGTTTCTGTCGGTGGAGGTGAATAAGAACAGAGGAGGGAACCTGCTGGTTTCCGGGCACTCAAACACTGTTCCTGCTATGGTAAATCAGCTGATTGACAGCGGCCAATTCGAAAACCTGGAAGATTGGCAGTACGACTTTCTTTATATCGTTAATATCGGGCAGGATACTACCTTTCAGGTGCTTCACTATGGAGCACCCTCTGTAAGGCCGAATTAGATAAAAAACTTTAGCTCAATTACCTGTGGCTTAGTAGCTTTGAAAGACCAAAGAAACAAGCAAAAAACATGAAGCAATACCATGACCTTATGCGGTTGATCCTTGAAAAAGGAACCAAAAAGACAGACAGAACCGGCACCGGTACGATCAGTATTTTCGGCCATCAGATGCGGTTCGACCTGTCGGAGGGATTTCCTCTGGTGACAACCAAAAAGGTGCACCTGAGGTCTATCATTTATGAGCTGTTGTGGTTTTTGCAGGGCGACACCAATATTGAATACCTGGTGAAGAATGGTGTTGGCATTTGGAATGAATGGCCATTTCAAAGTTATCTGAAGCAAACGGGGCAGGAAGAGACCTACCCAAAGTACAGTGACGAGTGGAAGGAAAAACTGAAAGAGTTTATTGAGACAATTAAGACGGATGCTGCATTCGCTAAGAAATACGGCGAATTGGGGCCCGTATATGGCAAGCAGTGGAGAGACTTTGAAGGCGTTGATCAGATCACGGACGTGATTAACGACATTAAGAGTAAGCCCGACTCCAGAAGACTGATGGTGTCTGCCTGGAATCCGAAGGAGATTCCGGTAATGGCGAAATCCGGTTTGCCTCCTTGCCACACTATTTTTCAGTTTTATGTGGCAGACGGCAAGTTGAGTTGCCAGCTCTACCAGCGCAGTGCCGACGTGTTTTTGGGTGTACCGTTCAATATTGCTTCGTATGCGCTGCTTACCATGATGGTGGCGCAGGTATGCGGGCTTGGTTACGGTGACTTTGTGCACACACTTGGAGACGCTCATCTTTATTCCAACCATTTGGAGCAGGCTGAGCTTCAGCTTTCACGGGAGCCATTGCCGCTGCCAACGATGGAGTTGAATAAGGACGTGAAATCAATTTTTGATTTCCGATACGAAGATTTTAAACTGTTGAACTACGAGCCTTATCCCGGGATAAAGGCGCCGGTTGCAGTATGATTTCGATCAGAAAATTGGGCAGGGTTTAAAAAATTTACTGAATCGAACGTAAACAAATGGTAGAAAGAAGCAGTGTGTTTGACATGATAGGCCCAGTGATGATAGGGCC